>DATKNV010000020.1:0-27423 GCA_035541215.1 Allostellaceae bacterium | reverse complement strand
GTCCCCTGGTTCACGATCGAGGCGTTGGGGTTGCTCGAGCCGATCCCGAACTTGTAGTTCCCGCTCAGGAAGTCCTGGTTGCGGATGTCCGCCGTCGTCGCGATGAGCCCCGCCACGTTCACCTGCGCGCCCGGCCCGAAGAAGACGCCGTTCGGGTTGACGATCCAGACCTGGCCGTTCGCCGTGAGCTGGCCCGCGATGTTGGTGACGGTGCCGCCGGTCACGCGGTTGAGCACGATCGAGCCCGCGCTAGGCTGCACGAACTGCACGCTCGAGCCCGAGGGGATCGAGAAGGCGTTCCAATTCAGGATCGCCTTGCTCGTCGCCTGATTGATAACGGTCTTGTTGGCGGCGGGTGAGGTTACCGTCACTTGGCCCGCCTGAACCTGCGGCGTCCCGAGCGGCCCGGCAGAGGCGCGCTCAGCCGCCGTGAGCGCTGCCACCAGCGCCGTCGAAGTCAGCAGAACGTCGCGGAGCGAGCGGAAGGAACGGTACTGCATGAGCTTGCTGTCCTCTGAATCAGAACCGTATCGAAGCGTTCAATAGGCCTCTCGTCTGCTTCTTGCCGTTGTCGCTGCCCGGCACCGACTTCAGGGTCTGCGCGAACTCGCCGCCCACGAAGATGTTGTACGGCAGCGTCAGCCGAATGCCGCCGCCATAGGAGGCGACGACGTTGCCGAGGCCCGCTGTACCGAGCTTGTTCCAGATTTTGGCGGTGTCGTAGAACACGTAGGGCTCGACCGATTCCAGGTGGTAGTCGGGGAAGCGCGTGTCGTAGCGCAGCTCGAAGGACCCGCCGATCCCGCTGTCGCCGGTGATCGCGCTGGGATCGTAGCCGCGGCCGATGAGCGTATTGCCGGTGGCCGAGCTCTGGTCGCCGCCGAAGGCGATCTGCTCGCCCGAGACCAGCGGCGCAAACGAGTATTGGCCCTGGGCGTTGAGCGCGAAATTGAGGCCGCCCCAGATCACCTGGATGCGCTTCAGGTTAGCAACGAGCTTCGTGAAATCCGTACGCGCGCTCGGACGCGAGAGCGAGGGCGATCCGTTCTCGGTCGCACCGAACCACGGGAGGCCCTGCGCCACGTCGAAGGTCGCGCTGGTGCTGCCGTTCAGGAACCCCACCTGCGAGTAGGTGACGGCGACGTCGAGGACCCGCCAGTGATCGTGGCTGAGCTCGGTCCCGAGCGAATCGATCTCCGAGTCCTGATAGGTGAAGCCGACGTCGATCGAGACGTTCTCCGCCCGCGAGCGGATCACGGGGTAGCTGAGGCGCGGGCCGATCGCGAGGCTGTTGGTGGTGAGCTTGAGCGCGTTGAGGTTGCCGCCCGCCGGCGCGCCGTTCGAGACCGTGATGTAGGCGCTCGCGGTCATTCCGTTGGTGAAGAGGGGGTGCTGATAGCGCGCCGTGCCCTGGATGCGCGTCGTGGGATCGGGCGCGCTCTGGATATTCGCCGAAAGCTGATCGCCGGCGCCCGTGGGCGAGTTCCACTCGGCGTCGCCGATGAGCGTCCAGAGATCCGTGAATGCAGAGCCGCGGTTGTTGACGGAGACGCCGCCGTTGAATTCCGTCTGGTTGACCGTCACGACGAGATCGGAGGCGCCCGGCTGATCCGGCGAGGGCCGCAGCAGGCCCGAGGCCGCCACGCCCGGCAGATCGTTCGAGAGCAGAAGCCCGCGCTCCATCGGCTCGAGCTCGAGCGGGCGCGAGGCGAGGACGGGGCTGACGTAGGCCGTCACCAGCGAGCGCACGCCGGCGTCGCCGCCCTCGATCGCGAGCGCGCTCACGTAGCCCTCGACCACGTTGATCGTGAAGATGCCGTTCCCGACGCGCTGGGGCGGGACGTAGGCGCGGCTGATGATGTAGCCGCGCTCGCGGTACTTGCCCTCGATCGCGTCGGCGACGTTGAGAATGTCGGAGAGGCCGACTTGCTTGCCGATCAGCGGCGCCCAGAGCGGGCGCAGCTCCTCGATCGTGAAGACCTTGGCGCCGACGATGACGACGTCCTTGAGCTCGAAGCGCAGCTCGTCCACCGCGCGCGGCACCGGCGAGCGGCGCGGCGTCTCGATGCTGAAGTCGAAGGTACCGCCGGTGGGCGGCTCAGGCAGCGGCCGCGTGCGCGGCGGCTCGGCGGCTCCTGGAAGTCTCGGTGCCTGCGCCCATGACGTGCCGGATGCGATCATCGTCGCCAGCGCCGCCATGATCGCCGCATAAATTGCTCCACGCCGCCGAGGCCGTCTCCCGTCCCCCCGGTGATGCTGCATTCGCCCCCCAATTCGGTGCACACAGCCACCCCGCAAGCGCCCTCGACCTCCGGCAACACGTCGCCGGGGCCGCTCTGCGGTTCCCAAGTCACAGCAATACCTTAGGGCTCATGGTCTCGCAACGCGCAAATACTCAAAATGGAACGATGCAAAGGAACTCTAGGCGCCCAATTACTCCTTTTTGATGAATGGCGACGGCCGGAGGCTGCAAACCCCCGATCCCGCTCCGCGCCACCATAAGGGGGCACGCAGATCGATACCGCCGCCAACCCGCGGACACTGTGATCCGGATCACAGACGCTTGCACTTCAGGTGATTATTTCTAGGTTAGGTTGTGACGATGACAGGAGGCCCAATGGCCCGGCGCGAGCTCGCGCAAACGCGGGGCCTCGCTGCGGCAGCGCGCCTCGGCATAGGGGCAGCGCGTGTGGAAGGCGCAGCCCGGCGGCGGGTTCATCGGACTCGGCACGTCCCCCGGGATGAGTCGCTTCGTGCGCTTCAGCCGCGGATTCGGCACCGGCACCGCCGAGAGCAGCGCCTCGGTGTAGGGATGGAGCGGGTGCAGGAAGAGCTCCTGCTTTTCCGCCAGTTCCACGATCTTGCCGAGATACATGACGGCGATGCGGCGGCTGATGTGCTCGACCACCGCGAGATCGTGGGCGATGAAAATGTAGGAGAGCCGCTTCCGCTGCTGCAGGTCCATCATGAGGTTGATGACCTGGGCCTGGATCGAGACGTCGAGGGCGGAGACCGGCTCGTCCGCGACGATGAGCTTGGGCTCGAGCGCGAGCGCGCGGGCGATGCAGATGCGCTGGCGCTGCCCGCCGGAGAACTCGTGCGGGAAGCTCCGCATCTGCGCGGGCCGCAAGCCCACCTGCGCGAAGAGCGCCGCCACGCGCTCCCTCCGCTCCGGCTTGGAGACGCCGTGGACGCGGAGCGGCTCCGCCACGATGTCGCCCGCGGACATCCTGGGGTTGAGCGAGGAGAAGGGGTCCTGGAAGATGATCTGCATCTCCCGCCGGTAGGGGCGTAGCTCCGCCTTCGGGAGGTGCGTGATGTCGCGCCCGCCGAGCCGGATGCTGCCGCCGGTCGGCTCAATGAGGCGCAGCACCGTCCGCGCCACCGTCGACTTGCCGCAGCCGCTCTCGCCGACGAGGCCCAGGGTCTCGCCCTCCGCAACCGCGAAGCTCACGCCGTCGACCGCGTAGACCTGCCCGACCGCGCGGCGGAGCAGCCCCCTGCGCACGGGATAATGCTTCTTGAGATCGGCGACCTCGATAACGGCGGGCGCGCTCACGCTTGCGCTCCGGCGATCTCGTCGGAATGCCAGCAGGCGGCCCAATGGCCGCGCCGCTTCTCCTCGTAGGGCGGATACTCGCGCCGGCAGCGCTCGTCCGCGAAGGCGCAGCGCGGCGCAAAGATACAGCCCGGCGGCAGGTCCACGAGCGAGGGGACCGTGCCCGGAATTTCCTTGAGCCGCTCCCCGCCGCCCTCGGGCGCGCCGCCCATCGAGGGAAGCCGCGGGATCGAGTTGAGAAGTCCCTGGCTATAGGGGTGGAGCGGGTCCTCGAAGAGCACCTCGACGGCGGCTTCCTCGACCTTCTTGCCCGCGTACATGACGACGACGCGCTGCGCGGTCTCCGCGACCACGCCGAGATCGTGGGTGATCAGCACGATCGCGGTGCCGAGCTCGCGCTGCAGCCCCAGCATGAGGTCGAGGATCTGCGCCTGGATCGTCACGTCGAGGGCGGTGGTGGGCTCGTCCGCGATCAGGACCTTGGGATGGCAGGCGAGCGCCATCGCGATCATCGCGCGCTGGCGCATGCCGCCCGAAAGCTGATGCGGGTATTCCCGCGCGCGCCGCAGCGGATCGGGGATCTTGACGAGGCGCAGCATCTCGACCGCCTCCGCCATCGCCTCCCGCGCGGAAACGTCGCGGTGGAGCCAGATCGCCTCGCTTACCTGCTCGCCGATCGTGAGGACGGGATTGAGCGAGGTCATAGGCTCCTGGAAGATCATGGAGATCTCGTTGCCGCGGACGTCGCGCATCTCCGTCTCGTCGAGCGCCAGGAGATCGCGGCCCTCGAGCCTCACCCGGCCGCCGACGATGCGCCCCGGGGGATCGGGGACGAGGCGCATGATCGAGAGCGCGGTCATGCTTTTGCCACAGCCGGATTCGCCGACCACCGCCAGCGTCTCGCCCGCGCGGAGCGAGAAGGAGACGTCGTCGACGGCCCTGATGAGGCCGCGGCGCGTGAAGAAGACGGTCCGGAGACCCTCGACCTCCAAGACGGTGCCGGGATCGGCCGCCATCAGCTGCGCTGCCGGGGATCGAGGATGTCGCGGAGCGCGTCGCCCAGGAGATTGGTGCCGAAAACGACGAGGCTGATCGCGACGCCGGGGAAGATCACGAGCCAGGGCGCCGTGCGCACGTATTCGGCGGCCGATTCCGAGAGCATGCGGCCCCAGGAGGCATGCGGCTCGGGAATGCCGAGGCCGAGGAAGGAGAGCGAGGCTTCCGTCAGGATCGCCGATCCCAGCTGCGCGGTCGCGAGCACGATGAGCGGCGCCAGCGTGTTCGGGAGGATGTGCAGCACGGCGATGCGGACTTCGCTCATGCCGACGGCCTTCGCGGCCTCGATGAAGGGCATCTCGCGGAGCGTCAGCGTGTTCGCACGGATGACGCGTGCAACGTAGGGGATGAGCGGGATCGAGATCGCGAGGATCGTGTTCTCGAGCGAGGGACCAAGAGCGGCCGCCATCACCAGCGCCAGCACCAGGAGCGGCAGGCCCTGGAGGATGTCGACGACGCGCTGGGTCACGAGGTCAACCCAGCCGCCGAGATAGCCCGAGGCGAGACCGAGGACGACGCCGAGGGCGCAGCCGAGGGCGGTCGAGCCCAGGCCCACTGCGAGCGAGATGCGGGCCCCATAAACGATGCGGCTCCAGACGTCGCGCCCCATGAAATCGGCGCCGAGCGGATGCAGGGGCCCCGGCGGCGCCAGCGAGAGCCGCGCATTGGTCGAGACGGGATCGAAAGCCGTGATGAAGTCCGCAAAGACCGCCGCGAAGACGAAGGCCGCGAGGATGAGAGCGCCGATCGCGCCCAGGGGATAGCGGCGGAGGAGATAGACGAGCCGGCCCAAGCGACCCTCCGCGGAGGCTCCCGCCCGTTTCAGTTCCGCGCCGTAATCGACGTCGCTCTGCATGAGGGCGGCTCCCCCTACTCCGCGTATTTGATCCGCGGATCGAGCGCGGCATAAAGGAGATCGACAAGGAAATTCACGACGACGACCACCACCGCGATGAACATGACGAGGGTCTGGACGATCGGGTAGTCGCGCCAGCGCAGCGCCTCCACGAGGTAGCGCGCGATGCCGGGAATGTTGAAGACGGTCTCCGTGACGATGAGGCCGCCCACGAGGAAGGCCGCCTCGATGCCGATCACCGTCACCACCGGCAGCAGCGCGTTCCGCAGCGCATGGTGGTAATTGACGGAGCGCTCGGAGGCGCCCTTGGAGCGCGCGGTGCGGACGTAATCCTGGCGCAGCACCTCCAGCATCGAGGAGCGCGTCAGGCGCATGACGAGGGCGGAGCTGCGGAAACCCACGGCGGCGGCGGGTACGCTGTAGATGAGGAGCGAGCGCCAGAAGCTCTGCGGCTCGTCGCTGTAGATCGGGATGTCCCCGAATTGCGCGACGAAACCCATGAGAATCAGGAGCCCGAGCCAGAATGCGGGCATGGAAAGTCCGCTCAGACTGAGGACGCGCAGGAAATAATCGAGGATCGTGTCCTGGCGCACCGCGCTCACCACGCCGAGCGGCACGCCGATGAGGATCGAGAAGGCGAGTGCCAGCGCCGCGAGCTTCGCGGTCACGGGAATGCGGGGCGCGATCTCCTCGACCGCGCGGCGCTCGGATTTGTAGGAGTAGCCGAGATCGCCCTGAAGGAGCCCGCCCATCCACGCCGCGTATTGCACGGGGATCGACCGGTCGAGGCCGAGCTCGCGCTCGAGCTGCGCCTTCTCCGCGGGATTGATGAGCCCCGCGGCGTCGAAGAGGATGTCCGCGATGTTCCCCGGCACGAGCCGCAGCAGCACGAAGACGACCACGGAGATCCCGAACAGGGTCAGGATCATCAGCGAGAAGCGCCGGACCAGATAGGCCGCCAAGTCCGCAAACTCCTACCGTATCGCGCTCCTCTCCCCTTGAGGGAGAGGTCGGCAACGCGAAGCATTGCCGGGTGTGGGGTCGCGCCGCGGTAGCGGCGAGAAAATCGTGCCTGTGGCACCCCCCTCCCTACCCTCCCCTTCAAGAGGGGAGGGGCTTCGCAAGGGCTCGCTCACTTGTCGAGCCACAAATCCTCGTAGCGGTAGCCGTTGTAGGAGCTGTTCACCATGATGGTGACGCCCTTCACGTAGGGCTTCCAGCAGGTGCCCGCGCGGATGTGGAAGATGATCGGGCGCGCGACGTCCTCCTGGAGCTGCTTGTCGATCTGCCAGACCAGCGCCTTACGCTTTGCGAAATCCGTCATCTGCGACTGCTGATCGAAGAGCTTCTCCAGCTCCTTGTTGCAGTAATGCGTGTAGTTGCGCTCGGAGCCGCAGGAGTAGTTCTCGTAGAAGGCCTGATCGGGATCGTCGACGGCGTTCCCCGTGAGATTGAGGCCCACGGAATAGTCGCCGCGCGCGACCTTGGAGAACCAGACGCCGGTATCGACTACCTCGAGCTCGCCCTCGATGTAGATCTGCTTGAGCTGGTCGATCAGGATCACCGCGGGGTCGCGGTAGACCGGGATGTTGCGCGTGGAGACCTTGATCTTGAGCGGCTTCTCGGCGCTGTAGCCGAGCTTCGTCATGATCGCGCGCGCCTCCTCGCGGGCCTTGGCGACGTCGGGCCCATAGCCGGGGATCGTCTCCAGCATCTCCTTCGGCATGCCCCAGACGCCCTGCGGCGGCGGCAGCATCGTGCCGCCGATGTCGTCATGCCCTTCCGCGAGAATGTCGTTGAAGGCCTTGCGGTCGAGGGCGAGTGCCATCGCTCGCCGGAGATCGGCGTTGTCGAAGGGCGGCTTATCGCGGTTGACGATCAGGTTGGTGCTGACGTTGGTGGGCTCGAGCGCGCAGACCGCGCTCGGGTCCTGCGACTTGATGTCCTTCAGGAGCGGCACCGTCACCTCCGTCGGGAAGGTCATGTCGAACTTCCCGGCGATGAAGGCGAGGATCGCGGTCGAGCGGTTCGGGATGACCGTCCACTCGATCCCGTCGAGATAGGGCCGGTCCTTCTTCCAGTAGTCGGGATTGCGCTCGATCTTGATCGACTGGTTCTCCTTGAACTCCACGAATTTGAAGGGGCCGGTGCCGATCGGATGCGTGCGCATGTCGGCGGCGGATACGTGGCAGGGATAGATCGGCGTGTAGCCGGAGGCGAGGAGGGCGAGAAGCGAGGGCTGCGGCCGCTTTACGTGGAAGGACGCCTCGAAATCGCCGTTTACGGTCACGTCGATCACGTTCTCGTACCAGGCCTTGCGCGGGTTCTTGCGGAACTTGTTCGGGGACTTGTCCATGAGCATGTCGAAGGTGCACTTTACGTCCTTGCTGGTGAAGGGCTTGCCGTCGTGCCACTTAACGCCCTCGCGGAGCTTGAAGGTGAGCGTGAGGTTGTCGGCGTTCCAGGCCCAGCTCGTCGCGAGCTCGGGGACGATCGTCTCCATGCTGTTCTGGGCTACGTCCTGCTTATAGAGGACGAGGTTGTTGAAGACGCCCATGAAGGGGATGTTGGTGGAGTAGGTCGCCTCCTCGTGGATCGAGGCGCTGCCGGGATTGTCGCGGTGGTACATCTTGAGGATGCCGCCGCGCTTGGGCTCGTCGGCTTGCGCCGAAGCCGCCAAAAGCGCCCCCGCCAGCACGCAGGCCGCAAATCCCATTCGCGCCATGGTCCGAAGCATCGCGGTCACTCCTCCCGATCCGCCGGTCCGCGTCTACGGCGGCACCCGCGCGTTTTTGTTGAGGTGCCGATGGGGGTCTTCGCCGCCGCACCGGCCCGCCCCTGGCCTAGCCGCCGGGACCGCCGCAGGTTAACACACATCCCCGACCCGGCCAGGGCGGATTGTGCCGCCGGGCCCGGCGGGCAGCGCGGCCTCTGACGAAATCCTCATCAGATCAACCCGGTAGGCGGATCCGAGGCTGCCGCCCCTGGGGTCGAGCCGGGCGGCCGCTAGAGATGTGCGCCGCAACATCAGGGAAGAGTCGCGTTCCCTGCCGTACTTATGCATTATGTCGATGTCACAAAGTTTTGGATTCCCCTCGGGGAAGGGGGCGGGTGTCTTACGCGCCCGCGAAAACGTGCGATGAGAGCGCTTTCGGGGATGGATCTACCGGAGAGACGGGGTCTTTACGACCCCCGTAACGAGCACGACGCGTGCGGCGTGGGTTTCGTCGTCAACATCAAGGGGCGAAAGTCCCACGAGCTCATTCGCCGCGGCTTGCGCATCCTCGTTAACCTCGACCACCGCGGCGCGGTCGGCGCCGACCCGCTCGTGGGCGACGGCGCGGGCTGTCTCATCCAGATGCCGGACAAGCTCTTGCGCGATTGGGCGACGAAGCAAGGGCTGACGCTGCCGAAGCTCGGCCGCTACGCCGTCGCCATGTGCTTCCTGCCGCGCGAGGCGAAGGCGCGGGAGTCCGCGATCAAGCATTTCGAGCGCTTCATCAAGGCCGAGCGGCAGACGCTCTTGGGCTGGCGCGAGGTGGCGACGGACATAACGGGATTGGGCGAGCGCGTCATCGAGACCATGCCGGTGATCCGCCAGGCGATCGTCGTCGCCAACCCCAAGATCAAGGACCAGAACGCCTTCGAGCGGAAGATCCTGACGATCCGCAAGCAAACGCTCAACAGCGTGCGCGCGCTCGCCGCCGAGCGCGGGCTCCCGGGGATCAGCGAGTTCTACATGCCGTCCTTCTCGACGCGGACGGTGGTCTACAAGGGCCTGCTGCTGGCGCCGCAGGTCGAGAGCTTCTACGACGACCTCCGCAATCCGCTCACGGAATCGGCGCTGGCGCTGGTGCATCAGCGCTTCTCGACCAACACCTTCCCATCCTGGCGCCTCGCGCATCCCTACCGCTATCTCGCGCATAACGGCGAGATCAACACCGTCCGCGGCAACGTCAACTGGATGTATGCGCGGCGCCACTCGATGGCGTCCGACCTGATCGGGCCCGATCTCGACAAGATGTGGCCGCTGATCCCGCACGGGCAGTCCGACACTGCCACCATCGACAATGCGCTCGAGCTCCTCGTCATCGGCGGCTACTCGCTCGCGCATGCAATGATGATGCTGATCCCGGAGGCCTGGGCCGGCAATCCGCTCATGGACCCGCAGCGCCGAGCCTTCTACGAATATTACGCCGCGCTGATGGAGCCCTGGGACGGGCCCGCCGCAATCGCCTTCACCGACGGGCGCCAGATCGGCGCGACGCTCGACCGCAACGGCCTCCGGCCCGCGCGCTACATCGTCACCGACGACGACCACGTCATCATGTCCTCGGAGGCGGGCGTACTGCCGGTGCCGGAGGAGCGCATCCTCCGCAAATGGCGCCTCCAGCCCGGCAAGATGCTGCTCATCGACACCGAGCAGGGCCGCATCATCGACGACGACGAGGTGAAGCGCACCCTCGCGGAGCAGCACCCCTACGAGGAGTGGCTCAAGGACACGCAGGTGAAGCTCGAGGAGCTGCCGGACATGAACGGCGGCGAGACGCCGGTCCTGCGCAACGACGAAGGGGCGCGGCTCCGGGAGCAGCAGGCCTTCGGCTACACGCAGGAGGATCTCCAGTTCTTCCTGGAGCCGATGGCGCGGAACGCCGACGACCCCGTGGGCTCCATGGGGACCGACACCCCGATCGCGGTGCTCTCGAAGAAGCCGAAGCTCCTTTTCAACTATTTCAAGCAGAACTTCGCGCAGGTCACCAACCCGCCGATCGACTCGATCCGCGAGGAGCTGGTGATGTCGCTGGTCTCGATGATCGGGCCGCGGCCCAATCTGCTGGGACACCACGCGGGCTCGCACTTCCGCCTCGAGGTCGCGCAGCCGATCCTCACCAACGCCGATCTCGAGAAGGTGCGCTCGATCTCGAAGCTCGTGGGCGACGCCTTCCGCACGCAGACGCTCGATGCCACCTGGGCCGCGAGCGAGGGGGCGAAGGGCCTCGCGCCCGCGCTCGAGCGACTCTGCCGCGAGGCGACCGAGGCGGTGATCGACGGCTACAACATCCTCGTCATCTCCGACCGCGCGGTCTCGGCCGAGCGCGTCCCCATCCCCTCGCTCCTCGCGACGGCAGCGCTGCATCATCACCTGATCCGCAAGGGGCTCCGCACCAGCGCCGGACTCGTCGTCGAGACCGGCGAGGCGCGCGAGGTGCATCATTTCTGCGTGCTCGCGGGCTACGGCGCCGAGGCGATCAACCCCTACCTCGCCTTCGAGACGCTGGAGCAGATCCGCGTCCAGAACGGGCTCCCGCTCGACGCGCACGCGGTCCAGAAGAACTACCTCAAGGCCGTCGGCAAGGGCATCCTCAAGGTGATGTCCAAGATGGGCATCTCGACATATCAATCCTATTGCGGCGCGCAGATCTTCGACGCGGTGGGCCTCGCGACCGATTTCGTGGAGTGCTACTTCACGGGCACCGCCAGCACCATCGAGGGCGCGGGCCTCGACCAGATCGCCGAGGAGGCGATGGCGCGGCATCGGAGCGCCTATGGCGACAACCCGATCTACCACGAGATGCTCGATGTCGGCGGCGACTATGCCTACCGACTCCGCGGCGAGGATCACGCCTGGACGCCGGATTCGGTGGCGGCGCTGCAGCACGCCGCGCGCGGCAACTCGCTCGATGACTACCGCGCCTTCGCCACGACCATCAACGATCAGAGCGAGCGGCTTCTCACGATCCGGGGCCTGATGGAGCTCAAATTCGCGGACGAGCCCGTGCCGCTCGAGGAGGTCGAGCCCGCGAAGGAGATCGTCAAGCGCTTCGCCACCGGCGCCATGAGCTTCGGCTCGATCAGCCGCGAGGCGCACACCACGCTCGCGATCGCGATGAACCGCATCGGCGGCAAGTCCAACACCGGCGAGGGCGGCGAGGAATCCGACCGCTACAAGCCGCTCCCCAACGGCGATAGCATGCGCTCCGCGATCAAGCAGGTGGCGTCGGGCCGCTTCGGCGTCACCGCGGAGTATCTCGTCAACGCCGACGACCTCCAGATCAAGATGGCGCAGGGCGCGAAGCCCGGCGAGGGCGGCCAGCTCCCGGGCCACAAGGTCGACAAGAACATCGCGCGCGTCCGGCACTCGACACCGGGCGTGGGCCTGATCTCGCCGCCGCCGCATCACGACATCTACTCGATCGAGGACCTGGCGCAACTCATCTACGACCTCAAATGCGCCAATCCGTGCGCGCGGGTCTCGGTGAAGCTCGTGGCCGAGGTCGGCGTCGGCACGGTCGCGGCCGGCGTCGCCAAGGCGCGCGCCGACCACGTGACGATCGCGGGCTTCGAGGGCGGCACGGGTGCCAGCCCCTTGACCTCCCTCACCCATGCGGGCTCGCCCTGGGAGATCGGCCTCGCGGAGACGCAGCAGACGCTCGTCATGAACGGGCTGCGCGGACGCATCGCGGTCCAGGTCGACGGCGGTCTCCGCACCGGGCGCGACGTCGTCGTGGGCGCGCTCCTCGGCGCCGACGAGTTCGGCTTCGCGACCGCGCCGCTCATCGCCGCCGGCTGCATCATGATGCGCAAGTGTCATCTCAACACTTGCCCCGTCGGCATCGCGACGCAGGATCCGGTGCTGCGCAAGCGCTTCACCGGCACGCCCGAGCACGTCATCAACTATTTCTTCTTCGTCGCGGAGGAAGTCCGCGGGCTCATGGCGAAGCTGGGCTTCCGCACCTTCAACGAGATGATCGGCCAGGTCTCGCGGCTCGACATGCGCCGCGCGGTCGAGCACTGGAAGGCGAAGGGCGTCGATCTCTCGCGCATTCTGCACCAGGCCTGGCCGCGTCCGGGCGTCGCCATCTACAACTGCGAGCGCCAGCAGCATCACCTCGAGCGCGCGATGGACCAGGAGCTCATCGTGGAGGCGACGCCCGCCCTCGAGCGCGGCGAGCCCGTCCGCATCGAGCGCCAGATCCGCAACGTCAACCGCACGGTGGGCGCCATGCTCTCGGGCGAGGTGGCGCGGCGCTACGGCCATGCGGGACTGCCGGAAGACACGATCTCGATCCGCTTCCGCGGCACCGCCGGCGGGAGCTTCGGCGCCTTCCTCGCGCGCGGGATCAGCGTCGAGCTCACAGGGGATGCCAACGACTACGTCGGCAAGGGCCTCTCCGGCGGCCGCATCGTCGTGCGCACGCCCGCGGAGTCGAAGCGCGAGCCCACCGACAACATCATCGTCGGCAACACCGTGCTCTACGGCGCGATCGCCGGCGAGGCCTATTTCGAGGGCGTGGCCGGCGAGCGCTTTGCGGTGCGCAACTCCGGCGCGCTCGCGGTAGTCGAGGGCACGGGCGATCACGGCTGCGAGTACATGACCGGCGGCGTTGTGGTCGTGCTCGGCGACACCGGCCGCAATTTCGCGGCGGGCATGTCCGGCGGCATCGCTTATGTCTACGATCCGAAGCGCCGCTTCCAGCGCCTCTGCAACACGGCGATGGTCGACCTCGAGCCGGTCGATCCCGCGGACTCCGACGCCGCCGAGGATCCGGATCGGCCGCGCCAGCGCTCGCTCAGCGTCGAGGACAGCGGCATGGGCGACATGCTCCGCTTCGATGCGGAGCGGCTGCGCATCCTGATCGAGCGCCATCACCTATTCACTGGGAGCGCCCGCGCCCGCATGCTCCTCGAGGATTGGGATACCGCACTCGGGCATTTCATCAAGGTGATGCCGAAGGACTACCGCCGCGCTCTCCTGGAGCTCCGTGCCGAGCGCCAGGCGACGAAGGTGGTGGCGGCGGAATAGGTCAAGTCTCGCGCCGGCCCCTCACCCTCGCGGCGGGAAACGGCGGGAGGGCGAAGGTCACGCGTGCGTTGCGGATGAGAATTGCGTCGGAGAATTGAGCTTATGGGTAAGCCCACGGGATTTCTGGAGTTCGAGCGGCAGGACCGCGGCTACGACAAGCCGGAGGTGCGCCGGAAATCCTGGAAGGAATTCGTGAAGCCGCTGCCGGATCCGGAGCTCGGCAAGCAGGCCGCGCGCTGCATGGATTGCGGCATCCCCTTCTGCCATTCCGGTTGTCCCGTCAACAACATGATCCCGGACTGGAACAACCTCGTCTATCGCAACCAGTGGGAAGCGGCGCTCACGACGCTCCACTCGACCAATAATTTTCCGGAATTCACGGGCCGTATCTGCCCCGCGCCCTGCGAGGCCGCCTGCACGCTCAACATCGACGACAACCCCGTCACCATCAAGACGATCGAATGCGCGATCGTCGACCGCGGCTGGCGCGAGGGCTGGATCAAGCCGCTGCCGCCGGCGCACCGTACGGGAAAGCACGTCGCGCTCGTGGGCTCCGGTCCCGCGGGCCTCGCCTGCGCGCAGCAGCTCGCGCGCGCGGGCCATCGCGTGACGGTCTTCGAGAAAAGCGACCGCATCGGCGGGCTGCTCCGCTACGGCATCCCCGACTTCAAGATGGAGAAGCACCTGATCGACCGCCGCACCGAGCAGATGAAGGCGGAGGGCGTGGAGTTCGTGACGGGCGTCGAGATCGGGCGCACCGTGAGCGTCGCCTCGCTCCTCGAGGATCACGATGCCCTGGTGATGTCCGGCGGCACGGAATGGGCGCGCGATCTCGAGGTGCCGGGACGCGAGCTCAAGGGCATCCACTTCGCCATGGAGTACCTGACGCAGCAGAACAAGCGCGGACACGGGGACAGCGAGACCGTGGCGGCCCCCACGGGGACGATCACCGCCGCCGGCAAGCACGTGGTGGTGATCGGCGGCGGCGACACCGGCTCCGACTGCATCGGCACCGCCATCCGCCAAGGTGCGGCCTCGATCACCCAGCTCGAGATCCTGCCGAAGCCGCCAGAGAAGGAGAACAAGGACCTCACTTGGCCCAATTGGCCGAACAAGCTTCGCACATCCTCCTCGCAGGAGGAGGGCTGCGAGCGCGACTGGTCGGTGCTGACGAAACGCGCGGTAGGCTCGAATGGGCGCGTCGAGGCCCTGGAGTGCGTCCGCCTCGACTGGGTGAAGGGCGCCGGCGGCCGGCTGCAGACGACGGAGATCCCCGGCAGCGAGTTCCGCCTCAAGGCCGACCTCGTGCTCCTCGCCATGGGCTTCCTCGGACCCCGCAAGGAAGGCATGATCGAGCAGGCGGGCGTCGCGCTCGACGCGCGGCAGAACGTCCGAGCGGACACCGTCAGCTACCGCACATCCGTCGACAAGGTCTTCGCCGCGGGCGACATGCGCCGGGGACAGTCGCTTGTGGTCTGGGCGATCCGCGAGGGCCGGCAATGCGCCCGCGCCGTCGACGAATTCCTGATGGGAAGCAGCACGCTGCCGCGCTGACGCTCTGGCGGCCCGGCGAATTTCCGGAGTAGGCTCCTCCCGGCATCCAAACGTCGGGAGGACACATGACTGCGTCTAAAACCACCGCCGCAAACCGCGAGAAGGTGCGCTCGCTCGCGCCGAAGCTGATCGAGCTCACGGAGAAGGTGCTCTTCGGCGACGTCTGGGAGCGGCCCGGCCTCTCCAAGCGCGACCGCAGCCTCATCACCGTCGCGACCCTCGTCGCGCTCAATCGCAGCGAGCAGCTCCGCGGCCATCTCGACCGCGCGCTCAACAACGGCGTGACCAGGGACGAGATCGTCGAGGTCATCACCCACCTCGCCTTCTATTCCGGCTGGCCCACGGCGATGTCCGCGGCACTCCTCGCCAAGGAAGTCTTCGACGAGCGGCGCTGAAGGGGAGCACTACATGCAAGTCGGCTTCATCGGCCTCGGCACCATGGGTGCCGGCATGGCCGCGAATCTGCGCAAGAGCGGACATGACCTCATCGTCCACGAAGCGAGACGCGCCGCCGCCGAGCCCTTCCTCGCGGAGGGCGCCACGTGGGCGGAGACGCCGCGCAAGGTGGCGGAGGCGGTCGAGGTCGCCTTCACCTCGCTGCCGGGACCGCCGGAGGTCGAGTCGGTGGCGCTCGGTGCCGAGGGGCTCATCCATGGGCTCCGAAAGGGCGGCGCCTTCTTCGATCTCTCCACGAACTCGCCGACCGTCGTCCGCCGCATCCACGCGGCCTTCGCGGAGCGGGGGCTCCACATGCTCGATGCGCCCGTGAGCGGCGGCCCCCGCGGCGCCAGGAGCGGCAAGCTCGCGATCTGGGTCGGCGGCGAGCGCGCAGTCTTCGACAGGCACAAGCCGCTCCTCGACGCGATGGCGGATCAGGCCCGCCACATCGGTTCGATCGGCGCCGGCTCGGTCGCGAAGCTCGTCCACAATTGCGCGGGCTATGCGATCCAGACCGTGCTCGCGGAGGTCTTCACCCTCGGCGTCAAGGGTGGCGTCGAGCCCTTGGCGCTCTTCGAGGCCGTGCGCCAGGGCGTGCTCGGACGCCGGCGCACCTTCGACGGGCTCATCGACCAGTTCCTCCCGGGGACATACGAGCCCCCGGCCTTCGCGCTCCGCCTCGCGCACAAGGACGTGGGCCTCGCGGCCGCACTCGGACGCGAGCTCAAGGTGCCGATGCGCATGGCAAACCTCGCGCTCGAGGAGCTCACGGAAGCGATGAACTGCGGCTGGGCCGACCGCGATTCTCGCGTCGCGATGCTGCTGCAGCAGGAGCGCGCGGGCGTGCCGATCAAGGTCGATCCGGCAGCGGTGCGCGCGGTAGTGGAAGCCGACGGAAAGCCCGGGCGCGGCTGAGCGCCGCGCCGGCGGCTCACTTCGGACGCCTGGCGCCGGGATTCTTGCTCGCGGATTTTGCCGGCGCCGTCCCGCCTAGGGTGTTGGGAGCGGGACCCGCGGGTTCCGTCGGTGCGATCGCGTCGGCGCTCGTCTGGGCCGGCTCCGCTGGCGGCAGCAAGGCCAGGGCCACGGCGTTCACGGACTCATGCGCGATGACGTCCTCGCTGGAATTGAGCGCGTAGGCGAGATAGCCGCCCGCGGCAATCATGAAGACCGCCGCAAGCCCGACGGTGCGATCGGCGAAGCCGCGCCGTTTCTTCGCGGGAGCAGCGGGCTTGGCCAGTGCTTCCACGAGCGCCCGGTCGAGCGCCTCCGCAGCGGCGGTGGCCTCGGACACTGTCAAGCGCTCCGCCTGCCGCGCCTTCGCGCCGGCCTGGGTCGCAAACTCGGTGTTGTCGAGCATGGCGCCAATCATGTCCGCGAGGCCGCCCGCGAGCTCGGCGTGAGCGCCCGCCTCCGCTTCGGTGCGTCCGCGCATGCCCGGCGCCGAGCCGGTGCGGTAGGCCGGGATTCCCGCGGGAAACGGCGGCGGCAATCTCGGCGGCTCCTCCGGCAGCACGATGCCGCTCTTCGCCGCCGGCACCGGCTCGACCGGGGCAGTCTCGACAGGCAGTGGCGCAGCCTCGGCCAGGATGGGCTCCGCGGCGGGCCTCGGCGCTTCCGGAGCCGAGCCGCCGTAGACCGGAATTCCCGCGGGAAACGGCGGCTGCAATCTCGGCGGCTCCTCCGGCGGCAGCGCGATTTCGCTTTTCGCGGCCGCAACCGGCTCGACCGCAGCGATCTCCGCGAGCGGCAGTTCCGCCTTCGGCTCGGGCGCGGCATCGGCGACGGCCGACTCCGACCGTGGCGCAGACATTGCCTCGACTGCATCCGGCTCGGCCGCGACGATCTCCGTCAGCAGCAGTTCCGCCGCCGATGCGGCCCCGGCGATGACCGGCTCCGGGAGCGGCTCCGGCGGGGGCGTGGGCGTGGTCTCCACTGCATCCGGTTCGGCCGCGACGATCTCCGTCAGCAGCAGCTCCGCCGTCGCCGCCGATGCGGCCCCGGCGATGACCGGCTCCGGAACCGGCTCCGGCGCGGGTATCGGCATTGTCTCGACCGCATCCGGCTCGGCCGCGACGATCTCCGTCAGCAGCAGCGCCGCCTCCGGTTCCGGCACGGGCGCGGGCGTCGTCTCGACCTCGGTGTCCGCGGGCGTTTCCGGCATCGAAGCGTTGTCGTAAACCGGCATCGCCCCAAGAGCCGGCGGCTGCAATCTCGGCGGCTCCTCCGGCAGAACTGCGATTTCGCTGGTCGCCACTGCGTCCGGCTCGGCTGCGACGATCTCCGTAAGCAGCTCCGCCTCCGGCTGCGGTACCGGCGTGAGCATCGTCTCGACGGCGGCGATCGCGGGCGCCTCCGGCGCAATTTCGATCGGCCGATCGAAGGCGATGACGGCATCCGTGCCCGCTGGCTCGCCCGCGTCTTCCGTTACGATCCGATCGAGCAGGAGCGGCTCCTCGCCGGCCTCGGCGCTCGGCATGGTCACGGCGACTTCCGCGGCAGGCTCGGACTCAGCCGGCGCGTCGACCGTGCTCGCATCGATCGCAACCTCCCATGCCTCGGCGAATTCCAGTTCGCGTGCGAAGGACTTCGCCACTGCCGAATCGACGGCGCGCAACGGCAGGAGCATGGGCTGCGGCGGCTCGAGCGTTTCGCCGCCGCTCATGAGGAGCGCATTTGCCCAGAACTCCGCGAGCTCGCGCTGGGCCGCGGACGCGTCTTCGGCCGCCGGCAGCGGCGCGGTCAGAGGCTGTGGCGCCTCCGCCGTTTCGCCGGCGCTCGCGGCGAGGGTGCTCTCCCAGGATTGGGCCAGATCGCGCTCGACGACGAATGCATCCTCGGCCGCGGGCAGCGGCGGGAGAGGGCGCCGCGGCGGCTCCGGCGTCTCGCCGGCAATGAGCGGGGGCGGGCTCGCCTGGACCTCGGCCATGCCGCGCTCGACCGCAGCCCTTTCCTCGGCCGCTGGCAATGGCGGGATCGGGGCCGGGTGGGTCTCCGGCACTTCGCCGCCGCTTGCGGCGAGCGCATTGTCCGAGGCTTCGGCGAGCTCACGCTCGAGGACGGAGGCATCCTCGGCTGCCGGCAGCGGCAGGAGCAGGGCCTGCGGCGGCTCCGGCATCTCGACGCCGCTCGCGGCGAGCGCGCTCACCCAAGCCTCGGCCATCGCCAAGGCGTCCGAGAACTCCGCCAGAAGCGCGGCGTCGAGCGCGGGCAGCGGCGCTGCGCGTGGCTCCTCGGCTGCGGGCACCTCGACTCCGCTCAGGGAGAGTGCGCTCGCCCAGGCCTCGGCCATGGCCGAGTCCAGCGAGAATTCCGCCGCAAGGGCGGCATCCATCGGGGGCACCGGCGCCGCGTGGATCTCCTCGCCGGCGGGCGCCTCGACACCGCTTGCGGCGAGCGCCGCCTCCCAGTCCTCGCGCAGCTCGCTCTCGCGACGGAACGCCTCCGCGGCGGCAGCGTCCAGCGCCGGCAGCGGTAGCGGCTCCGGCACCGGCGCCTCCACCGTGCTCGCCGCGAGTGCCGAGCCCCAGGCCTCCCGCATGTCGAGGTCGACGAAGAATTCGCGGGCGGCGGCCGGATCCATCGGCGGCACCGCGAGCGCGCGCTCCAGGAATTGCTGGAGGGCACGCGCCGGCGATTGGCTCGCCGCGGTCGGAGCCGCCGCTTCCGTTCCCTCCTCGCCCTCCTCCTCCGGAGCCTCGGCGAGCAATTGCTCGAACTCCTCCTCCAGCGGCTTCTCCGGCTCGGCGGACTCCGCGGGGGAGCGGGCGAAGCCGTGGATCGAGAGCGAGGCCGGCGCCGCCAGGTTCGACTTGACGCCGACGGGCTGCGGGGGATCGGGCTCGTACTTGTACCAGCAGGTCGGCGCGTTCTCCTTGAGCTCGAAGAGCGCGGCCGCGGGGGCGGGAGCGGCGCCGTCGTATTTGTACCAGCCGACGTCGGGCTCCTCCATGTCGGGCGAGCGGCCGGCCTCCGGCGGCTGCTCTACATCGAGCGTCTCCTTGTGATCGTATCTGCGATAGGTTTCCTTCTTGGCGAGGAGATTGGCGGCTTGCGCCTCGCCCGCCGCGCCCTGCAAGGCGGCGGCTGCCGAGCGCTGCGGCGTGCGCGCGAGCGGGCTCGCGCTTCCCTTGCGGAAGAGCAGATCGCTCGTCCCCTCGCTCTCGGCCTCCGCAGACTCCGGCAAACCCATCGTTTCCTTACTCCGGCCGAGCATCGGTCGCCCTCGTCTCGAGACGAGGGCGCGTTCCATGCGCGGCGTGCGTCCGGTCTCGCGCAGGAGACGCGGCCGCCACTCTTCCTATGACATTGTAGTAAAGACCCCGTAAGCGAATTCGCGTTGGAATTTAGCGAAAATGCCGCGGATTTTGCGGGCTCGCAAAAAGACGGCGGGGCGACCGCGAAGGCCGCCCCGCCGCTTGCACTCCGATGCGCCGCGTGGGCGGCGCCGTCTCACTGCTTGTTGAGCTCTTTCCAGGGATCCTTGACGGCGGTGCCGATGGTCTCGAGCTCGACGTTCTGAAGCATGCCGTTCACCATGCGCACCTCGCGCAGATACTCGTTCTGCACGATGTCGCGCGTCGCGGGGTCGATCGAGATCGGTCCGCGCGGGCTGTTCGGATTGGAGTAATGCTTCAGCAGCTCCATCGTCTTCTCCGGATCGAGCTTCCCCTTCTGCTCGCGGATCGCATAGAAGATCGCGTCCATGCTGTCCCAGGAGCCCACCGCCTCGAAGTTGGGGATGGAGTCGTTGCCGTAGGCCTTCTTCCACGCCGCGATGAACTCCTTGTTCGCGGGCCGGTCCGCGGCGGCGGACCAATGGAAGACGGTGGTGACGCCGAGCGCCACGTCGCCCATGGTCGGGAGTTCCTCGTCCGTGGTGATGTCGCCGGGGCCGATGAGCTTGACGCCCGCCGCGCGCAGGCCGAGATCGCCGAAGCTCTTCATCACCGCGGTCGCGAACTTGCCCGCGGGCACGAAGACCATGAGGGCGTCGGGCTTCGCGTCTTTGACGCGCTGCATGAAGGGCGCGAAGTCGGGGTTGCTGAGCGGCACGCGGACGCTGCCGACGATCTCGCCGCCGCCGGCCTTGAAGGCCTTGGAGAAGGCTTCCTCGGCGTCCCAGCCCGGGCCGAAATCGCTCACGAGCGTGTAGGCGCGCTTGAACTTCTTGGAAGCCCAGGTGCCCAGCGGATATGTGGACTGCCAGAGCGTGAAGGAGAGGCGCACGATGTAGGGCGACTTCGTGGTGATCACGGAGGTGCCGGCGTTGCTGATGACGAAGGGCACCTTGGCCTCGGTCGCGATCGGCGCGATCGCGAGCGCGTTCGGCGTGAAGATGACGCCCGTCAGGAACTGCACCTTGTCGCGCACGACCAAGTCCTGCGCGAGCTGCTTCGCCTTGTCGGGATTGGCGCCGGTGTCGTCGCGGACGATGAGCTCGACCTTCACGCCCGGCGGCAGGTCCTTCTCGTGCAGCTGAATGTAGAGCCGCATCGCCTTCTCCATATAGGGCCCGATGTTGGCATTGGCCCCGGAGTAGCTGCTGATGAAGCCCACCTTGATGTCCTCTGCGCGCGCCGGCACCGCCATCGCCGCCAGCACGGCAGCCGCCGCAATCAAGCTCATCCGCCGGAAATGCATGCTCGCTCCTCCCTCACCTTGTTGCTCGCGGGTCGGGCCGCGCCCTCCGCGTTCTGTCCGGCCCGATCTTATACAGCGCCTCTCGCCCGTGCCATCCGAACCTGCACGTAAAGGAGCGACGGCCAGGCAAAGAAGCTGTGTCCGCGGGGCGTGCCGCTGCGACGACGGGTCAACTTAAGGAACTGAAATAATTAGGATTTTCGCGACGATGCGAGCCTTGCGTCGAGCGCTTCGCGAACGCGGGCGATGACCTGCGTCCAGTTACCCTGCTCGCTTTGGCGGAAGAGGCGAAGGCTGCTGTACCAGGGCGTGTCCTCGCGTCCGCGCAGCCAGCGCCAATCCGATTTCTCCGGCAGGAGCAGCCAGCCAGGCAAGCCGAGCGCGCCCGCGAGATGGATGGGCGCGGTGTCGACGGAGATCAGGAGATCGAGCGCGCCGAGCGCCGCTGCGGTCTCGGAAAAGTCCGTGAGATCGCGGGTGAGGTCCACGACCTCGCCCGCCCCCAGCCCCGCGAGGTCGCGCGCGCGCGCTCCCATCTGCAAGCTGAACCAAGCGATCCCGGGATGCGCGACGAGGCTTTTCAGGATCTCCGCCGGAAGTGAGCGGTTGCGGTCGTCGCGGTGACGCGGATTTCCCGCCCAGACGAGGCCGACTTTCGGCCGGCGCTCGTCCGCGAGCTGGCGCTTCCAGCGCTCGGCGAGCGCCGGATCGGGCACGAGATAGCCCTGCGGCGCCGGAATGGTCTCGAGGAGCGTCCGGCAGATGCCCGGCAAGTCCGGAAGCGTCGCCTGCATGTCGAAGGGCGGGAGCGGCGCGTCGATGGCGGCGACCTGCTCGAGGCCGCGCAATTGCCGCAGCAGGGAGACCACGCTCGGCTGCACCGCGAGCACGACCCGCGCGCCGCGCGCGGCGATCGCGGGCGCGTAGCGCACGAATTGGATGGTGTCGCCGACGCCCTGCTCGGATTGCAGGAGCAGGACCTTGCCGGCGGGGTCCTCGCCGCGCCAGCGCCGCTCTTGGATCCGGACTTCCGCGCTGCGCAGCAGCTCCGGTATGCGCCAGCGCCACTCGTAATCGGCCCAGGCGCGCGCGTAGTCGCCCATGGTCAGCAGCACCAAGGCGCGGTTCCAATGGCCGATCGCGTAGTCCGGTGCGACCGCGAGCGCGCGGTCGTGGTGCTCGAGCGCCGCGGCGAAGTTGCCGCGGCCGAACTCCAGCGATCCCAGATTCGTGAGCGACGGCACGAAATTGGGCGCGACGTCGAGCGCGCGGCGGTAGCACGCCGCGGCGGCCGCGTCGTTCCCCTGCATTTGCCGGAGCAGGCCCAGCGAATTCCAACCGGCGGGGATCGCGGGCGCGGCGGCGAGCGCGCGCTCCAGCAGGAGCTCGGCCTCGGCGAGAGCGCCGCGCTGGCGGAGCTTCTCGCCGAGTTCCGCGACCTCCGGCGCAGAGCGCGCTCCCGGAGCGCTCGCCGTCTCGAGCTCTTGCCCCGCCTCGCGGGTCTTGCCGAGCTCCCTCAGTATCAGGATCAAATTCGCCGCGGTCTCGGCGGCGCGGGGCGCGAGCGCGGAGGCGCGGCGCGCGGCGGACTCCGCACCCAAGGGATCGCCGCGGCGCAATGCCAGCGAGGCGAGCAGCATCCAAGCTTCGACGGAGCCGAGATCCTGCGCGAGCGCCGCATGGCAAAGCGCCTCGGCCTCCGCGAGCCGTCCCGCCTCGGCGAGCGCCCGTGCCTGAGCGAGACCGGGCTGCGCCGCCATCCCGGGCTCAGCGCGCCGGCTGGTTCCTGGGGGGAATGAAGGTCACACCGCGCTTCGCGAAAGCATCGATGATCGCTTTCGCGTCCGCGTCGCCCTGCCTCGAGAGCTCTAGTGTGCGGCCCACGAGCACATTGAACTGGTTGCGCACCTTCTCGGACTCCGTCATCGGTCCGGTCTGCCCATCGCGCGTGGCGATGAGGGAGCTCCGTGCCTGCACGAGCTCGACCATTTGGAATCCCTGCCACGCCACGAAGGCCACGAGGGCGATCAGGAAGGGAATGTGCAGCGTACGCCGAGGGGCGGAAGGAGGCTGGTTCTGCATGGCACCCTCACTTCCGCAGAGGCGGCTTGTCCGGCGGCGCCTCGGGCGCCGCCCCCGGGCGCGCGCCGGGAGCCGGAGCGGGGGCGGGAGCGGGAGCGGGTGCAGGCGATGGTCCCGGCGCCTGGGGTTGCTGTGCCGGCGGCTGCGCCTGCTGCGTCACGGTCACGGTGATGCCGTTCTGCGCGAGCAGCTCCCTGATCGCGGCGTTGTTGTTGCGGGCCACCGCGTTCGCGAGTGCGTTGATCAGCTCCTGGTTCACCCGGGAAAACTGGATGCTCTCGTTGATGTATTGCTGGCGGACGCCGACTTCGCTGCGGATCGACTGATTGGACAGGACGAGCCAGCTGTTAACGAGCACCATCAGCAATGCCAGGGACGCGAGGATGGTGCCGATGAGGAAGACCGTGGACTGCCTTAGCTGAAACATCTGCTCCCAATTTCCGTGTTATGTACAGGCTCCGTGGACCGACTATAGGCCCATCTGCCCGGCTGGGAAAAGAACGAGGGTGCCCTCAAGCGAACCGCGGGCCCCGAGAGGCCCGCGGCTCAACCTTTCGACCCCGCGGCCCTGCGTCAGGGCAGCAGGATTTCCGCGCGGCGGTTGCGGGCCTCGCGCACGCCGTCGGCGGTCGGCACGGCGGGATTCTCCTTCCCGTGCCAAGCCTCGACGATCGAGTTGGCGGGGACGCCGCCCTTGACCATGGCCGCCCGCACTATGTCGGCGCGCTTCTTGGACAGGCCGAGATTGTAGGCCTGCGTGCCCGCGAGGTCCGTGTAGCCGTCGATCTTGACCTGCACCGAGCCCGTCTGCTTGAAGGTCGCCACCGCCTGGTCCACCACCTTCTGTCCGTCGGCCGTGAGGTCCGACTTGTTGAAGTCGAAGTAGACGATGAAGAGGCGTGCCGTCGGCGGCGGCGGCGGGGCCGGTTGCGCCGCCGGAGCCACCTTCGGCGGCAGCGGTGCCGGCGCCCCGAAGCTGAGCTTCAGGCCCGCCATCACCGCCTCGGCGTTGTAGCTGCTCATGGTCTTGTAGTCGAAGTCCGCGAAGACCTTCATGTCGGAGCGGACCTCGTAGGTGAGGCTCACGCCGAAGACGCCGGCGTCGCGGCCGAACTCCGTGCCCTGCTGCGTGAACACGCCGCTCGGAGACAGGGCGAAGGAGTTGTTGATCGTGTGCGCCTGGTCGCCGAACTCGTGCTGCCAAGCCGCACGCACCTCCGGCACGATGAACGAGCCCCAGAGCGGCAAGCGAGTCGAGATACGGCCGCCCAGGGTCGACTGGATCGAGTCCTCGCTGCTGTCGTGCACGGCCAGATCCGCGGGCCCGGCTCCGGACTCCGTGAAGCTGTCGATGTGCCCGTGCACCCAGCCGAATCCGACGAAGGGCGTTAGCTTCCAGCTATTGAGCAGGAAGTCCCAGCCGGTCTCGCCGTAGATGCCGTAGGTCGACCCGTTGTACGAGGAATGCGCGGTCGCCTTGATCGGCACGAAGATGTTGCGGTTGGTCGTGTACCAATCCCAGCCGCCTTGGAAGGTGCCGTTGACGTACCACGGGCCTGACCGGTACTGCCCGTAGATGCCGAGCAGGAAGTTGTCGAGGTCGGTGTTCCCGAGGTTCTGGTCGAAGTCCATGTTGCTGTGCGAGTAGTTCACCACGCCGCCCAACAGCCAGTTCTCGTTGAAGGTGTAATCCGCACCGAAGATGCCGCCGCCGCGCGTCTCGTTGTAGCCCGCGACGTGGTTCGGGCTCGTCTGCGAGTCGGCGTTACCCCAGACGCCGTAGCCGCGGCCCCAGAAAGTCCAGGGCGCCGCCGAGGGGCCGGCCGCGCCTTGCGCGACCTGCGTCGGCGAATCCGCGTCGGTGACGATCTTCCCGGCCGCCGCGATCTGGATGCCGGAATTCGTGAGCCTCGCGCTCTGCACCATGCCGCCGCGGTTGGGACCCGCCGCGAGCAAGGTCTGGATGGATTCGCCCGTGTAGATCGGGATGCCCATAGAGAGGTTGAAGCCCTGGGCGATCTGATAGCCGCCCAATTGATCGAGCGCCGTCTGGTAGGTCTTGGGGTCGGTGATGAGGAAGAGACCGCCGAGCGACAGGTTTTGACTGGTCCCGAAGGCGAGGAGACCGTTCGGCGAATGCGCGAGGGCATCGAGGCCCCGGCCCGCCTGGATCTCGTTCGGGGTGAGTCCGACGCCCAGCGGATTCTCGAATTTGCGCACGGACAGGTTGATCTGATCGGCGCCGCCCTCGCCCGTGAGGTTGCCGGCGCAGCTCGCGAGATTCGCCATGCAATCGTCGGGATTGAGCGTGAAGGTCATGAGAAGCGTGGACGGCACCGTCCCGCCGGGGGTCACGATCGAGACCAGCGCTGGGGTGTCCGGTCCGCTGAATTGGCTCTGACCGTTCAGCACTTGATGGTAGATCGTGCCATCGAGATAGAGGTCCGGCATCGGCGTCACGGTGAAGCCGACGCCGTTGGTGACGGTCGTGGTCCGCGCGAAGATGAAGCCGTTGCGCACTTCCACCCCGCCGCCGGTGAGCGTGTTGGTGCCGACGCCGGTCAGGGGATCCGCGGGCGTGCCGTCGAGGGCGAAGTTGATCGTGCCGCCCGTGGCCGTGAAGGTCGCAATCGGCGCCACCATGGTGCCGACGCTCTTGTACTGGGTGAAGTCGCGCGTGACACCGTCGCTCTGCACGAAGCTCCGGTCGATCGGCACCGTCAACAGGCCGTCGGTCATGTTGACCACGGCGGCCTGGCCGCGAATGCTCGCCTCGACCGTACCGCCGCTGATGTTGACGAAGTCGGTGAAGGTGTCGGAGAGATTGATGCCGCCGCCGATGAAGCCGGCGCTGGTGTTGATGGTGTTCGAGCCCTGGGACTGCGAGAGGTCGATCGCCCAGTTCGTGCCGATAATCGTGCCGGTGTTGGTGATCGTGCCCACCACCGCGCTCGTGCTGAAGATGCCGATGCCCGAGGCGCCCTGCACCTTGACCGGATCCAGCGACGTCGTGAGCGCCTTGATCAAGCCGCTGTTCGTGATGCCGCCGCCAAAGGACGAGACGTCGATGTAGATGCCGTAGGCTTTGATGTTCGTATTGCCGACGTAGCGGTTCTCGACGGAGATGGTGCCGGCATTCTCAATGCCGCCGACGAACACGCTGATGTTGTGCAGCCGGATGCCGTAAGCAGCACCCCCGCCCTCGCCGCCGCCGATGACATGGATGATGCCGGTTTCGGTATTGACGATCCCACCGTTGAAGGTCGAGGCCTGCACGTCGACGCCGACCGCCGTCTGGACGGCCTCAACCTTGATCAAGCCGCTGTTGTAGACGTTGCCGATGAAGACCGACGGGTCGATCCCGATGCCCTCCGCGAAGCCGCCGGTATCGACGGAAGTCGCGAAGATCGAGCCGGAGTTGGTGATGCCGCCGTCGAACAAGCTGAACACGTTGACGACAATGCCGCCCGCGAACTGTCCGCCGGTTGCACTGATGACGCCGCTGTTGCTGATGCCGCCGTGGAACGTCGCGACCAAATTGACGTCGATGCCGGTCGCGTAGGTCGCCGCATTGACGCCCGAGGTACCGCCCGCGACGATCGTTCCGCTGTTGAAGATGCCGCCGTTGAAGGTCGGCACGCCGGACACATAGATACCGACGGCGCTGTCGTTGGTACCGTGGGGCGCTAGGGCCGTAATCGTGCCGGAGTTGCTGATCCCGCCGTTGAAAGTCGAGATGCCATAGACATAGATGCCGTAGGCTTTCGCCTCGTCGGCCTTCGCGCCTCCGTTCCCGTCGGAGATTGCGGTGATCGTGCCGCTGTTCTGGATGCCGCCATTGAAAGTCGAGACGAACCACGCGGCGATGCCCGCCGCCTGGTGATATCCGCTGGAGTGCGCCGAGACCTGAATTACGCCGCTGTTGCTGATGCCGTCGTTGAAGGTCTGGATGCCGGCGAAGTAGCCGGAACCGGTGAAGAAGGCGCCGTTGACCAGGATGCCAAAGGCATTGGCGCCAATCAACGACTCCGGCTGGTTGGTCGCGGTGGCAATGATCGTGCCGGTGTTCAGGATGCCGCCGGAGAAGGTGGAAACGCCGCCATACCCGATGCTGCTTTCGGAGATGAAGCCGGGATTGCCGACCATGATGCCGATCGCAATGCCGCTCTGCGCCGACGCGTGGATGAGCCCGCTATTGGTGATGCCGCCGCTGAAGGTTTCGACACCGTTGAGGAACCCGCCAATGGTGGCGTGCAACTGGCCTACGCCGATGCCGATGGCGATCCCGTCGAGCGCGCCGCCGTTGGCGGTCGCGAAGATCGTGCCCTCGTTGGTGATGCCGCCGGTGAAGGTGGAGACGCCCGTCGGGCCCTCTCCGCCGGTCAACGCGCCCACGAAGATGCCGACGGCATCGCCGCCCGTCGAGGTGGC
>DATKNV010000019.1:0-6827 GCA_035541215.1 Allostellaceae bacterium | reverse complement strand
GAGGGCGTCGCGGACGGCCTCGAAGAGGTTGCGCTGGGGATTGGCCCGCGCCTCCGAGAAATCCCGGCCGCGGCGGCCGCCGGCGTCGTGCGCGAGAGCGGCGCCCGGCGGCGCCGCGAAGGGCGAGAGCTCCGCCACCCGCCGCGCCGCAAGCGCGCCCTTCCAGTCGGCGTCGCCGAGGAAGAGCTGCTCCGGCGGCACGGGACGATAGATGGGCGCGCTGCTCTGCTTCTCGCTCCGGCGGCTTTGCAGCAGCGAGCGCCGGGCGCCGTAGAAATCGGCGATGCTCGCGAGGCGATCCGCGCGCACTTCCTCGGTTTGATGATCGAGGCTCACGGCGGCGCCGGGGAGGTAGTCGAAGATGGTCTCGAGGGTCTCGTAGTAGAACGGGAGCCAATGCTCCATTCCCGCGTAGCGATGACCGGCGCTCACGGCGGCATAGAGCGGGTCGTCGTCGGCGACGGTGCCGAAGGCCTCGCGGTAGCGGCTGCGGAAGCGCTGGATCGCCTGCTGGTCCAGCAGCACCTCGCTCACGGGCTTGAGGCTCGCATGGTCGACGGTGCCGGTCGTGCGCTGCGAGATCGCATCGAAGCGCCGGATGCTCTCGATGGCATCGCCGAAGAAATCGAGGCGTAGCGGCTCCGTTGCGCCCGCGGGGAAGACGTCGACGATGCCGCCGCGGATCGCGAACTCGCCGGCCTCGCGCACGGTCTCGCTGCGGCGATAGCCGTTCCGCTGCAGGAAGGAGACGAGCCGGTCGATGGGAATGCGGCCGCCGACCCCGAGCGCGATGGAGCGGCCCTCGAAGAGCTTGCGCGGCGGCACCCGCTGCACGAGCGCGTTCACGGTCGTGAGCACGATCCGGCGCTGCCCCGCCCCCTCGTCCGCAAGCCGCGTCAGCGTGTCGATGCGGCGGCTCGCGATCTCCGCATTGGGAGAGACGCGGTCGTAGGGAAGGCAATCCCAGGCCGGGAGCGTCAGGACCGAGACATCCTCATGGAAGAAGGCGAGCGCCGCCGCCGTGCGCGCCATGCGGCCGTCGTCGCGGCAGACGTGGAGCAAGCTCCCGATGATGCCGCGCGAGACCAGCTCGCCCAGCACCTGCGCATCGTGGCCCTCGGGCGCGCCGCAGAGAGCGAGGCGGCCCGGCGGGACGTGCGGGCCCGCGAAGAATTCATCGAGCGCGGTCATGCCGGCCGTGGCTCGTATTTGAAGGCGAGCAGAAGGCGCAGCACGTCGCTCTCGCGCTCCGGCGGCGGGGCTGAGCGCCCCGCGATCCAGTCCCAGAGATCGGCGTCCTCGGTCTCCAGCAGCGCCTCATAGCGGTCGAGCTGGGCCGGCGTGAACTCCGGCAGATGCCGCTCCGCGAAGGAGCCCAACAGCAGATCCGCCTCCTTGGTGCCGCGATGCCAGCTCCGGAACAGCAGCCGCTTGCGGCGGATGTCGCTCGTCTCGCTCATCCTTCACTCGCCGCCGGCGCTGGGATATAGAACCGGGGGATGCGGCCGCAGGTACTCTTTCCCCTCTTCGCCTCCGTCACCAGCCTGCCCGGCGTCGGGCCGCGCTTCGGCAAGCTGATCGAGCGGCTCTGCGGGCCGCACGTCGCGGACCTGCTGTGGCACCGGCCCTCCGCGCTGATCGACCGGCGCTTTCGGCCGAAAGTCATGGCTGCGCCTGCGGGAGCGATCGCGACGCTCACCGTCACCGTCGATGCGCATCTGAAGCCGCACCATCCGCGCCAACCCTACCGTGTCCGCTGCCGAGACGAGACCGGCTTTCTCCATCTGGTTTTCTTCCACGTCAAGGGCGATTACCTCGAGCGGGTCCTGCCGGTGGGCTCCGTGCGCGTGGTGAGCGGCCGGATCGAGCATTTCAACAATCAGGTCCAGATCACCCATCCCGACCACATCGTCGATGCGGCCGAGGCCGAGAAGCTACCGGCGGTCGAGCCGGTTTATCCATTGACCGGCGGCTTGCCGCTGAAAACGCTGCAAAAGGCGATTTCGGCGGCGCTCGCGCGCATGCCGGAGCTGCCGGAATGGATCGAGCCCGGCGTCGTCGCTGAGCGGCAGTGGCCGCAGTGGCGCGCCGCCGTCCAGGCCATGCACGCGCCCACGAGCGATGCGGACCTGCTGCCGGAGACACCGGCGCGCCAGCGCCTCGCCTATGACGAGCTCCTCGCGAGCCAACTCGCGATCGCGCTGGTGCGCGCGCACACCAAGCGGCTGCCGGGACGTGCCCTCAACGCCGCGGGCGCGCTGCGCGCGAAGGCGATCGCGGCCCTCCCCTATCGGCTTACGCATTCCCAGCAGACGGCGCTCGCGGAGATCGCCGCCGACATGGCCTCGCCGCATCGGATGCTGCGGCTCCTCCAGGGCGACGTCGGCAGCGGCAAGACGGTGGTCGCGCTGGTTGCGATGCTGGATGCGGTCGAGGCGGGCGTGCAGGCGGCGCTGATGGCGCCCACGGAAATCCTGGCGCGGCAGCACCATGCGACCCTCTCGACCCTCGCGGCGCCCGCGGGCGTGGACGTCGCCCTCCTCACGGGGCGCGAGAAGGGCAAGGCACGGGAGGCGCTGCTCGCGGGCCTCAGCGGCGGCGAGATCAAGATCGTCGTGGGGACGCATGCGCTCTTCCAGCAGGGGGTCGAGTTCGCCGATCTGGGATTCGTCGTGGTGGACGAGCAGCACCGTTTCGGCGTCGAGCAGCGGTCGGCGCTCTCGACCAAGGGCAAGGGCGTCGATCTCCTCGCGATGACCGCGACGCCGATCCCGCGCACCCTCATGCTCGCGGCTTACGGCGACATGGACCATTCGCGCCTCACCGAGAAGCCGGCGGGGCGGAAGCCCGTCACCACCCGCACCATTCCCTCCTCGAGGCTCGACGAGGTCGTCGCGGGCATCGACCGCGCGCTCGCCGGCGGCGCCAAGGTCTATTGGATCTGCCCGCTCATCGAGGAATCCGAGGAGAGCGACCTCGCGGCGGTGACGGAGCGCCACGCCTTTCTGCAGGAGCGCTTCGGCGCCAGGGTCGGCCTCGTGCACGGCCGCATGAAGGGCAGCGAGAAAGACCGAGCGATGGAGCGGTTCGCGCATGGCGACGTCGATCTCCTGGTCGCGACCACCGTGATCGAGGTCGGCGTCGACGTGCCGGCGGCGACGGCGATGGTGATCGAGCACGCCGAGCGCTTCGGCCTCGCCCAGCTCCACCAGCTCCGCGGGCGGATCGGCCGCGGCGACAAGCCTTCGGCCTGCCTCCTGCTCTATGCGCAACCGCTCGGCGAGACCGCAAGGCAGCGCCTCGCGATCCTGCGGGAGACCGAGGACGGCTTCCGCATCGCCGAGGAGGACCTGAAGCTCCGGGGCGCCGGTGAGGTCCTGGGCACGCGCCAAAGCGGCCTGCCGGAGTTTCGACTCGCGGACCTCTTGGCACATGCCGATCTCGTCCCCGTCGCCCGCGACGACGCCCGCCTCGTGCTGCACCGCGATCCCGATCTCGCGAGTCCACGCGGCGCGGCGCTCCGTACCTTGCTCTACCTCTTCGAGCGCGACGCCGCAGTGCGGTATCTCCGCTCGGGATAGAAGGCGGCTCGGCTACGCTTGCTGGCACGAGCCCGGCGTCGCGACTACCCTCCGCCGCACCCTAGGCCGTTAGGGGTAGATTCTGTAGCAAGCTCATAGGCGGAGATGTGGCGGAATGGCGGTAGCCACGCGGGTCCGGCATCAACTAGACTGAAGCGCCCGGCAAGCGAGGGGGAACTCGTGCCATATTGCTGGTGTCTTCTGAGGGCCGCGCAGCAGCAGAGACTGCGCGCCTGCGCCCTGGAAGATGCCCAAACCGTCGGCAACCCCGGCCGGCCACGAGCAGATAATTCCCGGCTTTGAACGAGCGGAGAGCCCCTTTGGACGACACGACCGCACCCGCATTCGCGACCGATACGATCGCCCGACCCAAGCCGCAATCGCGCGAGGAGCCACGCCGGTCCCCCGCGAGGCGGGTGGAGCCCCGCCTCGTCGCATTACGGACGGCCGTGCCCCCCTTCTCACTGGGCCAGCCCGATGTCGCGGAGCGCGTGCGCCTGCTGTTCTCGGAGATCGACGGCGAGGCCGTCGAGCGGCTGATGCCGATCTTCGGCAATGCCGGGATCGAGCGCCGCTACTCCTGCGTGCCCATCGACTGGTACGCCTCCCCGCACGGCTGGCGCGACCGCAACGCGCTCTACATAGAGCACGCCGTCAATCTGCTGGAGCGCGCCGGACGCGATTGCCTGGAGGATGCGGGATTGCGGCCGCAGGACATCGACGCGGTCGTTGCCGTCTCGACCACGGGAGTTGCGACGCCGAGCCTCGATGCGCTCCTCATCAATCGCCTGGGATTGCGGCCCAACGTGCGGCGGCTGCCCATCTTCGGACTCGGCTGCGCCGGCGGCGTCGTGGGGATGGCGCGCGCCGCCGACATCGCGCGGAGCGATCCCGGCGCGAAGGTGCTCTACCTCGCGGTCGAGCTCTGCGCGCTCTGCTTCCGCAAGAACGACACCTCCAAGAGCAATTTCGTCGCGACGGCGCTCTTCGGCGACGGCGCGGCGGCGGCGGTGATCACGGCAGCGGGCGACGGCGGCCCCGCCTTCCACGCCGCGGGCGAGCACACTTGGCCCGATTCGCTGGACATCATGGGCTGGGACGTGGCTGAGGATGGGCTCAAGGCTCTCTTCTCGCGCGACATCCCCACCCTCGTCCGCGGGCAGATGCGCGAGGTCGCGGCGGAGTTCCTCGCGAAGCAGGGCCTCACCTTCGGGGACATCGATCACTTCGCCTGCCATCCCGGCGGCGCCAAGGTGCTGACCGCGCTCGAGGAGGCATTCGGGCTTGCGGAGGGCGCGCTCGAGCTGAGCCGAGGCGTGCTCCGCGATTACGGCAACATGTCGGCGGTGACGGTGCTCTTCGTCCTCGAGCGCATGCTCGCGGAGGGCGTGCAGGGCCGCGTGCTCATGACCGCGCTCGGCCCCGGCTTCACCGCGGCATTCCAGCTCCTCGAGACGTCGTGAATTCAGCCGCCGTCGCCGCGGTGGCGGCGGTCGCCTGCGTGCGGCTCGGCGAGCTCTGGCTCGCGCGGCGCAACACCCGGGCCCTCCTCGCCGCTGGCGCCGTCGAGCGCGGCAGCGGCCACTATCCCCTGATCGTCGCGGTCCACGCGGGCTGGCTCGCCGCGATCGTGCTTGCAGTGCCGGATACGGCACAGGTCTCCTGGCCGCTCATCGGCGTCTATCTCGCGCTTCAGCTCCTCAGGGTCTGGGTGCTAGCGAGTCTCGGGCGGTTCTGGACGACGCGCATCATCACCCTCCCGGGCGCGCCGCTGGTCCGACGGGGGCCCTACCGCTTCATCCGCCATCCCAATTACCTCCTGGTCGCCGCGGAGATTGCAGTGCTGCCGCTGGCTTTCGGGGCCTGGCAAGTGGCGGCCCTTTTCTCCGTGCTCAATGCGGCCGTTCTCGCCTGGCGAATCCGGCTGGAGAACGAAGCGCTTGCGGAGCGTCTCCCAGCCGGCGCTCACTAACCCTTAACCACTCTCCGCTAGGCTCCGCCGAGCTCCTCCGCGACCTCAGGACGGCCTTCCGCGTCTTTATGCCTGCGCCCACCCATCCGCTCCCGCACAGTGCCGCCATCGATCCCGCGGTCGCCAAGAGCATCCGCCAGGCAAGCGCCGCCACCAGCGTCGATTTCGGCCTTCTCGTCGCGGAAGCGCAGCAGGAGAGCGGCTTCGATCCCAAGGCGAAGGCGCCCAACAGCAGCGCCACCGGCCTATATCAGTTCATCGACGGCACCTGGCTCCAGATGGTGCAGCGCTTCGGTGTCAAATACGGCATCGGCAACTTGGCGCAGCGAGTGACGCTCGACGATGCCGGCCGCCCGCGCGTCGCCGACCCCGCGGTGCGGCAGCAGATCCTCGATCTCCGGCGCGACCCCAAGCTCTCGGCCGCCTTCGCCGCGGAGTTCACGCGCTCGAACCAGGCCGATCTCGAGCGCGCGCTCGGCCGCAGCGTCAACCACGCCGATCTCTACATGGCGCATTTCCTCGGCGCCGGCGGCGCAAGTCGCTTCCTGCAGGCGTTCGGCAGCAACGGCGACGCGATCGCCGCCGATCTCCTCCCCGAGGCCGCCGCCGCCAACAAGCCCGTCTTCTACGACAGCCGCACAGGCGCGCCGAGGACGGTCGCGGAGATCTATCGCGTCTTCGCCGACAAGGTCTCGCAGTACGCGCATTCGCTCGACGGCGAGACCGCCGGCGCTTCTATCCCTACGACCTCTCCCGCTCCCGCTGCTACCGGCAAGATCGCGGCCGTGCTCGGCCGCTTCGGCATCGACGGCGGGACTTCCGTCGTGACGCGCCCCTTCCGCGCCATGCTCGACGCGCTTGCGGTCTCCGCGCTGAAGCTCGTCCGCGGCGGCGGAAATGCCGCCCCGGCGCAAAGCCGCCACCGCAGCGCCCTCGACGTCTGAGCTCGGGTCCCGCCGTTGACCCCAACGGCTCCCCGAGCCTATTGTCCGCGCCACCTCGACGCCCGCGGGCACTCCCCGCGTCTCGGCGAGCCCGTAGCTCAGCCGGTAGAGCACTTGACTTTTAATCAAGGGGTCCCGGGTTCGAATCCCGGCGGGCTCACCACGCCGTCCAAGCGATCTTACTGCGACGGCTCCACGCTCAGCGGCAGCGGGACGATGTCGCCGGCCCGCATGGGCTCGCGCGCGGGCGCGGGGTGGCTCGGGCGGGCGAGCTCGCAGGCGAGGTAGTCGTTCTGGCTCATCCCAGGCGCGGTGAGACAGGGGTCGTTC
>DATKNV010000018.1:0-11784 GCA_035541215.1 Allostellaceae bacterium | reverse complement strand
CGTCGAGCTCGGTCTCGAGGCTCTTGGCCTCCTCGACCGTGATCACGCCCTCGTTGCCGACTCGCTCCATCGCCTTCGCGAGCATCGTGCCGATCTCGCTGTCGCCGTTGGCCGAGATGGTGCCGATCTTGGCGATGTCGTCGTTGGACGTGATCTTGCGCGAACGCTTCTTGACGTCGGCGACGACCACTTCGACCGCCATGTCGACGCCGCGCTTGAGGTCCATCGGGTTCATGCCCGCGGCCACCGCCTTGGCGCCTTCGCGCACGATCGCCTGGGCGAGCACGGTCGCGGTCGTGGTGCCGTCACCGGCGAGGTCGCTGGTCTTCGAGGCGACCTCGCGGACCATCTGGGCGCCCATGTTCTCGAACTTGTCCGCGAGCTCGATCTCCTTGGCGACCGTGACGCCGTCCTTGGTGATGCGCGGCGCGCCGAACGACTTGTCGAGCACGACGTTGCGGCCCTTGGGGCCGAGCGTCACGCGAACCGCGTTCGCGAGAATGTCGATGCCGCGCAACATGCGGTCGCGCGCATCGCCGCTGAAACGAACTTCCTTCGCAGCCATGGAATCAAATCTCCTTGGTGTACGTGTGTGCCGCCCTTAGGCGACTTTCTTGGAGGCGGCCTTCTTGCCCTCGACGATGCCGAGGATGTCGCTCTCCTTCATGATGATGAGCTCCTCGCCGTCGAGCTTCACCTCGCTGCCGGACCACTTCCCGAAGAGGATCCGGTCGCCCGCCTTGACGTCGAGGGGGTGGAGCTTGCCGTCCTCGCCGCGCGTGCCCGCGCCGACCGCGACCACCTCGCCCTCCTGGGGCTTTTCCTTCGCCGTGTCGGGAATGATGATCCCGCCGGCCGTCTTTTCCTCCTGCTCTACGCGCCGGACCAGGACCCGGTCGTGCAAAGGACGGAACCGCATGGAACTTCTCCTTTAAGCTCTTGATTTTCCAAAGAAAATGGCGAGTTGCTAGCACTCGCCACGAAAGAGTGCCAGGACAATACTGAAATCGGCTTTCCGGCGCAAGCGCGAGCATGTCGCCCGCCGCGGCGGTTGTGTTTTGGGGCGCGGTCGAGGAAGCTGCGGCCTCCTCGAGACGGCATCGGCTCAGCACCTCAGCATGGCCCGCGTCATCATCGTCACTGCGGCGGATGCCGCTTACGCCTCCCTGGCCGAGGAGCTTCTGGCCTCGATCGCCGCGGCGCCCGAGAGCCGCGGCATCGCGATCGGCTTCCTCGACGTAGGGCTCGAGCCCGCGCAGCGCGAGCGGATCGCCGCGACGGGCGCCACGGTGGTCGCACCCGGCTGGGATTACGATTTCGGCAAATACCCAGCGAAGCCGCCGGAGCACATGCGCGCGCTCACCGCGCGGCCGCATCTCAGGCGCTATTTCCCCGGCTACGACCTTTATCTCCACATGGACGCCGACACTTGGCTCCAGGATTGGCGGACGATCGAGCTCTTCGTCTCGGCGGCGGAGGAGCGCGGCTTCGCGATCGCGCCGGAATTGGACCGGAGCTACACCCCGATCGTCGCGGGCATGTTCGAGAACGACCTGAAGCAGCGCATCTACAGCCGCTACTTCAACGAGGAGACCACGCGCAAGCTCGCGCATTTCCCGCTGCTCAACGCCGGCGTCTTCGCGGCCTCGGCCGGGGCGCCGCACTGGCAGGCCTGGCACGAGCTCCTGGGGCGCGTCTATGCCGAGATCGGCCACTTGGCGGCGCAGGAGGGCTTCGCGGTCTATTACGCCGAGCAGTTCTGCCTCAACGCCGCCGTGCGCAGCTTGCCCGAGCCGCCGGCGCTGCTCCCGGCTTGGTGCAATTGGATGTGCCACCGCGCGCTCCCCTATTGCTCGGAGGATGGCGGCGTCCTCTACGAGCCGAACCCGCCCTACCGCAAGCTCGGCGTCATCCACCTGACCTCCGATACGAAGAACGGTGTGTGGGAGCTCCGCGACCTCGCGGGCAAGCCGCACACGCGCTCGCTCCGCTATCGCAGGGGTTGAGAGGGCGAACGAGAAAGAAAAGGCCGGGAACCCCGAGGTCCCGGCCTTTTCCTTAAATGGTGGGCGCTGTAGGGATTGAACCTACGACCCCACCCGTGTGAAGGGTGTGCTCTCCCGCTGAGCTAAGCGCCCGAAAACAGCCGTTCGTTTAGGGCGAGGGGTGGCAGGTGTCAAGGAAACCATCGTCCTCGGGGATGGCTCGGAACGGCGGCGGCATACTAGACTGACGCCATGCGCATTGATCGAACCGGCTGCGGCGCTGCTCTGGCGCTGCTCGTTGCGTGGCTCCCGCCCTCGGCGGCGCGGGCGGAGGCGCCGCTCGCGGTCGAGTACGATGCCTTCGTCGCGGGCTTTCCCGCGCTTACCTTCGATTTCGAGGTCGAGCTCGAGAGGTCGAGCTATCGCGTGACCGGCGGCGCGCGCACCAACGGGCTCGCCGACGTCCTCATGCATTATCGGATGCGCACGGAAAGCGACGGGCGCGTGCTCGGCGCGGCGCTCGTGCCGGCGCTGCACCAGACGCGCTCGGACGGGCATTGGCGGCTCCGCACCACGCATCTCGTCTTCGCGGGCGCGGAGGTAGAGGCGGAGGTGACGCCGCCCGTGGAGCATCCGCTGGCGCCGGACATCGTCGCGGGCGCGCTCGATCCGCTGACGGCGATCCTTGCGGCAGGGCGCGAGATCGCGGCGCAGGGGCGCTGCGATCAGCGCGTCAAGGTCTTCGACGGCCGGCGCCGCTTCGATCTCGAATTCGCGGACGGCGGCGAGCAGCAGTTGGGGCGCGGCCTCGGCATCTTCGAGGGCACCGCGCGCTACTGCATTCTCCACCTGCACAAGGTCAACGGCTTCGAGAACGAGAACAAGAAGCCCGGCACTCCCGCGGACGTCTGGTTCGCCGCGATCCAAGAGGGAATGCCGCCGATGCCCGTCCGGCTCGATTTCAACAGCCAGTTCGGCTGGGCGAGCATCTACCTCACCAAGATCAAGCCGGCAGCAGCCGCGCCGCCGCCGGCGCCAATTCGCTGAAGACGCGGATGACGGCGGCGGGCGGGGGCAGCCGCGGCTCGAGGGTGCCGTAGCCGTAATCCGCCCAGATCGCGGGGATGCCCGCCGCAGCGGCCGCGAGGAGGTCGTTGGCGTGATCGCCGACCGCGATGCCCCGCGCCGGCGACACGCCGAGCGCCTGCAAGGCCGCGAGCAGCGGAGCGGGATCGGGCTTGCGCACGGGGAGGCTGTCGCCCGCGATGGTCGCGCCGAAGAAGCGCTCGAGATCGAGCGTGCGCAGCATGATCCGCGTCGCCCGCATCGGCTTGTTCGTGCAGAGGGCGAGACGCCAGCCGCTCGCGGCCAGGCGTCCGAGCGTGGCCGCGGCGCCGGGGTAGGGGCGCGAGAGCGCCGCAGGCCGCGCCTCGTAGATCTCGAGGAAGCGCGACTGCGCGCTCTCGATCTCCTCGCCGGCGATGCCGCGTGCCGCGAGCGCACGCGCGACCAGTTTCCGCGCGCCGTCGCCGATCATGGCCGCGATCTCCGCATCCGCAAGCGCGGGGCGGCCGAGCTCTCCCAGGAGCTCGTTCACGCTCGCGGCGAGGTCGGGCAGGCTTTCCACGAGGGTCCCGTCGAGATCGAGGACGAGTGCCTTGGGCTCGGCGGGCATTCACACTTCCTTATCCATTAAGGGGGAATTATTACGTTGACTGAACGCCCCCTTTGAGTTAGCAATGCAACATGACAGGCCAGTGCCTCGCCGACGAGCAACTACAAGAAGCGCGGCGTATCTTCGCGGAACGGGGGCTTGTGCTCGTTCCGCGAGAGCCCACGGAGCAGATGCTTTCTGTGCGCGACGAAGACGGAGACCAAATATGGGGCGGGGGTGTGGAGCATTGGTTCCGTAACAAGGAAGAGGCGTGGTGGTATGGGCGCCAAGTATGGCTGGCAATGGTGAGCGCCGCAGAGGGCTCGGTGTCTTGACGGCTTTCTGGCATCTTCTCCTTCCCCGTGAAGAAGGAGGATGCCGTGAAGCGATTCACAGATGCGGGGCGATTGGCGCTCAAGGACGGGAATTTATACGCCGCGCTTTCCTTGGCGTTGATGATGCCTGACATTTGCGCGTCGCTGGAAGACCCCGGTCAAGGCAAGTCTCAGCGTCGGTATGTGCGGTGGTGCAAGAAATGGGTTGAGCCGAAATTTACCTCGCCTGAAGACGGGCACATCTTTGTGACCGCAGAAGATTGTTACCAGCTGCGCTGTAGCCTCATTCACTCGGGCAGCGCCACAATCGCGCCCGATAAACAGAGGGCGATCAGCAGATTTGAGTTTTTTGAGCCCGCAATGAGAATTCATCTCGTCTCAGTGCAGGGGGCAGTAATAAATGGCGTGCCGCAGCCGAGTTTCGTTGGGCTTCAAACAGACCTCTTTAGCGAGGAAATGTTCAGGGGCGCCGAAGAGTGGGACGCAGCCATGATCGGGGACGCGGCGATTCAATCTGAAAAAGCGAAGCTATTGGTCATTCGCCTCAAGGGAACGGCCATTTCGGGAATCCGGTTCGGATAGACGATGGCGAAGTCTTCTGACACAGATCAATATGATGAGCGGGAAGCGGGCCGCCGCCGCGACGCCGTTGTTAAACGCATGATTGCGACGCCTCCGCAACCTCGCACCACCAAGAGTAAGGACCGGCCCGCGAGCAAGGGGCGCGCACGGAGAGGGAAATCTCGGGCCTAATCTAGAAACGGGGACCGCTTTTCAGCGATCCCCGCCGTCTAGTTCCAAAGCAGATAAAGCAAAACGATCCATTTGAGAATCGTCGCCGCATCCACCCGAACATCGACTTTGACCTGAGTGGTCATGGGTGTGCCCTCAGGTCCACGGCGCCGCGAACCTTTTGGGTTGCGGTTTCATGGCATCAAACGGAATTACCGCCGTTCGATGCGTATCGGCCCACCATTAGCGTTGTACTTCCGCCAATGATGGCCCCGTTGACGCAGACGCCCTCGCCCGTCTCCGGTGGAGGACGGCATCGGGGATTTGCGGTTGTCCGCAAGAATGGCCGAAGAGTCACTTCGGTATTTGCTGGGCCGCAATGCAATGGTGGGCCGATTCTCATAATGAGTCGAGTCTGGATCGGATTTTTGCGAGCATTGCGCGCCATTCCTTGCGAGTAAAGCGCCGCTTCGCATCCTCACGCTTGAGCAGGTTGTCAGTAGGTCAACCGCTTTCCGACCGCGCCCTTGATCGCTTTGGAGGCCCGCTCCGCGTCGGAAACTTTGAGGGCGGCACGCTCGTTATAACGGAAGTCGAACTCGCCCAGATACCGCTTGAGGTGAGCGGGACTAACGTGATGGTAGACACCCGCGATCCCGCGCTTGAGGATCGAGAAATAGCCCTCAACCGTGTTCGTATGGGCGTCGCCGCGAACATACTCGCCAGCCTCATGGCTGACGGCTTCATGCTTCGCGAACTCGCGCCCGACGATTTTGTAGCCCGTGTAGGCATCGGTCATGAGGTAGGTCTTGCGGTCCACTTGCGAGACGAGCACTTCGCGAAGGTTGCGGGCATTCACGGCGAAGAGATGGAACGAGCGCACTGAACCTTGCCGCTCCACCAAGGAGAACACCGGCTCTTTGGCGGGGTGATTGCCTTGGCCCGACTTCTTCTGAACGTGCTTATTCCTATCCTTGCCGCCTACGAACGTCTCGTCAGCCTCAACGGTTTTGCCTTCGCCTCCGAGCGGCCCCATCGCATCGGCAAAGAGGGGCCGCATTGCTTCACGGATGCGGTGTGTCATGAACCAAGCCGTCTTATAAGGGAGCTTGAGCATGCGCCCGAGTTGGTGGGCGCTCATGCCCTTCTTGCTTGCGCACATGAGGTGCGTGGCTAACAGCCACTTGGTCATCGGGATATGGGATCGCTCATAAATGGTCCCGACCGCCGCCGTGAACTTCCGGCGGCAATCTTTGCAATGATACCAACCTGGGCCCATTGACTGCCCGCCCAGTTTGGCAACGCGGTCGAATGACCCGCAATAAGGGCAGCAAACACCATCCGGCCAGCGAAGCGCCTCGAAATGGGTGCGGGCGGCCGTTTCGTCAGTAAAGATTGGATTGGTCAAATCTGCTGTCATATCCGGCTCCATTTCCTAAGCCGAATATGGCACTTACAGGCCGTTCAGTCAAGGTGATAATTCCCCATTAAGGGCTACACAATCGTTCACAGAAATTGACTTGGCCGGCCGCGCGGCCTTATGCCAGTTTCCTGCGCGCCGGACCACCCCATGCCGTCGATTCTTTGCCGCCGATGACACCGAGGACTTGCCCATGACCGCCGAGCTCGCCGTCGTCGTGCTCGCGGCAGGCGAGGGTACGCGCATGAAATCGGCGCGGCCAAAGGTCCTGCACGAGGTCGCGCATCGCCCCATGATGGCGCACGTTCTCGCGACGGTGGGCGAGCTCGCGCCGCGACGCACTCTGGTCGTGGTCGCGAAGGACGGCGAGGCCGTCGCCGCCGCTGCGGCGCCCGCGGAGCCCGTCGTGCAATCGCCGCCGCTCGGCACGGCGCATGCGGTCAAGACGGCGCTCGCGGCGCTCGGTCCCTTCGCGGGCGACGTGCTCGTCGTCTACGGCGACACCCCGCTCCTGACGGCGGAGACGCTGCGGTCGCTCCTCGTCGGGCGCCGCCGCGCGGTCGCGGCAGCGGTTGCGGTGCTGGGCATGCGGCCCGCGGACCCCGGCCCCTACGGGCGGCTCGTGCTCGCCGCCGACGGCAGCCTCGAGGCGATCGTCGAATCCGCCGACGCCGATGCCGAGCAGCGCAAGATCGGGCTCTGCAATTCCGGCGTGATGGCGCTCGAGGGCGCGCTCGCGCCGGAGCTGGTGGGCGCGGTCCGGAATTCGAATTCGAAGCGCGAGTTCTATCTCACGGACGTGGTGGCGATCGCGCGCCGGCGCGGCCTGCTCTGCCGCGCGATCGAGGCGCCGGCGGAGGAGCTCGTCGGCGTCAACTCCCGCGCGGAGCTCGCGGTCGCGGAGGCGACCCTGCAGCAGCGCCTGCGCGCGCGACACATGGCCGCGGGTGTCACGCTCGTCGATCCCACCACCGTCTATTTCAGCGCGGACACCGAGATCGGCCGCGACACCGTGATCGAGCCCTCCGTGGTCTTCGGACCCGGCGTTCGCGTGGGCGAGGGCGTCGAGATCCGCGCCTTCAGCCACATCGTCGGCGCGGAGATCGGCGACCGCGTCACCATCGGCCCCTTCGCGCGGCTCCGGCCGGGGGCCGAGCTCGGCAGCGACGTGCGGGTCGGAAATTTCGTCGAGGTGAAGGAGGCGCGGCTCGGCGCCGGGACGCGCGTGAATCATCTCTCCTACATCGGCGACAGCGTGGTCGGCAGCCGCGTCAACATCGGCGCCGGCACCATCACCTGCAACTACGACGGCTTCGTGAAATCCCAGACGAGGATCGGCGACGGCGCCTTCATCGGCTCGAACAGCGCGCTCGTGGCGCCCGTGAGCGTCGGCGCCGACGCGATCGTGGGAGCGGGCTCGGTCATCGTGGAGGACGTGCCGGCGGAGGCGCTGAGCCTCGGCCGCGGCAAGCAGGTCAACAAGCCCGGCCGCGCGCGCGAGCTGCGCGCCGCCGGCGCGCGCAAGAAGGAACGGAGCAAAGCCTGATGTGCGGTATCGTCGGCATCATCGGCCGGAGCGAGGTGGCGCCGCTTCTGATCGACGGGCTGAGGCGCCTCGAATACCGCGGCTACGACAGCGCGGGCGTCGCGACCCTCATCAACGGCAGGATCGAGCGCCGCCGCGCCGAGGGGAAGCTCGACCGTCTCGTCGACCGCCTGCGCCAGGCGCCGGTCACGGGCCGCATCGGCATCGCGCACACGCGCTGGGCGACGCACGGCGTTCCCAACGAGACCAACGCGCATCCGATCGCTACCGACCGCGTCGCGGTCGTCCACAACGGCATCATCGAGAATTTCCAGGAGCTCCGCGACGAGCTCGTGGGGCTCGGGTACCGCTTCGAGACCCAGACCGACACCGAGGCGGTCGCGGTCCTCGTCACGCATTACCTGAAACAGGGCATGAAACCGCGCGAGGCCGCGGCGAAGGCGTTTCTCCGCCTCGAGGGCGCCTTCGCTCTCGCGATCCTCTTCGCGGGCGAGCCCGATCTCCTGATCTGCGCCCGGCGCTCGAGCCCGCTCGCGATCGGCTTCGGCGACGGCGAGATGTTCCTGGGCTCGGACAGCCTGGCATTGGCTCCGCTCACGCGCCGCATCCTCTATCTCGAGGAGGGCGACTGGGCGGTGGTGACGGCATCGGGCGCCACGGTTTACGACGCGAAGAACCGCGAGGTGAAGCGCGAGATCCGCGAGACCGCGCTTTCCGGCGCGCTCGTGGGCAAGGGCAACTTCCGCCACTTCATGCAGAAGGAGATCTTCGAGCAGCCCGCGGTGATTGGCGATGCGCTGATGGCGCATTTCAATCCGACAACGCGGAGCGTGCATCTGCCGGCGCTGCCCTTCGATCTCGCGAGCCTGCCCAAGATCACCATCGTCGCCTGCGGCACCGCCTATCACGCGGGCGTGGTCGCGAAATACTGGATCGAGCGCTGGGCGCGCATGCCCGTCGACGCCGAAATCGCCTCGGAGTTCCGCTATCGAACGCCCGCGATGCCCGAGGGGGGCTTGGCGCTCTTCGTCTCGCAATCCGGCGAGACCCTCGATACGCTCGCGGCGCTCCGCTACGCCAAGGAGCAGGGCCAGCACATCCTCTCCGTCGTGAACCAGCCCGAGAGCACGATCGCGCGGGAATCGCAGGCGGTGCTCGCGACGCACGCGGGGCCCGAGATCGGCGTCGCCTCCACGAAGGCCTTCACGACGCAGCTCGCGGTGCTCGCGTGCTTCGCGATCGCGGTCGCGCGCGCCCGCGGCGCCATCGACCACGCGCAGGAGGCGGCGCTCTCGAAGGCGCTCACGGAGGTCCCCGCGCGCGCGAGCGACGTGCTGCAGCACGATCAGGCGATCCAGAAGATCGCGGCCGAGGTGGCCGAGGCCCGCGACGTGCTCTACCTGGGCCGCGGGACCTCGTTTCCGCTCGCGCTCGAGGGCGCGCTCAAGCTCAAGGAGATCTCGTACATCCACGCCGAGGGCTATCCCGCGGGCGAGATGAAGCATGGACCCATCGCCCTCATCGACGAGAAGACGCCCGTGGTGATCCTGGCACCGCACGACGAGCTCTTCGAGAAGACCGCCTCCAACATCCAGGAGGTGATGGCGCGCGGCGGCAAGGTCGTGATGGTCTCCGACAAGGAAGGTCTCGCACGCTTCGGCGGCCGCCTCTTCCACGGCATCGAGGTGCCGCGCTGCGACCCCTTCGTTGCGCCGATCCTCTACGCCGTGCCGGTGCAGCTGCTCGCCTATCACGCAGCTGTGATCAAGGGCACGGACGTCGATCAGCCGCGCAACCTCGCAAAGAGCGTGACGGTGGAATAACCCGTTAGGCCGCGCGTCCCCGCCGTTTGGGTTCCTTGAGCCGATAGGGGCGAATGAGGCTCTCCGCGGGGATGCCCCATTTCCTGCTGAGCGTCCACACCATCTCAATGGTGAGGTGGCGCCTGCGGTTCAAAATTTCCGAGGCACGCGAGCGCGAGCCGATGAGCTTTGCGAGGTCGGCCTGCGTGTAGCCCCGAAGCTCCATGAATGATTTCAGCGCTGCGACCGGGTTCAGCGCCTCGATCAGATGGTGCCTGTCCTCATAGACCTTGATGAGAGCCGCGAGCACGTCGAAACGGTCGGCTTCGGGGGAGCCGATCTTCGGCTCCTTCTCGAAATAGGCTGCGATCTCCGCCAGGGCGGCGTCGTAATCGGCCTCGGTTCGGATGGGGCGAATGTCCTTCATTCGACTTCCTTTCTAGACTGTCTCGGGATCGATGCGGTCGTATTGCGCATGCGTACCGACGAATTTCACCAGCACCCGCTTGAATTTATACGCGACGTGAACGATCAGGCGGTATCGATTGCCCCCGATGTCGAAAATTAGGCGGTTGTCCGCGACGAATTCGACCGCTGCGCCGAATTGCCCTCGCACATCCGCCGGCCCGTCCCAGGCGGCACGATCGACCATCGCATACCAAATCCGAAGCGGGGTCTCCGCCTGCGGGTGGCTCTCCCAGAAGAGCCGTAAGGTTCTGCGCGCGACGATCTGCACGGGCGGAGCATAGCAAATTCCCAAATCGGGAACAACCGGGGCTTCGCGGCCATGACGCATTCGATAGCATCGGCATCGAGGTCACGCGCTGAGATCCTCTACGCCGTGCCGGTGCAGCTCCTCGCCTATCACGCAGCTGTGATCAAGGGCACGGACGTCGATCAGCCGCGCAACCTCGCAAAGAGCGTGACCGTCGAGTAGTCTCGGCAGCTATGACCGAGCAAGAGAGCCGTGCGCCGCGCGGCAGCGAGACCGCGGCGAAGAGTCCGCCGATCCTCCTCGACAGGACACAGAAAATCCTCGCCCGCCTCGAAGAGGCCTTGGGAGAGCCGATCGTCTGCTACTGGAATTCGTCCTCCGGCTCGATTTGCGCCAACGACGTGATCGGCCTCTATGGGATCCTGCAGGCGATCGGAAAGGTCGAGCGGCTCTCCCTCTTCATCAAGTCCGACGGCGGCTCCGGCGAGGCCTCGCTCAGGATGGTGAACCTGCTGCGCCAATCCGCGCGCCAGTTGACCGCGATTGTGCCGCTAGAATGCGCGTCCGCCGCGACCATGCTCGCGCTCGGCGCGGATCGCATCCTGATGGGCCCTCTTGCGCATCTCTCCGCGGTCGACACCTCGCTCGTGCACGACCTCTCGCCGATCAACCGCGACAACAACCGCGTCAAGGTGAGCCAGGACGAGCTCCATCGCGTGGTCCGGCTTTGGCAAGAGCAGGACGGCGAGCGCAAGACCAATCCCTACGAATCCCTCATCTCGCACGTGCACCCGCTGGTGATCGGAGCCGTCGACCGCGCGAGCGCGCTCTCGACGCGGCTCTGCGCGGAGATTCTCTCCTATCACATGAAGGACCGCGAGAAAGCCGACCGCATCAGCGCGACGCTCAATTCGGAGTATCCCTCGCACGGCTATCCCATCACGCTCCGCGAAGCGCGGCGGATCGGCCTCGGCGCGGAGCCGCTCGACGACGACGTCAACCGCGCGCTTCTCGAGCTCAACGAGATCTATTCAGAGATGGGCCAGCGCGCGATGACGGATTTCGACGAGCGCAACTCCCACGACAACAGCATCCTCAACATCATCGAGGGCCGCGGGCTCCAGATCTTCTTCCAGAACGACAAGGACTGGCACTATCGCGCGGAGGAGCGGCGCTGGGTCACGCTCAACGACAAGAGCTCCTGGCGCAAAGCCGAGTTCGTCGACGGCGAGATCGCGGTGTCGATCTTCCACGTGCGGTGAAATCGAGCTCGTCCGCGGGTTGGCTTCGTAAACCAAAAAGCCCAAGACCCAGATTGCTCCAGGCCTTGGGCGCGGCCGCCCCGGGGCGCTCACCCGGATCTCTTGGGGCACACCGTAAGGAGCCCTTAATTACCACCCCGAAGGCTGGTGCGGCGGGACACTTTCCGCCCTCGCGGTCGCACCAGGACCATATCTGGAGACGCAGCGACGCTCAAGCTGCGCGGCCGTGTCGCGCCGCAGTAGCGGCAAGCCTGCTCCGCAGGATGCCGGGCTGAAGGCGATAGCCGCCCGTTAACACGGCCCCCGGCCAGGTCTATAGTCATCGCCAATCCC
>DATKNV010000017.1:0-90364 GCA_035541215.1 Allostellaceae bacterium | reverse complement strand
TCGCGGAAGCGGGCGCGCAGACCTCCGCGATGGCGGGCAACCCACGCGCCGGCCGCGCCTTCGCGCTGCAGGTCTGCGCGCTTTGCCACGTGGTGGCGCCGGGGCAGCTCACGCCGCCGCGCCTCACCACCGCGCCGAGCTTCCGGGCGATCGCGGACCTCCCGAGCACCACCGCGCTCTCGCTGCAGGTCTTCCTGCTGAGCCCGCATCCGACCATGCCGAATCTCGTGCTGACGGACAGCGAGAGCGCCGACGTGATCGCCTATATCCTCAGCTTGAAAAAGAAGCCCTGAGCCCCGCGCTCACAGCACCTCGAAGACGCGATAGACGGGTCCGTCCGGCGGACGGTGGCCGAGCGCCACCGAGACGATGTTGTTGAGCCAGGCGTATTTGGGCGCGCCGGTCTCGAAGAGTGGCACGGTGCGGAAATAATACTCCGAAGGATCGACCGCCTCGCCGCGCCCGAGGCGCTCGATCACCGCGGGCGGGCCGTGGCGGAAACCTGCATAAGTCATGCCGATGAGAGCGCCGTCGTCGGTCTTGAGCGTGAGGCGCACGTCGAGGCGCAGCGAGCCGTCGGGACGCACGAGTATCCAATCGGAGCCGCCGGGCTCGACGGTCCCCTTGAGGCGCGGCCCCTCGAAATGTCCGCCGGTCACGGGCACGACGCGCCGCTCGCCCAGCGGCGTCTTTCCGAGGAGCTGCGGCGCGGCCGCCTGAAGCTTGATGGTGAAGAGCAGGGTAGTGCGAACGTCGCTCATGATTTCTCCTTTTGTCCGCGAATGCGCTCCAGCACCGGAAGGATGTAGCGCCGAAATTGCGCGGGGTTCTCGCTCATGGGGAAATGGCCGACCTCCTTCATCACCACGACCTCGGCACCGGGAATTTGTGCGGCGGTACGCTTCGTGTCCTCGGGTGTGCAGGAATAATCGTATTCGCCGGTGAGGAGGTAGAGCGGACAGATCTGGGTGTCGATCCTGCCGACGAGGCCGCGGAGATCGCCCTCGACACGGTAGAAATAGAGATCGCCCTTGAAGACGCCGGGGCCGCCTTGCATGTACATCCAGAGCGTCTCCCAGCGCGGCACCTCCGGGCTCTGCGGCGCCATCAGCCCGGAGACGAGACCCGCGCAGACCTCGCTTCCGTGCACGTCCGGACGATGCAGCCACTCCGTGTCGTACCAGGATTCCTGGAACTCCGCGGATTCGAGCCCGACGAGCGCGCGGAACTCCGCGGCATGCGCGATCGCGAGGTTGAGCACGATGCGCCCGCCGATGGAGCAGCCGAGCACGACCGGCTTCTCGAGCTCGAGCGCCGCGCAGAAGGTGCGGATCGCCTCCGTGTAGGATTCCGTCGTCAGACGGTATTCCTCACGCTCCCAGCCGTCGGGCGGTGTCGACTTCCCGTGCCAGGGCATGTCGAAGGCAATGACTCGGAAATGACCGGTGACGGCGGGGTCCGTCATCAGGTGGCGGAACTGGCGGCCGTCGGCGCCGGCGGTGTGCAGGCAGACCAAGGGTATCCCCTGCCCCGCTTCCTCGAAATAAATCCGGTGCGGCCGCCCGGCGAGGCTCACATGGACGTAGCGGCCGAGGATGGGATCGATCCGGGCGGCCATGGCTCAGCCCCTCCCCGCTTGGCGACGCGGCAGCGCCAGCAGCGTCTTGAAGTAGAAGACGTTCGCCATGAGCGGATGGAGATCGCCTTCGATCCGCAGCAGGCCGCGCTTCGAGAGCGCGAAGATGTCGTGGTAGTGCGGCGCGGGCATGGGCTCCCAATGCCGCTCCCACGCCTCGGCCTCCCCGCGGATCGCGAAGGTCCAGGAGGGCATCACGAAGGGTCCGCGCTCACAGCGGGCGATGCGGCCATGCTCGATCGCAAGGCGATAGGGAACGGTGCCGATGCCGACGAGGCAATCCGTGCTCAGGAACCGCCCGCGCCGCATCAGCCAAGCGTCGGCATTCGCCAGAGCGGGCACCGCCTCGAACCGCCCCAGGAGGCTTGCCGAGATTCCCGTCATCGCTCCCTCCGCCCGCCGTCACCGCGCCTTTCAGCACGGTTGCGCGAAGGCGGGCCCGAGATCAAGCCCCGCCGCGCCTCGCGAGCGCGATCATATCGGATAGCAGTAGCTCGCCTGAGCGTGACGGAGTAATCGAACAGCGGCACGATGAAGCGGAACGGATAGGTCGCGGAGACCTGCGTCCCGCAACTGGGCGTCGACAAGGTAAAGATCGACGTCGCGAAGGTCTGGCCGGAATGCGAGGCGGCGTAGCTCCGCACCTGGTCCTGGGTACCGCAAATGCCGGTGTTGATCGCGGCGCAGCGCGCGGCCTCCTGGACCGAATAGTTGAGCGCGCTCTTCGTCCACATCAGCCGGCCGAATTCCATGATGCCCATCATGATCAGCAGGCACGCCGGCAGGATCGCCGCGAATTCCGCGGCCGCGCCCCCGCCTCGAGCGCCGACGAGGCGGCGGAGCCGCTCCGATCGTAGCAAAGGCAGGAAGGTCCTCCGCATCGCGGCCTCACTCAGTCGATCCGAACGGTCGAGCTCGCGGAGAGCACGGTCGAGGCGCCGAAGCCCGAATAGGGAACGAGCGGCGCAAAGCTGCGCCGGGCGCTCACGGTGACGTAAGTGCCGGCGGCCTGTCCGTTGGCGCAGTTGCTGCCGCAGGTGGCGGTCGCGACGGCACTGCCGCTGGGACAGCCGCAGAACTGGGAAGGCGCGGGCGAGGCGGAAATGCCGGCGATGTCGCTGGCGCTCGCGACCGCGGCCTGGATCGCAGAGCTGTTCCACCCGTGCACCAGCGCGTAGGCGGCGCCGGCCTGCGCGGCGTCGTCCACCGCCATTTGCTGATAGGCGGCCATGCCGATGTCGACCATCGGCAGCAGCACCGCCGCGAGAAACGGAAGCGCGAGCGCCAATTCCACCGCGGCCGCGCCCGAGCGCTCGCCAAGTAGCCGCCGGATCATGCCTCGCGCCATGAAGCCTCCGCTAATTCGCGTACCCCGGAATGAGCGGCTTCGCAGAGGCGGTCCGCTCCCCTTTGGGGCCCGACGCCACGAAAGTGCGGGCTCTGCGTTAAGCACGCGTTAACGCAGAAAGCGATGCGGGGGATTTTAGGCGATATTCCCGGGGGGCGCGCTCACGCCTGCGGCAGGCGCGGCTGCTTCAGGAACTGCGTGCGGTCCGCCGATTTGATCGCCGCGAGCCGCGGACGGTCGTCGCGCGCGAGCGTGAGCGGGACCTCGACGCCGGCGGCGCCGAGCGCCCAGACCTTGCGATAGAGATCGGCGAGGCTCGTCACCTCGGTGTCGCCGACGGTGAGGATCACGTCGCCCTTGCGCACGCCGATCTGCTGCGCGGGGCCGCGCGGAGAGAGACCCACGACGACGACGCGACCCTCGGCCTCGGCGGCGTAGATGCCGAGCCAGGGACGTGGAGGACGCCGCACCCTGCCGTAAGCGAGGAGATCCTCGAGCGCGGGCTTCAGCACGTCGATCGGCACGATCATGTTGAGGTCCTGCGCGGGTCCGCCGTCGATCGATTGCTGGACGAAGAGCGAGCCGATGCCCGCGAGCAGGCCGTCGCGCGCGATCACGGCCGTGCCACCCCAATTGGGATGCGCGGGCGCGGTGAAGAGCGCCTCGTCGAGGAGATATTCCCAATAGCCCGCGAACTCGCGCCGCGCCACCACCTGGGCCGCGAGCGCGCGCCGCCTGCCGCCGGCGCCGCCGACCACGACGGGCTCGCCCACCGCGAGCTCCGCCGCGCTTCCAAGTTGCAGCGCCGGGACGTCGAAGCGCCCGAGCGCCTGCACCAGGCCGAAGCCGGTCTCGTAGTCGTAGGCGAGCGCGTGGCCCGCGAGCGCGCGGCCGTCGCTCGAATAGAGCCAGATCGTGTCGGCCTCGCTCATGAGATAGCCGATGGTGAGGACGAGGCCGCTCTCGCGGATGAGCACAGCGTTTCCCGCGCGCTCGGTCCCGAGGGTCGCCGCGGAGAAGGCGTCCTGCGGTACCTTCGCCTCGAGGCGCAGGACCGAAGCAAGCGCGCGATCGAGATCGAAGGTGTAGTCCTCCGGCCGCGGCCGCGCCTCCTGCGGTATCTCCCAATCCGTCTTCTCAGACATGAGGGCGATTCTTCACCCCGAACGCGGCGCTGGCAAGCTTTTCGGGAGCCGCCTTTTCATTTGATCACGTTGCCGATGAGATAATCCGCGAAATCCGCGGGCTTGAGCTTCAATTCGACGCGCTCGGTCTCGCCCGCGAGCGCGCGCCGGACGAGGATGTGGTTCTCGACATGCGCGGGCAGCACCTTGAAGACGCCCATGGCGCCCTTGAGCTTCGGATAAAGGTTGGGTTCGATGAGCTTTTCCTTGCGCGCAAGGCGCTCGATCGCCTCGGCCTCACCGAGAGCCTCGACCGGCTGCTGCTTCACCAGCGTCCAATCGGTCTCGCCGGCCCAGCCCGCCGCGACGAGCGGCTTCACGGGCTCCTCGGTCACGCCGACCTTGTAGACGTGCTTGCTGAGCCCCACGTCCGAGGCCCATTTGCCGAGCTTGCTGCTGCGTGCCACGTAGATCGTCGCCATGATCGCGCCTCCTCCCGCATCCAACTCTGCGACGGAGGGCCCTCGCTGTCCATGGATCGCGGTGAGGGCCGCCTAGTCCGGCACAACCACCACCGGACAGGGAGCATGCGTCACCACTTTGAACGCGACGCTCCCGAGCAGCACGCCCATGACCCGGCTATGACCGGCATGGCCCATGACGATGGTGTCCGCCTCGGCTTCCTTGGCGAAGCGCAGGATCTCCGCGGCAGGATCGCCGACGCGCCACTCCGGGTGCACCCGCGGGCCGCCCGCGGGAACGCGCCCTTCCGCCGCGCTCAGGATCTCCGTCGCACGCGCCTCCGAGAGATCGCCCCAGGCGGCGGCGAGGCGCTCCGCCTTCGCGTATTCCCGGAGCGCCTGATCGGAGATGGGCATTTCCTGCGTGACCGTGAGGATCGTGAGCTCCGCCTTCGTCTCGCCGGCAAGGCGCGAGGCGAATTCGAGCGCCTTGAGCGCCCGTTCCGAGCCGTCGACCGCCGCAAGGATCCGCTTCATCGCCGCCCCCGCTTCAGGAGAAGGCATTGCCGGGCTTCATGCCCAGCAACTTGAAGAGTCTGGCGGCCGGGCAGAAGCCGGTGAAGGCCGCCTGCACGAGGTTTGCTCCCGCGAAGGCCGTCAGCAGCAGCCAGTAGCTGCTGTGCAAGAGCACGAGGATCACGCTCGCGAGGACGACTACGCCCGCAAAAGCCATTACGGCACGGTCGATGGTCATGGCGCCACTCCTGCTGCGGTGCGACGCCATTCATGGGCCGCGGCCGCCAGGGCCGCATTGACTTAGGTCAGGCCAGCAGCCACTGCCGGAGCGCGGCGGTGACGGAGACCGGCTTCTCCAGCGTCGAGAGATGGCCGCAATCCTCGATCACCTCGAGCTTTGCACCGGGGACGAGTCCCGCGATCTCCTCGTGGAGCGGCAAGGGCGTCGCCGCATCCTGCCTTCCGCAGAGAACGAGGGTGGGAATGCCGATGCGGCGGAGATCCTCGCGGCCGTCGGGCCGGCCCATGATGGCGGTCTGCTGGCGGAGGAACGCATCCTTTCCCACGTGCTTCGCCATCCCCGCGACGATCTCCAGGAGCGCCGCATCCTCGGAGCGTGCGGGATGGACCCAGGTCGGGAAGAGCCGCGGCGTCACGCCCTTGAACTCGCCCTTCTGCGAGAGCTCGAGAAGGCCGCGCCTGCGCGCGGTCTGCTCGGGGGTGTCGGCACGGGCGGAGGTGTCGAGGAGCGCGAGCTTCACCACCCGCTCCCGCGCCTCCCGCATGATCTCCTGCGCGACGTAGCCGCCCATCGAGAGCCCAGCGAGAGCAAAGCGCTCGGGGGCCTGGGCGAGGACGCGGCGGGCCATGCCCGCCAGCGAGTCGTCCTTGGTGAGGTCGGCGACGAGGGGGGCTGCGATGTCCCTGAGCCCCTCGACCTGCCGGTGCCAGAGCGTCTCGTCGCAGAGCAGCCCCGGCAGCAGAAAAAGCGGGATTTTCTCAGTCATGGCTTGATCTTGGCGCGAAACCCTCGGGACGCTCAAGCCTCGCCTGCGCCGCCCAATCCGCTATTCCACAGAGGTGCCCCCCGGCCCACGCATGGGGGCCGTCACTAAATCGACCCGAAACTAATTGACATTTAAGGATATAGGGCCAAATAAGGGCCGCACCCAAAGAGGAATCACGTGCATGGTAGGCAGTACGCGCCGATGAGTTTTGCCGATCTCGGCCTTTCGACCGAAGTCCTTCAAGCCGTGCGCGATGCCGGCTACGAGACCCCAACCCCGATCCAAGAACAAGCGATCCCCTACATCCTGATGGGGCGCGACGTGCTGGGCTGCGCCCAGACCGGCACGGGCAAGACCGCGGGCTTCACGCTCCCGATGATCGACATCCTCGCGGCGGGACGCGCCCGGGCGCGCATGCCGCGCTCGCTGATCCTGGAGCCGACGCGCGAGCTCGCGGCGCAAGTCGCGCAGAGCTTCGAGGTCTATGGCAAGTACCACAAGCTCAGCATGGCCCTCCTCATCGGCGGCGAGAGCTTCACCGACCAGGAGAAGAAGCTCGACCGCGGCGTCGACGTCCTGATCGCGACGCCCGGCCGGCTCATCGATCTCTTCGAGCGCGGCAAGATCCTGCTCTCGGACGTGAAGATCCTCGTGATCGACGAGGCCGACCGCATGCTCGACATGGGATTCATCCCAGACGTCGAGCGGATCGTGAGCCTCATACCGCGGATCCGGCAGACGCTCTTCTTCTCCGCGACCATGCCGCCGGAGATCCGCCGCCTCGCGGATGCGTTCCTCATCAATCCCAAGGAAATCTCGGTGGCGCCGCCTGCCTCCCCCGCGGAGACCGTGACCCAGGCGCTCCTCGTGGTGGGCGAGCTCGACAAGCGCGAGACGCTCCGGCGCCTGCTGCGCCACGAGAACGTCAAGAACGCGCTCATCTTCTGCAACCGCAAGCGCGACGTGGACATCCTCTACCGCTCGCTCGCCAAGCACGAATTCAACGTGGCCGCGCTCCACGGCGACATGCCGCAGTCGAAGCGCACGGAGACGCTCGAGCGCTTCAAGAACGGCGAGGTTCAGCTCCTGGTCGCGAGCGACGTAGCCGCGCGCGGCCTCGACGTGCAGGGCCTCTCGCACGTCTTCAACTTTGACGTGCCGCATCACGCCGAGGATTACGTCCATCGCATCGGCCGAACCGGCCGCGCGGGCAAGCCCGGCTGCGCCTACACCATCGCCACTCCCGAGGACGGCAAGGCCGTCGCGGCAATCGAGGCGCTGATCCGGAAGTCGATACCCCGCAGCGGTCTCGACGACGTCCCCGCGCTCGAGCTCACCATGGAAGAGGGCGACGGACGCAGGCGGCGCGGCCGTGGACGGGGACGCGAGGAACGCGGTCGCGAGCGCGGCGGGCGCCGCGAGCGCCGCCGCGACGAGCGGCCGCGCGAGCGCGCCCCCGCCGCCGAGGCAGCGGAGCCGCCGCGGACGGCGCCGCTCCCCCGCGCCGAGGCCCGGCCGGTACGGCCCGAGGATGGGCGCCCCGAGGCTGGGGCGCTCGCGCCGATCCGGCTCGCGGCGCAGCGCGAGACCGCGCCGCCACACCGCGCCCGCGGCGCCGAGAGCGACTCGCGTGTCGTCGGATTCGGCGACGATCTGCCGGCCTTTCTCCGCCGCCCTGTGCGGATCGCGGGCGCCTGAGTAGAATGCCGCTCGGCGATTTACCGGGAGCGCCGCGATGAAGACCATTTTCGTCATGGTGAAGTGCGAGCTCGGCAAGGCCTACAAGGTTGCGGACGAGGCGGTGCTGAGCATGGAGCAGGTCTCCGAAGTCTATTCGACCTCGGGCCAGTACGACCTGCTGATGAAATGCTATCTGCCCGACGACGCCGACATCGGGCACTTCGTGGTGGAGAAGCTCCAGACCCTGCCGGGCGTGAAGGACACCTTCACCATCACCGCCTACAAGGCCTTCTCCGAGGACAAGGGCTCTTAGCCCAGTCTAACGTCGGGCGGAGCTCTCGACGTGGCGCCGGATTGCGGCGTCGTAGCGCTCGGCTTCCGCGGCTTCCGAGAAATCCGCGTCGCTGCCGATCTCCCTCGTGGTGACCTCCACCCAACCCTTGCGCAGGTAGCACGCCGCGAGCAGCGCCGGCGCAGCCGCGGCAAAGCCGATCCAGAGCACGATCCCGAGGTCGATGCTGTCGGGAAGGCCCGCGGCCTCCGCGATGTCCGCGAGACCGACCATGGGCACCGTCAAAACGAAATAAACCAGCGCCTCCACCGGCGCGCGCTTCCGCCAGTAATAGACCGGCCCGAAGATGAGCGCCCAGAGGACGGAGCTCGGCCCCACCTCCTCCCGTGCCTTCACGTAAGGGGATTGGAAGCAGCGGCGGCTGAAGATGGTCTCGACGCTCATGGCGGCCTCGGCACGGCGATCTGCCGGCAGCACAGCACCGCCGGCCTTAAGAAACGGTAATCGGTATCAAGTCGCCTGCGAGGGTTTCGCCGTCAGCCGCGAGAGGAAGGCGAGGATCAGCGCGAAGCCGAAGAGCGAAGCCCAGAGGGGCTGCTGCAGGAGCAAGAGGATGAAATCCTGCGCTTGCGGCCAGGGGATCAGCCGCACCGCATAAGCGTCGAGCCCGAAGACGAAATGCAGCGCGTCTCCCAGCTTGGGCGCCGTCGAATAGACTTCCATGAAGGAGCGCAGCACGTTGACGACGATCGCCAGCACGCCTCCGAAGAAGCTCAGCAATGCCGATATCATGAACACCGAAGACATGGTTGCCGTGCCGATGCTGCGTCCATTTCGGGCGGGTTAACCGACATCCTGGACCGAAATACCTAATAATCTTTTAGCATTTGGAAACCATGCCGTCCCCCATATCGCCAGGGAATCTGTGAAAATCCGAAGGAATGCGCCGGCGCTTGGCAGCCCCGCCGCCTCGGCGTAATTTACTTTAGGCCTAAACTATTTCCCCTGAGGGTGATCGCGCCGGTGCAGCAGTCGGAGACCCCGAGCCTCAAGGGCAGCCACGCGGCGGTGACGGGCGGCGGGAGCGGCATTGGAGCTGCCGCCGCGCGCGAGTTGGCGCGCCAGGGAGCCCGGGTCACGCTGATGGGGCGGAGCCGCAAGCGGCTCGATGCCGTCGCCAAGGCGATCGCCGCCGCGGGCGGCACGGCCGCGGTCGAGCCCGTCGACGTGACCGAGCCCGCTTCCGTCGCCTCGGCCTTCGCCTCGGCCGCGGCTCGGCTCGGCCCTCTCTCCATCCTCGTCAACAACGCCGGTACCGCCGAGAGCGCGCCCTTCGCGCGGACCGGTCTCGATCTCCTCGAGCGCATGCTCCGCGTCAATCTCACGGGCGCCTTCCTCTGCACCCAGGCGGCGCTGCCGGCGATGCTCGCCGCGAGAAGCGGCCGCATCGTCAGCGTCGCCTCCACGGCGGGGCTCCGCGGCTACGCCTACGTCGCGGCCTATTGCGCGGCCAAGCACGGGCTCGTGGGAATGACGCGAGCGCTCGCGCTGGAGATCGCCAGGAGCGGAGTCACCGCCAACGCGGTCTGCCCCGGCTATACCGAGACCGAGCTCATGGACCGCGCGGTGGCTAACATCGTTGCCAAGACCGGCCGCAGCGCGGACGCCGCGCGCGCGGAGCTCGCGGCGGTCAATCCCATGGGGCGCTTCGTCAAACCCGAGGAAGTCGCCGCAACGATCGCGTTCCTCTGCTCCGCGGCCGCCGCCTCGATCACGGGAGAGGCGATCGCGGTGGCCGGGGGCGAGGTGACGTCGTGAGCGAGCGCGCGATGTCGGCATCGCCGCCCGATCGCGAGAGCGCTCTCGCCTCCGACAGCAAGCTCGAGCTCAAGATGTGGCTCCGCCTTCTCACTTGCACGACGCTCATCGAGCGCGAGGTGCGCCGGCGCCTCCGCCAGCGCTTCGACACCACGATTGCGCGCTTCGACCTGCTCTCGCAGCTCGACCGCGCGCCCCGCGGCCTGACCATGGGCGAGCTCTCCTCGCGCCTCATGGTGACGAACGGGAACGTGACCGGCCTCACCGACGCGCTCGTCGAGGAAGGGCTGGTGAGCCGCTCGACGGAGCCCGCCGACCGGCGGAGCCTCCGCATCAAGCTCACCGCGGCGGGTAAGCGCTTCTTCGATTCCATGACGCCGGTACACGAGCAATGGGTGGACGCCCTCATGTCCGGCCTCACCCGCGCCGAGATGGCGCATCTTCTGGAGCTGCTCGGCAAGCTCAAGCAATCGCTCGCCGCAGCGGGAGCAACGCGATGAAAGGCAGCGAGATCGAGACCAAGCACGTCCGCTGGAGCGTCGACGGCCCCGTCGCCACCATCACCCTCGACCGCCCCGAGCGCAAGAACCCCCTCACCTTCGAGAGCTACGCCGAGCTCCGCGGACTCTTCCGAGCGCTCGCGCAGGTCACGGACGTGAAGACCGTCGTGCTCACGGGCGCCGGCGGCAATTTCTGCAGCGGCGGCGACGTGCACGAGATCATCGGTCCCCTCACGAAGATGGACATGCGGGGCCTCCTGGAGTTCACGCGCATGACCGGCGAGGTCGTGAAGGCCATGCGGCTCTGCCCGCAGCCGATCGTCGCCGCGGTCGACGGCGTCTGCGCGGGCGCGGGCGCCATCCTCGCGATGGCCTCGGACCTCCGCTACGGCACTGCGCGCAGCAAGATCGCCTTTCTCTTCGTGCGCGTGGGGCTTGCGGCCTGCGACATGGGCGCCTGCGCGATCCTGCCGCGGATCGTGGGGCAAGGCCGCGCCGCCGAGCTCCTCTACACGGGCCGCGTCCTCGGCGGCGAGGAGGCGGAGCGCTGGGGGTTTTTCAACCGGCTCTCCGCGCCCGATGCCGTCCTAAGCGAGGCAACCGAGATGGCCGAGAGTCTCGCGCAGGGACCGACCTTCGCGCTCGGCCTCACCAAGCGCATGCTGCACTTGGAGTGGAGCATGAGCATCGAGCAGGCGATCGAGGCCGAGGCTCAGACCCAGGCATTGGCGATGCAGACGCAGGACTTCCGCCGCGCCTACGAGGCCTTCGTCGCCAAGCGCTCGCCGATCTTCGAGGGCAATTGATGCCCGACCGCAGCTTCCTCGCCTGGCCCTTCTTCGAGGCGCGGCACCGCGACTTCGCGGACCGGCTGGAGGATTGGGCGCGCCGCGTCGTGGCGCCGCACGAGGGCGAGGACGAGCGCGACGTCGACGGCACCTGCCGCACGCTCGTGCGGCTCTTGGGCGAGGCCGGCTGGCTCGAGGCCTGCGTCCCCGCGAGCCACGGCGGCCTCGACGAGCGGCTCGATGTGCGCACGCTCTGCCTTGCACGCGAGATCCTGGCGCGGCATTCCAGCCTCGCCGATTTCGCCTTCGCGATGCAAGGTCTCGGGAGCGGCGCCATTTCGCTCTTCGGCACGCCCGAGCTCAAGGCGGCCTATCTCCCGAAGGTGGCGGCGGGACGGCAGGTCGCGGCCTTCGCGCTCTCGGAGCCCGAGGGCGGATCGGACGTGGCGGCACTGCGAACGAGCGCCCGCCGCGACGGCGGCCACTTCGTGCTCGAGGGCCACAAGACCTGGATCTCCAATGCGGGGATCGCCGATCACTACGTCGTCTTCGCGCGCACCGGCGGGGCGCCCGGCGCCAAGGGGCTCTCGGCCTTCGTCGTCGATGCGACGACGCCCGGTCTGCGCGTCGCCGAGCGCATCGAGGTGATCGCGCCCCATCCCCTCGGCACGCTTGCCTTCGAGAGCTGCCGCGTGCCCGCGAGTCACCTCCTCGGCAATCCCGGCGACGGCTTCAAGATCGCGATGGCGACGCTCGACATCTTCCGCGCGACCGTGGGCGCGGCGGCGCTCGGCTTCGCGCGGCGCGCTCTCGACGAAGCAGTGGCGCGCGTCGGCGCCCGAGAGGCCTTCGGCAAGAAGCTCGCGGAATTCCAGGCGACGCAGTTGCGCCTTGCTGAGATGGCGACAGAGATCGATGCGGCGGCGCTCCTCGTCTACCGGGCCGCCTGGACGAAAGACCGCATCGCCGAGCGCGTCACGCGCGAGGCCGCCATGGCGAAGATGTACGCGACCGAGGCGGCGCAGCGCGTGATCGACAGTGCCGTGCAGCTCTGGGGCGGCCTCGGCGTCACCCGCGGCGTGCCGGTCGAGCGGCTCTACCGCGAGATCCGAGCGCTCCGCATCTACGAGGGCACGACCGAGATCCAGAAGCTCGTGATCGCGAGCCAGGTGCTCGCGGGAGCAAAGGGATGAAGCTCCTCGAGCCTCTCGCCATCAAGGGCATGCGCCTCCCGAACCGCGTGGTGGTCCCGGCAATGGTGACGCGGCTTTCGGGCGAGGACGGCTACGTCAACGAGGCCGTGCTCGACCGCTATACCCGCTATGCCGAGGGGCATGTCGGCCTCATCGTCGTCGAGGCGACCGCTATCCACGACAGCAAGTCGGGGCCGCTGCTGCGGCTCTCGCGCGACGATTACGTCCCCGGCCATCGCGAGCTCGTGCGACGCGTGCGCAACGCCTCGGATTCCAGGGTGGTCCCGCAGATCATCCATTTCATGAAGGTCGCGCGCTCGGGCTGGCGGCAGAAGATCGACAGCCTGAGCCTCGAGGACATCGATCGGATCGTCGAGCAGTTCGGCGACGCCGCGGCCCGCGCCCGCGAGGCCGGATACGATGGCGTCGAGCTCCATTCCGCGCACGCCTATACGCTCTCCTCCTTCCTCTCGCGGCACAATCCTCGCCGCGACCTTTACGACGGCCGCACGCTCGAAGGGCGGCTCCGCCTCTTCGGCCGAGTGATGGCGCGGGTGCGCGAGCGCGTGGGCGCGGATTTCCCAGTGGGCGTGCGCTTCCTAGCGGAGGAAGCGATCAAGGACGGCTACGCGCTCCCGGACGCACAGCGCATTGCCCTCCGCATGGCGCAACTCGGCGTCGATTACATCTCGCTCTCCGTCGGCGGCAAGTTCGAGGACGCCGTGCACAAGCCGGGACAGCCGCTCTATCCCTATACCGGCTATTCCGGCGACCGCTGCATGCCCGGCGACTGGTATCCGCCGCTCCCGCACGCCGAACTCGCCGCGGAGATCAAGCGCTACGTCAACGAGAAGGGCTACGCGACCCCGGTCGTCTCGGTCGGCAAGATCAGCGATCCCGCGGAGGCCAAGCGGCTTCTCGAGGAGGGAAAGGCCGATCTCATCGGCATGGCGCGGCAGCTCCTCTCCGATCCCGATTGGGTGCGCAAGGTCGAAGAAGGGCGGCCGGAGAAGATCCTCCGCTGCATCTATTGCAACGTCTGCAAGAATCTCGACGAGAACTTCCGTCTCGTGAGCTGCTTCCTTTGGCCCAAGGGCGCGGTGCAGGCGCCGCGGGAAGACCGCAGCGGCACCGGCCCCGATTGGGGACCGGAGGGCGCGGGACTCGCGATCAAGCTCGAGGCCGGGCAAATCCGGCTGAGCTGGCGCCCCGCCCAAAGCAGCGGCATCGCCGGCTATGACGTGTTTCGCGCGGAGGACAGCGGCGCCGCCACCGTGGTCGAGGCCGTCAAGAGCCCCAAATTCCTCGACCGCACGGTACTCGGCGGCTTGCGCTACACTTATCATGTCATGGCCTATGACAGCTCCGGACGGCACAGCCCGCCCTCGAACAGCGTTGCAGTTGAAATGCCGATGCCCGCCCTCGCGGAGACCGCGCCGTGATCGATCCGGCGGGGCCGCTCGATCCCAGCGCCTACGCCGATAGTTTCGCGCGCGACCGCCTGCCCCCGCGGGAACTCTGGCCGGTTCTGGAATACGGAGCCATCCCCGAACTCGCCTATCCCAAGCGCGTCAATGCCGCCGTCGAGCTTCTCGATCGCATGGTCGAGCGCGGCTTCCGGGATCGGCCCTGCCTGCGCGCCGGCAACGCCGTCTGGACCTATGGCGAGCTCCTGGAGAAGGCCAACCGCATCGCCAACGTCCTCGTCCGCGACCTCGGACTCGTGCCGGGGAACCGGGTGCTCCTGCGCGCGGCCAACAACCCCATGCTCGTGGCCTGCTGGTTCGCCGTGCTCAAGGCCGGCGGCATTGCGGTTGCGACGATGCCGCTGCTCCGGGCCAGAGAGCTCACCTATATTCTCAAGAAGGCAGAGATAAATTTCTCTTTGTGCGACAAGGCATTATATGATGATCTTAAAATAAGCATGGAACAATTCCTACATCGTGTTTCAGCAGTTACGTTTCATAACGACAGCACGGATGGCCTCGAGGCGCGCATGGCGCGCCAGACGGCGGCGTTCGCGAACGTCGTCCCCTCCCATGACGATGTCGCGCTCATCGCCTTCACCTCCGGCACTACGGGCGCGGCGAAGGGCACACTGCACTTCCATCGCGACATACTCGCGGCCTGCGACTGCTTCCCGCCCTATGTGCTAAAGCCGAGGCCGGCCGACCTCTTCTGCGGGAGCCCGCCCCTCGCCTTCACTTTCGGATTGGGCGGGCTCGTGCTGTTCCCGATGCGCGTGGGCGCGGCGACGCTCCTCATCGAGAAGCCCAGCCCCGACACCCTCCTCGAGGCGATCGGCAGGCATCGCGCAAGCATTCTCTTCACGGCGCCGACGGCCTATCGGACCCTGGCCGACCTCGCCTCCAAGCACGACCTCGCGAGCCTCCGCGAATGCGTCTCCGCCGGTGAGGCCCTGCCCCTTCCGGTCTTCGAGGCATGGAGGCGCGCGACGGGGATCAAGATCATCGACGGCATCGGCTCGACCGAGCTCCTGCACATCTTCATCTCGGCCGCGCGCGAGGAGATCAGGCCCGGCGCCACCGGCAAGCCCATCCCCGGCTATCGCGCGCGCGTCGTCGACGAGAGCGGCGCGCCGGTGCCGCCGGGCACAGTGGGGCGCCTTGCGGTGCGCGGGCCCACGGGCTGCCGCTATCTCGACAATGTCGAGCAGCAGAAGAAATACGTGCGCGACGGCTGGAACCTCACGGGCGACGCCTATCGCTCAGACGAGGACGGCTATTTCTGGTACCAGGCGCGCACCGACGACATGATCATCAGCGCCGGCTACAACATCTCCGGCCCCGAGGTCGAGGCGGCGCTCCTCGACCATCCGAAGGTGCAGGAATGCGCCGTGGTGGGCTCGCCCGACGAGAGCCGCGGCGAGATCGTGAAGGCCTTCGTGGTCCTGCGCCCGGGCATCGCACCCGACGATGCCGTCGTGAAGGAGCTGCAGGAGTTCGCGAAGTCGGAGATCGCGCCCTACAAGTACCCGCGCGCGATCGAGTTCGTCCCCTCCCTTCCCCGCACCGAGACCGGCAAGGTCCAGCGCTTCAAGCTGCGCGAGCAAGAGCGCCAGCGCCGTAAGCCACAGAGTGATTGAATCTAGCCTAGCGTGACCCCATACCGGCGATCGTAGCGGCAGCGGATGTGTGTGGCCCCGTCGATGCCCCACTGCACCAGAATTTGCACGTCCTCGGTCCCGTCCGGGGCCTGCGTCGGCGTTCCCACCTGGACGACCTTGTACCCGAGCCGTTGCGCCTCCTGCTGACACATTGCCGCCGCCCCGCTCGGCTGCTGTTGCTCCGCCGGCTGCTGCACGCAGCCGAAGAGCCCGAGCGGCAGGAGCAGCGCAAGAAGACGCGCTTTCCTGCAACGCGGCATGGCGTCGAAGCTTCCGTGCATACGCTGGATTCCCCGCGAGGCCCGCAAACCCGAGAAAGCCTACGCCCCAGCGCAATGCCGCGCCATAGCCCTTCGGACCAGGGGTCGAAGAAGCCCGCGGGCAAGCGCCGGCCGGTTGTACGAGCATGCGGGATCACGGGTGCAGCGAAAGCCCCTTCAACACCTTGTCGGCGAGCTTTCGGTCCGTGTGGAACGCGATCCCCGTGAGCCGTAGGCCCTCGCGCGGCACCGCGCGCACGGCCGCGCGGTTGTCGACGTCGTTGCCGGTCCGGAAGAGGTCCTCCGTGTAGATTGAGAGCTTGACGCCAAGGCCCATGGCGCGGTCGTAAGCGCCGCGGATCGCCTCCGCCGAGCCCGCGAACACCATGACGGGCTGGCGGAACATCGGGAGGTAGAGATTCCCGGAACCATCGGCGTAGTTCTCGCCGGTCGTATCGGGCTGGCGCGCGGCGACGCCGCTCACCAGGAAGGCGGTCACGTTCAGCTTCTGCCACACCGGCAGGTCCTCGCGGACGACGACGGCGATCTTGGTGTCGAATCTCATGCCTCTGTATCTCCGGTCTGCATGCCTGACCGATTGAGAATAGGTTGCAGCCGCAAGCTAGGATTGTATCCTCGTGCTCCATGGCGAAGCGCATCGAGGATCAGGAGTGGACGCGTTACGAGGTCGCGCCGACCCGCGGCGTCGAGCTCCTGCACGCGCATTACGTCCGCCACAGCTACGAGCGCCATGCGCACGACGTCTATGCGCTCGGCATCACCGAGGCCGGCGTGCAAAGCTTCAATTATCGCCGCTCCTTCTACGCGAGCACGGCGGGGACGACGCTGCTGCTGCTGCCCTCGGAGATGCACGATGGCCGCGCCGGCACCCCCGAGGGCTTCACCTATCGGATGCTCTACATCGAGCCCAGCGTCGTGCGCGACATGATCGAGGACGCAACGGAGCGCACGAGCCCGCTCCCCGTCACGGGGATCCCACTGATCCGCGATCCCGTCCTCGCCGACCTCGTGCGCCGGACCCATGCGGCATTCAGCGAGGGCGCGCCGCGCTTGGCCTGCGACGCGCTGCTCTCGAAGCTGCTGGTCCGGCTTGCGACGCGGCACGCGGACGCACCGGCCCTCGTCCGCGAGCGCGCCGCAAGCCCGCGTGCGCTGGAGCGCGTGCGCGATTTCCTGCGCGAAAACTTCGCCGCGGACATCTCGGCCGAGGACATCGCGGCGATAGCGGGCATGAGCCGGTTTCACCTGAGCCGGCAGTTCCAGCGGCACTACGGCCTTCCGCCGCACGCCTATCTGGTGCAGTTGCGGCTCAACGATGCGCGCCGCCGTCTCGCCGCCGGAGAGCCCGCGGCGGAGGTCGCGGCCGCGGTCGGGTTCGCCGACCAGAGTCATCTGACGAAGCGCTTCAAGGGCAGCTTCGGTATCACTCCCGGCCAGTTCGCGCGGGCGGCACTCATCCGGTGAATTCCCTTGAGGGAAGGGTCCGCGCTGGCTAAGAGCTAGGCGCGAAGCCCAATCTCCATGAGAGGCAGACTTGACGTCGAGAGAGGCCGAGCCGCGGATCGTGATCGTCGGCGCGGGCCACAGCGGCGGGCGCGCGGCCGAGGCTTTGCGCGCCGCGGGCTTCGTGGGCCCGATCCTGATGCTCGGCGCCGAGCCCTACCCGCCCTACGAGCGGCCGCCGCTCTCGAAGGAGCTGCTCGCCGGCAACATCGAGATCGAGAAGACCTATGTCCGGCCGATCGCCTGGTACGGCGAGAACGGCGTTACCCTCCGGCTCGGTTGTACCGCGAGGGAGCTAGATCTTCGAGCGCGGCGCGTGCTGATCGAGGGCGGCGGCAGCGAGGCCTTCGACCGTCTGCTGCTCGCGACGGGCGCCCGCGCGCGCCGGCTTCGCTCTCCCGGCGCGGAAAGCAGGCGGATCCATTACATCCGGGACATCGCGGATTGCCTCGCTTTGCGCGAGCGGCTGCGACCGGAAACGCGCGTTGTCATCATCGGCGCGGGCTTCATCGGCCTCGAGGTCGCCTCGGTCGCGCGCCAGCGCGGCTCGGCGGTCGCCGTGATCGAGCTCGCGCCGCAGCCGCTCGCGCGCGTCGTCGCGCCGGAGATCGGCAACTGGTACGCGCGCCTGCACGAGAGCCACGGTGTGGAGCTTCGCACCGGCACCTCGGTCGAGGCGATCGAGGATACCGGCTCCGCCTTGCGCCTGCGCCTCAGCGATGGAGAGACGGTCGAGGCGGATGTGGCGGTCGCGGGCATCGGTGCCATCCCCAACACCGAGCTCGCGGCGGCCGCCGGTCTCGCGGTCGAGGACGGCATCGTCGTCGACGCTTTCGGCCGCACCGCCGATCTCGAGGTCTTCGCGGCCGGCGACGTGACGCGGCACTTCAACCCGATCCTCAAGCGGCACATCCGCCTGGAGGCTTGGCAGAACGCGCAGAACCAGGCGATCGCGGTCGCGAAGGTCATGGCCGGCGGCAACGAGCCCTTTGCAGAAGTGCCGTGGTTCTGGACCGATCAATACGACGTGAACCTGCAAGTGGCGGGAGCGCCGGAGCGCTGGGACCGCCTCGTCTGGCGCGGCGATCCCAATGCGCGGGCCTTCACCCTCTTCTATCTCGCGGAGGGCCGCGTCGTCGCCGCCAACACCGTCAACAACGCCCGCGACATGCGTTTTGCCCGGATGCTCATCCAGAGCGGCAAGACCGTGGACGCCGCGGCGCTTGCCGACCCCGCCCTCAAGCTGCAGGACCTCGCGCGCTGACGAGCCTTGCAAAACTCGGGCACGGCGGCAAATATCCGACGCTTCGCATTCACGGAATCGGATCGGACATGGCCGCGGATGGAAACTGGGTCACCGTCGCATCCCGCGCAGGGCTGCGCGAGGGCGACATCGCCGGCGTCACCGTCGGCGAGGAGCACATCGCCCTCTACAACATCGGGGGTGAGGTCTACGCCACCTCGAACGTTTGCACCCACGCCTTCGCCCTGCTCTCGGACGGCTGGCTCGACGGCGAAATCATCGAATGCCCGCTCCACGCCGGCCGCTTCGAGGTCAAGACCGGCAAGGGCCTCGGCCCGCCCATTCCCTGCGACATCAAGACCTACCCCGTCCGCATCGTCGGCGACGACATCCAGGTAGAGCTCGCGGGCTGAGATGCACCGGCTCCCTCATGCCGCTAAGATGACGGCATGAGCGAGCCCGCGCCGCATTTCCCCTATCGCGCGAGTCCGGATGAGCGGGCGACGAGGCCCGTGCGTCATCCCGTCGTGATCGCGGGCGGCGGGCCCGTGGGGCTCGCGATGGCGATGGATCTCGTGGAGCGCGGCGTTCCCGCTGTGCTCCTCGACGAGGACGACACCGTCAGCACCGGCAGCCGCTCGATCTGCTGGGCCAAGCGCACGCTCGAGATCTACGACCGGCTCGGCTGCGCGGAGCCGATGATGGCGTGCGGCGTCACCTGGAATCTCGGCAAGGTCTTCCACGGCGAGAAGCTCCTCTACGAGTTCAACCTGCTGCCGGAGGGCGGGCATCGCTTTCCCGCCTTCATCAATCTGCAGCAGAATCTCGCGGAGGAGATCTTCGTCGCGCACGCCCAGAGCCTCGCGAACCGCGGCCTCGATCTGCGCTGGAAGAACCGCGTGACCGGCGTCGCCATTCATCCCGACCATGTCCGCGTGGAGATCGAGACGCCCGACGGGCCCTACGCGCTCGACTGCGACTATCTCGTGGCAGCCGACGGAGTGCGCAGCACGGTGCGCCGCGCGCTCGGCCTCGACTTCAAGGGCCAGGTCTTCGAGGACCGCTTCCTCATCACGGACGTCCGCATGCACGCGGACTTCCCGACCGAGCGGCGCTTCTGGTTCGATCCGACCTTCCATGCCGGGCGCTCGGCGCTGCTGCACCGCCAGGCGAACAATGTCTGGCGCATCGACCTACAGCTCGGCCCCGACGCCGATCCCGAGATCGAGCGGCAGCCCGAGCGCGTGACGGCGCGGCTCCGGAAGATGCTCGGGCCGGACCGGCGCTTCGAGATCGAGTGGGTGAGTCTCTACACCTTTCAGTGCCGGCGCCTCGAGCGGTTCCGGCACGGCCGCATAATGTTCGCGGGCGATTCTGCGCATCAAGTCTCGCCCTTCGGCGCGCGCGGCGGGAACGGCGGCGTGCAGGACGCCGACAATCTCGCCTGGAAGCTCGCGCTGGTGCTGCAAGGCGCCGCCCCCGAGCGGCTGCTCGAGAGTTACGACGCCGAGCGCATTCCCGCGGCCGACGAGAACATCCTGCACTCCACCCGCGCCACCGACTTCATGACCCCGAAGACGCCCGCAAGCGCTGCCTTTCGCGATGCCGCGCTAGGCCTGGCGGAACGCTTTGCCTTCGCGCGGAGCCTCGTCAATAGCGGGCGCCTCTCGCGGCCCGCGATCCTCGAGACCTCGCCGCTCAATACGGCGGACGGCGGCGCCTTCGCGCCGGCCATGCGTCCCGGCAGCCCTTGCGCTGACGCGCCGATCCAGCGCGACGACGGCAGGCAGAGCTGGCTCCTCCGGGAACTGCAGAACGGCTTCACCGCGCTTTATTTCGGCGACGACGACGGCGCGCTCTCGGCGGTCGCGGGACAGACGGGATTGCCGGTTCCGATCGGGACGCGACGGATCGGGCGCGGCGCGCTCGGCGATTCCACGGGCGCCGCGCGCGAGCGCTACGATGCCCGGCCGGGAACGCTCTATCTCATCCGCCCGGATCAGCACGTGGCGGCACGCTGGCGGGCGCCCGATGCCCGCTCCTTCCGCGCCGCGCTCCACCGCGCCCTTGCCCTGGAGGATTGATCGCGATGGCCGCGCTTCGCACCGACCCCAACATCGCCGACGCCGACGCCTTCTATTCGGAGCTGATCGAGCTCCATCGCGGCCTCAGCGAGGAGCAGTCGCGATTTCTCAATGCGCGGCTCATTCTGCTGCTCGCGAACCACGTCGGCGATCTCGAGACGCTGCGCACCGCAATGGCAATCGCAAAAGAGGGGCTTTGAATGGGGGAATTCGCTTTCGGCCAGCCCGTCCGGCGCAAGGAGGACCCGCGGCTCCTCACGGGACGGGGCACCTTCATCGAGGATCGCCGCCTGCCCGGTGAGGCCGTCGCCTACGTCCTGCGCTCGCCCCACGCGCATGCGCGCATCCTCGGCATCGACAAGACCGCCGCGGCGGCGCTCCCGGGCGTGCTCGCGATCCTCACGGGCGAGGATCTCGCGGCGGACGGGCTGGGCGGCATCCCCTGCGAGTTCACGCCGCCGAAATTCGGCGTCACCGGCATGGAGAATTGCCCGGTGGTGCGGCCGCATTTCCCGGCCCTCGCCCGCGATCGCGTGCGCTTTGTCGGCGAGGCGGTGGCGCTGATCGTCGCGGAGACCGCGGCGGCGGCGCGCGATGCCGCCGAGCAAATCCTCGTGGACTACGAGACGCTACCGGCGGCCGTCGCCACCGCGGAGGCCGCCAAGCCCGGTGCGCCGCAAGTCCATGACGAGGCGACCGGCAACGTCTCCTTCCGCTGGCATGCCGGCAATCTCCCGGGCGTCGAGGCGGGCTTCGCGCGCGCGCACCGCGTCGCCGCTATCGAGGTCGTGAACAACCGCGTCGCCATCGCCGCGATGGAAACGCGCGGCGCACTCGGCACCTACGACGCGGCGACCGGGCGGCTCACGCTCTATACCGGCACGCAGATGCCGCACGGCCTCAAGCACGATCTCACGGAGCACGTGTTCCACCTGCCGCCGGAGCGGATTCGCGTTGTCGTCGGCGACGTCGGCGGCGGCTTCGGGGCCAAGAACTCGCTCTATCCCGAGCAAGTGCTGGTGCTCTGGGCCTCGCGGCGCCTCAATCGGCCCGTGCGCTGGATCGCCGAGCGCAGCGAGGCTTTCCTCGGGGATTACATGGGCCGTGACAACCTCACCCGCGGCGAGCTCGCGCTCGACAAGGATGGCCGTATCCTGGCGCTCCGCGTCGTTACCACCGCCAATCTCGGCGCCTATCTCGCGCCCGAGGGCCCGCTCTCGCCCACGAGCAACACCACCGCGCTCGCGGGTGTCTATCGTACGCCCGCGATCCACGTGACCGTCACCGGCGTCTTTACCAACACGGTGCCGACCGACGTCTACCGCGGTGCCGGCAGGCCGGAGGCAACGCATCTTCTGGAGCGCCTCATCGAGGCGGCCGCGCGCGCGCTCGGCATGGATGCGGTGGAATTGCGCCGCCGCAACCTGATCTCGCCGGCCGAGCTTCCCTTCAAGACCTCGCTCGGCCTTCTCTACGACAGCGGCGAGTTCGAGCGGGTGCTCGATGCTGCGCTCGCCCGCGCGGACTGGACGGGCTTCCCGGCGCGGCGACGTGAGTCGGAATTGCGCGGAAAGATCCGCGGCATCGGCTTCGCGCATTACGTCGAGCGCGTCGCCGGCAATTGGGCGGAAACCTCGCGGCTCGAGATCACGCGTGAAGGCCGCGCCATCGCCTATGTCGGGGCCATGTCGAACGGACAGGGACACGAGACTGCCTTCGCGCAACTCGTGGCCGCACGGCTCGGGATCGGCATCGACGAGGTCGAGGTGGTCGAGGGCGATACCGATCGCGTCGCGACCGGGCACGGCACCGGCGGCTCGGCGTCGCTGGGCATCGCCGGCGCGGCCCTCGACGGCGCGGTCGTCAAGGTGATCGAGCGCGCGAAGCACATCGCATCAGATCTCCTGGAAACCGCGGCTGCCGACATCGAGTTCGTAGACGGGCGCTTCGTTGTCGCGGGCACCGACCGCTTCGTCAGTCTCGCTGAAGTCGCGCGCATGGCCTTCGATCCCCGCTTCGTGGCGCCGGGGACTGCGCCGGGTCTGGCCGAGAGCGCGGATTACCGGCCCAAGAACCCGACCTTCCCCAATGGCTGCCACGTCGCGGAGGTCGAGATCGATCCCGAGACCGGCTCGCTTGCGCTGCTCGGCTATACGATGGTTCACGACTTCGGCCGCGTGCTCAATCCGCTGCTGGTGGAGGGGCAGCTTCACGGCGGCGTCGCCCAAGGCCTGGGCCAGGCCTGGCTCGAGCACGTCGTGCACGATCCCGACTCAGGCCAGCTCCTCAGCGGCTCCTTCATGGATTACTGCGTGCCGCGCGCGGGCGATCTCCCGGATTTCGTCTTCGTGGAGCGCTCGACCCCCTCGCCGGTCAATCCGCTGGGAATCAAGGGCTGCGGCGAGGCCGGCGCGGCCGGCGCGCCTCCCGCGCTCATGAACGCGATCATGAGCGCGCTGACGCCGCTCGGCGTGCGTCACCTCGACATGCCCGCGACGCCCGAGCGCATCTGGCGCGCGATCGAGGCGGCACGGAGCTAACTAAGGAAGGAACTCGACCAATACCTTCTGCGTGGAGACGCGGGTGATCGGGTCGGGTGTTGCAGGACCGACGAGCGCGGTACGCCGCACCATCGCATTGGGATCCACTCCCGCCTTCGCAAGCGCGGCGATGACCGTATCCGCGCGCTTGACCGCGAGCTCGGCATCGCCGGGCGCGCCCGCGTTCGCCTGCCCCTCCACGACGATCTTCGACGGCTGCTCCTTGCGCAGAGCGTCGGCGACATTGCCGATGATCTCCTGGGCGGTCGGCGTGAGGTCGGCGCTGCTCGCGTCGAAATAGACGGTGAAGACGCGCGTGGGCTGCGGCTCCGGCGGCGGCGCCGACGGCTGAGTGCAGGCCGCGAGCGCAACCGAGATTGCGATGAGCATGATCCAGCGCATGTCTACCCCCTTCCCGGGTGCCTCAGGCCTGCAACGCTTTCCACATCTCCATGTCTCGCTCGGCGGTCCAGATCCGGGGATCTGCGATACCGCTCATCTCGTCGTAGCAGCGGCTCACATTGAAGGGCTGGCAGTGCTCGAAGATCACCCACTTGCCATAGCTGGGAGCCATTGCGGCGTAAGCGGCGGCGTAGACCGCCTTGAGCGGCTTCCCCGAGCGCACTCCCGCCTCGACCTCGCGCGTCATGGCGCGAAGGAAGCCCTGCGTCCCCTCGATCGCCTTCGCGACCTCGGCGGGGCTCATCAAGGCGTCGCCGCGGCCCGGCACCATCTTCTCGGCGCCGAGCGCTCGCAGCTTCTCCAGCGTCTCCGGCCACTCCCTGAAATAGGCGTCGCCGCAATAGGGTGCGGCGCCGTATTCGACGAGATCGCCCGCGAAGAGCGCCTTCTCCTTCGGGAGCCACGCGACGGTGTCGCCCTTGGTGTGACCCTTGCCGAGATGCATGATCCGCACCTCGCGCTTCCCCATGAAGAGCGTGAGCGAGCGCTCGAAGACGAGGGTGGGCCAGGTGAGGCCGGGCACGGTCTCGACCGCGCGGAAGAGCCGCGGGAAGCGCTGGGCCTCACTGTCGAAATCCTGCTGGCCGCGCTCGCGGATGAGATCGTAGGTGCCGCCGCTCGCGATGACGTGCTGCGCGCCGTACGCGGAAGCGCCGAGCACGCGTACGGCGTGATAATGCGTGAGTAGCACGTATTTGACGGGCTTGTCGGTGACGCCGCGGATGTGCTCCAGGAGCTCGCGCGCGAGCACCGGCGTCGCGCGGGCGTCGACCACCATCACGCCGTCGTCGCCGACGATCACGCCGGAATTAGGATCGCCCTCGGCGGTGAGGCAATAGAGCCCCTCGCCGAGCTTGGCGAAGGTGGTCTTCTTCTCCGAGAGATCCGCTTGCGAGGCGAAAGCCTTGGTCATGGCCGCGATCTCCTCAGGCGTAGACGCGCGTATAGAGCTCGACGATCTCGTCCGCGCTGGGGACGCGCGGGTTGTTGCCGGGCGAGCCGGAGGCGAGCGCCTGCGCCGCCATGGTCGGCATGAGCTCCCGGTAGCGCCGCTCGTCGATGCCGTACTCGCGGGGCGAGGGCACCTTGAGATCGCTGTTGAGCGCGCGGAGCTCGTCGAGGAGACGCGCGACCGCGGACTGGTTCCCCTCGCCCTCCGCCGCAATTCCCATGGCGCGCGCACAGTCGGCATAGCGCTCGAGCGCCGCCGGCGCCGAGAAAGCCGTGATCTCCGGCAGCAGCATCGCGTTCGAGAGACCGTGCGGCACGTGGAAGAAGGCGCCGATGGGCCGGCTCATGCCGTGGACGAGGCAGACGCTCGAATTGGAGAAGGCCATTCCCGCCTGAGTCGCCCCCAGCATCATCGCCTCCCGTGCCTTGGGATCGTCCGGCGTGCGGCAGGCGGTGCGGATGTGCTTGGCGATGAGCGCCATCGCGCTCCTGGCGACGCCGTCGGTGAAGGGGCTCGCGCGCTTGCTGACATAGGCCTCGATCGCGTGGGTAAGGCTGTCGATCCCGGTATCCGCGGTGAGGCGCCAGGGCATGCTGAAGGTGAGCTCGTAGTCGACGATTGCCGCTGCGGGACAGCAGGCGAGGCCCATGATCAGCATTTTCTCGTCGCGCTCGGTGTCCGTGATGACCGTGAAGCGCGTGACCTCGGAGCCGGTGCCGGCGGTGGTGGGGATGGCGATGATGGGGAGCCCCGGCTTCGGGATCTCGTTCGGGACCTTGTGGTCGCGCATCTTGCCGCCATTGGCGGCGAGGACCGAGATCGCCTTGGCGGTGTCGATGGGGCTGCCGCCGCCCAAGGCCACGAGGCAGTCGAAATCGCCGGCCGCGAGCACCTTGACCCCGGCCTCGACGACGGTGTCGGTGGGGTCCGGGACCGTATCCGCGAATACCTGCCAGCGGAGATTCGCGCGGTCGAGACGGTCCGTGAGCTTCGCGAGCATGCCCGAGCTCTCCATGAACCGGTCGGTCACGACGAGCGGGCAGCTCGCGCCCAGCCGACCGAGCGCGGTCACGATCTCCCCGATGGCCCCGCCGCCGATATAGAGCAGCCGCGGCATGGTGATGGTCGCGACCATGGTTCCCTCCCCTCTGCGTTACCTCTCCGGGCTCTTTTCTAATATGGGGCGGGCGCCGGGGCGAGTCCCCGCCCCGGGTCTCGGTCTAGACGACGCGCCGCAACCTCCGTCGCGGGGCCTCGGCGGCCGCGGCATAGACCGCGGGGTCGAGGCGCTCGAGAAAGGCGAAGGGCGCAGGCGGCTCCGCGAACCCGACCTTCCGATAAAGGCCCTGCGCGTCCCTCGTGCCCAGGAGCCACCGCCGCATGCCCCGGAGTCCGGGATGGGCGAGGATACTCTCGACCAGCCAGCGCGCGAGGCCTTGGCCCCGCGCCTCCGGCAGCACGAAGACATCGGCGAGATAGGCGAAGGTCGCGCGGTCCGTCACCACGCGGGCGAACCCGATCTGCCGCCCGTCGCGGTAGAGGCCGAACGCTATGGAGCCCGCGATCGCCCGCTTGACCGTCGCCATGGGGATGCCGCGCGCCCAATGCGACTGGGTCAGAAAGGCATGGATGACGCGGTAGTCAAGTCGCGCCCGGTCGGTGTCGATTTCGAAGCAGGCACCGCCCGCGGATTTCACGAGATGATAAGGCTGATCGGCCATGACCGCCCCCAATGCTCAGGGTGTTGCTCGGGTTCCCTCGGACGACGCGGGCGCGCATGGCGCAGCCGCGCTTTGCAGCCCCGCTGGGCCGCTAGCGAATTCGTCGTCGCGAGATCCGGAACCCTGCGATCATGTCGTACCGTCGCTCCCAATCGGAGGCTGCGAGGGGCGAGAAGATAGTGCGTCGTTCCCGCATGTCAACGCCCATGTGTCGTCGGGTGGTGTCTCGGCTCGAATGGCGATGGGCGCTTAGGGCTTCGGGGTGGTCCAAGGCAGCGATTCCGGCTGCGTCTCGTACCGCGTGGCACCCTCCGGTATATCGACCCACTTCTGCGCGCTTCGCGTCCAGAAATGGATCGTCGGCTTCAGCCAGGATCTATCGTCGAGCGTTCCCGGCTTGACGTTCCGATTGGCATAACTGGCCCCGCCGGGCACGTGATAAAGGCGCGTACCGCAGTCGGGACAAAACCAGCACTCCATCACCTTCGTCGGACTGGTGCGCCGGGCAAACATCCTTGGCTCGCCTCGCGTGATCCGAAAATGCGCCTGCGGGATGACGGCGGCCATGGCGAAGGCGGAACCCGACTGCCGCTGGCACTCCGTGCAATGACACGCGTAGACGACGAGTGGAGGACCGGTGATCTCATATCGGATCGCGCCGCACTGGCACCCTCCTGATTGCGGGAAATTCATAGCTGCCCTCCGGTGTATTACCCGACTGGCTCGGAGCCATCTTCCATCGGCCCCCGCGCCTCGATCAAGGTGAGGTGTCGTCCCCACGATTCAAGCTGAGCCGCTGCGCGCGGCCGGAGGGTAAAAAAATCGCGACGTTTGGGTGTCGCGGGCTGGGAATTAGGTCTAGGATCGCCCCGTTCTCGAGATGAAGGAGGCGTCGTCGAGAATGGCGCCGAAGCGCGCAACGAGGCTCCCGGCAGGTGGCGATCGAGCATCGCTGCGGTGGAGCATTGCGCGCCGTGATCTCCTGCTCGCCCTTTCGAGCCTGTTGCTGCTGCCCACCCGCCCGAGCGCAGCGCAAGAGGATATCCGCTACTTCCGCATCGGCACGGCTGCCACCACCGGGACCTATTTCCAAATCGGCGGCCTCCTCGCCAATGCCATCTCGAAGCCGCCGGGCTCGCGAGATTGTGATCGCGGCGGGAGCTGCGGCGTGCCCGGTCTGGTGGCCGTGGCGCAGGCGACCCAGGGCTCGCTCGAGAATGTCCAGGCCGTCGATGCCGGCCGGCTCGAATCCGCGCTGGCGCAGTCGGATGTGGCCTATTGGGCCTATTCCGCGATCGGCCTCTTCAAGGGGAAGCCGCCGCTCACGAAGCTCCGGGCCATCGCCTCCCTCTTCCCGGAGACCGTGCACATCGTGGTTCGGGCGGACGGTCCCATTACAGCGCTCAAGGACCTCAAGGGCCAGCGCGTCGGTCTCGGCGAGAAGGAGTCCGGCACCATCGTGGACGCGCGCCTCATCCTGGAGGCCGCGGGTATCGCCGAGCGTCAGGTCAAAGGCGACTACCGCAACCTCGGTCAGACCGCGGAAGCTCTCGCGCATGGCGAGCTCGATGCCTTCTTCCTCTTCGGGGGGTATCCGGTGCCGGCGATCTCCGAGCTCGCGACCGCGACGCCGATCCGCCTCATCCCCATCGCCGGCGAGATCGCGGACAAGCTCACGCAGCGCAATACCTTCTTCGCCCGCGACACCATTCCCGGCGGCACCTATGCGGGCATTCCCGATCCGACTTCCAGCATCGGCACGCGCGCGCTCTGGATCGTCGGGGCGGAGGTAGCGGAGCCGCTGGTCTTCGACATCACCAAGGCGCTTTGGGCGGACGCCAACCGGCGGATCCTCGACCAGGGCCACCCCATGGCGAAGCGGATCACGCTCGCCACCGCGCTCGAGGGGTTGGTGCTCCCGCTCCATCCCGGTGCCGAGCGCGCCTACCGCGACCTGGGACTCAAGGTTCCGGAAGCTCCCGGCCGGCTCAACTGAAGCCGCGACTCAGTCGACTTTCTCGATATCGAAGATGAGGATGCCCGCCTCCTCCTTTTGCGCGAGGAGGCGGTGACCCGTGGTCTTGCAAAAGGCCTCGAAGTCCTTGACCGCGCCAGGGTCGGTCGCGAGCACGCGCAGCACCATCCCGGCGGCGAGGTCCTTGAGCGCCTTCCGCGCCTTCAGCACCGGCAACGGGCAGCGCAGCCCCTTCGTGTCGAGGAGGACCGGGTCGGCCATCGGCTCACGCGAAGCGGTTCGATTTCGGGAAGCCGCTGGGCACGATGCGGCCGGATTGCGCGCGCGCTCCCTGCCACGCCCTCAGATCCGTCTCGGTCCGCGTCTGGTCGCCCCGCCGCCAGGTGAGACCCTCCGCGAGGGTGAAGACCTTGAGATCGGAGAGGCCGCCCTCCTTGTAGCGCTGGAGGATGACGCCGCGTCCGCGCGCCATCTCCGGCACCTCCGAGAGCGGGAAGAGCAGCAGCTTCCGGTTCTCGCCGACGGCCGCGACGGTGTCGCCGGCGACCGGTGCCGCCGCGCGCGCCTGCGTCCCCTCCGCGAGGTTGAGGAGTTGCTTGCCGCCGCGCGTTTGCGCGAGCGCCTCATCCGCCGCCGCGACGAAGCCGCGCCCGTCGCTCGAGGCAAGGAGGAGCTTGAGCCCGGGCCGGTGCGGGATCAGTGCCACCACGTCATGCTCGTTCCCGAGCTCGATCATGAGGCGCACGGGCTCCCCGTGTCCGCGCCCGCCGGGGAGCTTGTCGATCCCGAGCGTGTAGAAGCGGCCGTTGGTCGCGAAGAGCAGGAGCTTGTCCGTCGTCTCCGCCTCGACGGCGAAGCGCGCGGCATCGCCCTCCTTGTATTTGAGCTCAGCGAGCGCCACGCCGTGTCCCTTGACGACGCGGATCCAGCCCTTCTCCGAGCAGATGACGGTGCAGGGCTCGCGCTCCACCAGCGCTTCCACGGGGACGCGCACCTCCGCGGGCGGCGCGCCGATTTCCGTGCGCCGGCGCCCGAGCGGGGTCTCCGGCCCGAACTCCTTGCGGATTTCCGCGATATCGGCGGCGACCGCCTTCCACTGCCGCTTGTCGTCGCCGAGCAAAGCCTTCAGGTCCTTCGCCTCGGCCCCCAGCGCCTCGATCTCCTTGCGGATCGCGATCTCCTCGAGCTTGCGGAGGGCGCGCAGGCGGAGATTGAGGATCGCCTCGCTCTGGACGTCGCTCAGCTTGAAGCGCCGCATCAGCTCGGCCTTGGGATCGTCGCTCTCGCGGATGATCTTGATGACCTTGTCGAGATTGAGATAGACGACCATCTGCCCGCGCAGGATCTCGTCGCGGCGGGCGATCTCCTCGAGGCGAAAGCGCGTGCGGCGCTGCAGGACGACGCGGCGATGGTCGAGAAAGGCCTGCAGCGCCTCCTTGAGCATCATCACGCGCGGCACGCCCTGCGCGTCGAGCACGTTCAGATTGAGCGGCACGCGGACCTCGAGCTCGGTCGCCCGGAAGAGCGATTCCATCAGCACCGCGGCCTCGACGTTGCGGCTCTTCGGCTCCAGCACCAGCCGCACCACGTCCGTGGACTCGTCGCGGACGTCCGCGAGGAGCGGCAGCTTTTTCTCCTCGAGGAGGGTCGCGATGCGCTCGACCAGGCGCGATTTTTGCACCTGGTAGGGAATCTCCGTCACTACGATCTGGTAGACGCCGCGCGACAGCGTCTCCTCGCGCCAGCGCGCGCGGAGGCGGAAGCTGCCGCGCCCGGTGTTGTAAGCCTCGCGCACGGCCTCCGGCGCCTCGACCAGCACGCCGCCGGTCGGAAAATCCGGCCCCCGCACGTGCTTCAGGAGCTCGTCCAGCGAGGTCCGCGGATGCTTCGCGAGCTGGATCAGCGCGTCGCAGAGCTCCGCCGCGTTGTGCGGCGGGATGCTCGTGGCCATGCCGACGGCGATGCCGCTCGCGCCGTTCGCGAGCAGGTTCGGGAAGCGCGCGGGCAGCACCAGCGGCTCCTGCGCCTCGCCGTCGTAGGTCGGGCGGAAGTCGACGGTGTTCTCGTCGATGCCTTGGAGGAGCGCCTCCGCGACCGCGGTGAGGCGGCTCTCGGTGTAGCGCATCGCCGCCGCATTATCGCCGTCGACGTTGCCGAAATTTCCTTGCCCGTCCACGAGCGGGTAGCGCTGCGCGAAATCCTGCGCCATCCGCACCATCGCCTCGTAGACGGGATCGTTGCCGTGCGGGTGATATTTGCCGATGACGTCGCCGACGACCCGCGCGCTCTTCTTGTAGCCGGAGCGCGGATCAAGCTTGAGCTCGCGCATGGCGTAGAGGATGCGCCGATGCACGGGCTTGAGCCCGTCGCGCACGTCCGGCAGCGAGCGCGCGGTGATGGTGGAGAGCGCGTAGGAGAGATAGCGCTCGCCCAGCGCTTCCGCGAAATCGACGTCGCGAACGGCGCCGGCGGGGTTCGAAGGAGGTGTCATGTCGATCCGACCGTGTCTACATCTGCTTTGGGTGAGTGTGTCCGCTCGCGCCCGAGTCGGTCAACGAAGCGGGTGCGCGCGGCCGGGGGCTTGCGGCCGTGCGGCTGGAAGACGCGGCGCTCCCAGAAGAAGCCGGTGAGGCGCAGCGCATCGCCGATCTCCGATGCTGATGGCTCGGTCTCGCCGCCGTCCAAGAGAAACCCCGGCAAAGGGAGGAGCTGCTTGCGATAGGGCTCGCCCGCCTCGCGCGAGACGGCTTGGCCGGATTTGGGCGAGACGTAGACGAGATCCGCGCTCGCGCCCGTCGCGGCGCAGCGCGCGAGATCGAGGCCGAAGCCGAGCTCCGCGAGCAGCGCCAGCTCCCAGCGCGCGTAGAGCGCGGCCCAACCGCGGTCGCTGTCGAGCGCATCCAAGAGCGCCACGAGACCGTCATAGGCGCGCGGATGCGGCTCGCGCTCCGGTAGCGCCGCCTCCGCCATTGCCGCCGCCGCGGAGAGACAGGCAAGGCGGAGCGGATCGTCGATGACGCGGGCGGCGTGGCCCACCGCGAGCTCGCCGGAGAAAGTCCCGAGCTGCTCCTCGAGCCGCGCGCGCCAGGTCGCCTCGACGGCATTGCCCACCTGATAGATCGTGCGGCCTTTACGGCCCTGCCCGCCATGGACGAGGCCCGCGTGGCGGCCGTGCTCGCGCGTCAAGAGATGCACGACGAGCGCGCTCTCGCCGTGACGACGCACCGCCAGCACGATGCCTGTCTCGTTCCAGTGCATCGGCCGCCCTCTACTCGTCCTCGAAGTCGAGGCCCATCGCCTCGTAGCGCTCGCGGTCCTCGGTCCAGCCCTTCTCGACGCGGACGAAGAGGAAGAGATGCACGCGGCGTCCCAGCATCGCCTCGAGCTCGGTCCGCGCGCGGGCGCCGATGCGCTTGATCTGCTGGCCGCCCTCGCCCAGCACGATCGCTTTCTGGCCCGGACGCTGGACGAAGATCGTCTGCTCGATGCGGACGCTGCCGTCCTTGCGCTCCTCCCATTTGTCGGTCTCGACGGTGATGGCGTAGGGAAGCTCGTCGTGGAGCTGCAGGAAGACCTGCTCGCGCGTCGCCTCCGCCGCGAGGAGGCGCTCCGGCAGGTCGGAGAGCTGGTCCTCGGGATAGAGCCAGGGTCCCTCGGGGAGAGCGGCGGCGAGATGGCGGCGGAGGTCCGGGACGCCGTCGCCGGTGAGGCCCGATATCATGAAGATCGGCTCGAAGATGCCCTCGCGCTCGAAGCGCGCCGCGAGCTCCAGCAGCGACGGGCGCGGCACGAGGTCGATCTTGTTGAGCACCAGCACCGCCTTGCGTCCGGCGGCTTTGAGGCGATCGACGATGCCGCGCGTGTCGGGGTCGTCGGGGCGCGTGACGTCGACGAGGAGAACGACGAGATCGGCATCCTCCGCGCCTTCCCAGGCCGCCGTGACCATGGCGCGCTCGAGGCGGCGGCCCGGACGCGGCGCGAAGATGCCGGGGGTGTCGACGAAGACGATCTGCGAGCCGTCCTCCACGGCGATCCCGAGGATGCGCCGGCGCGTCGTCTGCACCTTCGGCGAGACGATCGAGACCTTGGCGCCGACGAGCGCGTTGAGCAGGGTCGATTTCCCCGCATTGGGCGCGCCGATCAGCGCGACGTAGCCGCAGCGCCGGGGCGCGGTTCCGCTCATCACGCGCTTCGACGCTCCGCGGTGAGCCGGCGGAGCAGCTCGGCGGCGGCGGCGGTCTCCGCCGCGCGCTTGGAGCCGCCGCTCGCGGTCGCGGGCTCGGCGCCCTCGACGCGGGCGGTCACGGTGAAGACGCGCTTGTGCGCGGGGCCCTCGGCGGCAACGGTCTCGTAGACCGGGAGGCCGCGGCCGCGCCCCTGCGCCCATTCCTGGAGCGCGGTCTTGGGATCGCGCGGCGGCACCGCCGAGGCCTCGAGGAGCGGCGCCCAGTGGCGCGCGACGAAGCCGCGCGCGGCTTCGAGACCGCCGTCGAGATAGAGCGCGGCGATCACGGCCTCGCAGGCATCCGCCAGCACGCTGTCGTGCTCGCGGGCACCCGCCTGGGCCTCACCCGCGGAGACCCGAACGAAGGGGCCGAGCCCGACGCTGCGCGCGACATGAACGAGCGCCTCGCGCCGGACCAGGCCGGTGTGCCGGCGCGTGAGCTCCCCCTCGGCCTCTTCGGGAAAGCGCCGCCAGAGCATCTCCGCCACGATCAATCCGAGCACGCGGTCGCCGAGGAATTCGAGGCGCTCGTAGCTGCGGCGCGCCCGGCCGTGCCGGCCGGTGGCGCTCGGATGCGTGAGCGCCTCCGCGAGCAATTCCGAGGCGGCGAAGCGGTGGCCCAGTGCCTCGATCAAGGGTCCGAGCTCGGAACCCCCGGACGTCATCCTATCGGATCGCCTTGAACAGCCGGTCGTATCGAATGGCGAGCGGCCATTTCCAGACTTCCCACCATGAGGCGGAGCCGTCGGTCGAGAAGAAGATGAACTCCGCGCGCCCGATCAGATTCTCCGCCGGGACGAAGCCGACGCCGCGGTCGTTGAGCGCGATCCGGCTGTCGGCGGAATTGTCGCGGTTGTCGCCCATCATGAAATACATGCCCTGCGGAACCACGTAGACGCAGGTGTTCTCGGGCCCATTCGGCGAGCGGAAGGTGTTGATGGGACAGTCCGTGGGTGCCGGGCGGCTCTCGGCGTCGCTCAGCAGGATCGGATGCCGCACGCCGTTTGGCAGGACCTCCTCGTATTCCTGACGCTCCATGCTCGAGCTGCCCTCCTCGTCGGTGAACTTCCCGATCCAGGTCCGCTTCGCGGGCACGCCGTTCACGTAGAGGACGCCGCCCGTGACTTGGATCCGGTCTCCGGGCAGGCCGACCAGACGCTTGATGTAGTCGGTCGAATTGTCTCCCGGCCACTTGAAGACGATGACGTCGCCGCGCTGGGGCTCGCCGCCGAAGAAGCGGCCGGAGAAGGGCGGCGGCCAGAACGGAAAGGAGTAGCGGCTGTAGCCGTAAGAGAATTTCGAGACGAAGAGGTAGTCGCCGACGAGCAGGGTCGGGATCATAGAGCCCGAGGGAATGTTGAAGGGCTCATAAGCAAAGGTGCGAACGACGATCGCGATCAGGAGCGCATAGAGGATCGTACGGATGACCTCGCCGAATCCGCTGGCCGCGCGAACTTGCTTGTGGCTGGTCGCCTTGTTCTTCATGCAACGCTTCCGTCACGCCAGGGGCGCGGCTGTTCGGGTTCTCGGGGAGATTCGGACGCGGCAGATGAAGCCCGCGGGCAGGCGGGAAGTCAAGGCCGGCGCTCCGCCGATGCGACGGGGTCGGCGGAAATCACTACCAGCGCGTGGGCGAGCGGCGGCTCGTCGGAGATCGTGAGATCGAGGCGCGCCCGCATGCCCGGAGGCGTCATCGCCTCGAGCCGCGCGCGGGCGGCGCCCGCGAGGACGAGCCCGGGCCGGCCCAGCGGCCGGTCGACCACCCCGAGGTCGCGCCAGCGCACGCCCTCGCGAAAGCCGGTGCCGAGCGCCTTGGCGCAGGCTTCCTTGGCGGCGTAGCGTCGCGCGTAGCTCGCGGCGCGGTTCGCGCGCGCTTCCGACTTCGCACGCTCCTCGGGAGTGAAGACGCGCTCGAGGAAGCGCGCGCCGAAGCGCGCGATGGTGCGCTCGATGCGCCGCACGTCCACGAGATCGCTGCCGAGGCCCAGGATCATCAGGCGCTCCGCTGGCCCTGCGCCTCGGACCGCGCCTTGTCCATGAGCGAGCGCATGCGCTTGATCGCGCTGTCGAGCCCGCTGAAGATCGCTTCGCCGATCAGGAAATGCCCGATGTTGAGCTCGACGATGGTGGGGATCGCTGCAATGGCGCCCACGGTCTCGAAGCTCAAGCCATGGCCCGCGTGGCATTCGAGGCCGATCGCCTCGGCATGCGCCGCCGCGGCGGCGATCCGCCGCAGCTCGCGCTCGCGCGCGGCACCCTCGGCCTCGCAATAAGCGCCGGTATGGAGCTCCACCACCGGCGCGCCCAGCGCCTTGGCGGCATCGAGCTGCGCCCGCTCGGGATCGATGAAGAGCGAGACGCGAATGCCGGCCGCGCCGAGATCCCGCACGAAGGAGGCGAGATGCTGCGCGCCCCCGACGGCGTCGAGGCCGCCCTCGGTCGTGATCTCCGCGCGCTTCTCCGGCACGATGCAGGCGGCGTGCGGCTTGTGCCGGAGCGCGATCGCCAGCATCTCCGCAGTCGCGGCCATCTCGAGATTGAGCGGCAGGTCGATCTCGCTCGCGAGCCGCTCGATGTCGTCGTCGGATATGTGCCGGCGATCCTCGCGCAGATGCGCGGTGATCCCGTCGGCGCCGGCCTGCGCCGCAAGCCGCGCCGCTCGGACGGGATCGGGATGCTTGATGCCGCGGGCGTTCCTGATCGTCGCGACGTGATCGATGTTGACGCCCAGTCGGAGCGCTCGCTTCGGTGCGTTCATGGGCACGGCCTTTCCACAGCTGCGCCGCCTCAGGCCCGCGCGCGCTCGACCGAGTTGATCGAGGGCGCGGCGCGCAGCGCGGCGATGATGTTGGTGAGGTGCTTCACGTCCTGCACCTCGATGTCCACGAGAATCTCGAAGAAATCCAGGGAGCGGTTCGTGATCTTGAGATTGCTGATGTTGCCCTGATGCTTGCCGATGATGGTGGTGAGGGCGCCGAGGCTGCCGGGCTCGTTGCCGATGGTGACGTTGATGCGCCCGACATGCGCCTGGTCGGGGTCGCCGCTGTTGCTCCAGGCGACGTCGAGCCAGCGCTCCGGCGTATCCGCGTAGTTCGCGAGCGTCTCGCAATCGATGGTGTGGATCGTGACGCCCTTCCCCGTCGTGACGATGCCGACGATACGGTCTCCGGGGAGCGGATGGCAGCAGCCCGCGAAATGCAGCGCCATGCCCGGAATGAGACCGCGGATCGGCACGGCGGTGTCGGAGGCCTTGCCCTTCCCGCGCCCCTTCGCCCGCGCCTCCGCGAGCGGCAGCACCTTTTTCGGCTTCGCATCGGGCTTCGGCGGGAAGAGCGCGTGCACGACCTCCTGCCCCGTGTGCAGCCCCTCGCCCACGACGACGTACAGGTCGTCGACGGCCTCGGCCTGGAATTGCTTGAGGATCGGCTCGAGCGCCTTCTCCGTGAATTCCTGGCTCTCCTGCCGGAACGCCTTCTGCACGATCGCGCGGCCGAGATCGAGATACTGCTGGCGCTGCTGCGTGCGGACGAAGCGGCGGATGCGTGCGCGCGCCTTGCCCGTGACGACGAAGCGCTCCCAGGTCGGCGAAGGCGTCTGCGCCTTCGAGGTCACGATCTCGACCTGATCGCCGTTCTGAAGCGGCGTGCGCAGCGGGACCAGGCGCCCGTTGATCTTGGCGCCCACGGTGGTGTCGCCGATCTCGGAGTGGACGGCGTAGGCGAAATCGACCGGCGTCGATCCCCGCGGCAAGGCAAAGAGATCGCCCTTGGGCGTGAAGCAGAAGACCTGGTCCTGGAACATCTCGAGCCGCGTGTGCTCCAGGAATTCCTCGGGACCCGAGGCGTGCTCGAGAATGTCCAGGAGCTCGCGCAGCCAGCGGTATTGCGGCCCGTCGGTCTTGGGCGCGCCTTGCTTGTAGCTCCAATGCGCGGCGACGCCCAGCTCCGCTATCTCGTGCATCTCGCGGGTGCGGATCTGGATCTCGATGCGCTGCCGCTCCGGCCCGATCACGCCGGTGTGGAGCGAGCGATAGCGGTTGGGCTTCGGCGTCGAGATGTAGTCCTTGAAGCGGCCGGGGACCACGTGATAGCGGCTGTGGATCACCCCGAGCGCCTGGTAGCACTGCTCGATCGTGTCGACGACGACGCGAAAGGCCATGATGTCCGAGAGCTGCTCGAACCCCACGTCCTTGCGCTGCATCTTGCGCCAGATCGAATAAGGCGATTTCTCGCGGCCGGAGACCTGGGCGTCGAGCCCACCCTCCTTGAGCGTGTCCTTCAATTCCGCGATGACGCGCTTGACGAGATCGCCGCCCTTCTCGCGCAGGAAGGCGAGGCGGGTGAGGATGCCGTCGCGGGCATCCGGATGGAGCTCGGCGAAGGCCAAGTCCTCGAGCTGGTCCTTCATCTCGTGCATGCCGATGCGCTCGGCGAGCTGCGCGTAGATCTCCATGGTCTCGCGTGCGATGCGCTTGCGCTTCTCCGGGTCCTTGATGAAGCGGAGCGTGCGCATGTTGTGGAGGCGGTCCGCGAGCTTAACCAGGAGCACGCGGATGTCCTCGGACATCGCGAGCACGAGCTTGCGGAAATTCTCGGCCTGCTTGGTTTGGCCGGATTGCAGCTCGACGCGGGAGAGCTTGGTCACGCCGTCGACGAGGCGCCCGATCTCCGGCCCGAAGACGCGCTCGATCTCGTCGAGCGTCGCCAACGTGTCCTCGACCGTGTCGTGGAGCAGCCCCGTCACGATCGACGAGCTGTCGAGCTTCATGCCCGCGAGGATGCCCGCGACCTCCACGGGGTGAGAGAAATAGGGGTCGCCGGAGGCACGCTTCTGCGTCCCGTGCGCCTTCATGGAGAAGACGTAGGCGCGGTTGAGCGCGTCCTCGTCCGCCGACGGATCGTAGGACTTGACCCGCTCCACCAGCTCGAATTGCCGCATCATCGCCGGTTACTCGCGCGCCCGGCCCGGCGCTCGCTCAGGCAGAACGGTAGCGGGGCGGAAGGGACCCGAATGCCGCCACCGCCCGCCATCCCGTTACTGCGGACCCTTGCGGGCCTCGGTGTCCGCCTCTCCGGCCTCCTCGCCGATGCCCTCGACGGGGGCGGTTCCATCCTCGGCCACGAAAAGCGCGTCCTCGTCGAGCTCCTCGTCGGTCGCGGCCTCGTCGCCGAGCTCCTCGCCCTCGCCCTCGCCGATCGGCTGATCCGCGGGCCAGGTCTGGGTGTCGGCGGCGAGCTCCTTGTCCTCCTCGGGCTCGTCGATCTCTACGTGCTTCTGCATGCCCTTGATGAGGGCGTTCTTGACGTGCTCGAGGTTGATGGTCTCGTCCGCGATCTCCCGCAGCGCCACGACCGGATTCTTGTCGTTGTCGCGCTCCAGGGTGATCGGCGCGCCGGACGTGACGTCGCGCGCCCGCTGGGCCGCCAAGAGCACCAGCTCGAACCGATTCGGGATCTTGAGTACGCAATCCTCAACCGTTACGCGTGCCATACCCGCCACTCTCCACCGAGGTCATGAAAGAATTCTAATATATGGAACGAGGCCTATGGCTGCAACCCGTGATGGAGGCTCAAATTATGGGCTCCGCGGCCTGACCGGGGGGCAATCGCAGCAGCAGCTCATCAATGGTCGCCCCGGTCGCCGGGTGGCGCCACCCGGGCGCCACCTCCGCCAGGGGCCGGAGGACGAAGGCGCGCTCGGCGAGCCGGGGATGCGGCAGGGCCGGCGGAGGGTCGCCGGGCTTGCTCACGCGTCCCTCGTAATCCAGGAGGTCGAGATCGAGCACCCTCGCGGCATTGCGCTCGCGCCGGACGCGGCCGAAGCGGGTCTCGATCGCCTGCATCAAGGCCAGGAGAGCGGCCGGCTCGAGCGCGGTCTCGACCGCGGCGACGCCATTCACGAACCAGGGCTGATCCGAGGCCGGCACCGGGGCCGTGCGGTACCAGCGCGAGCGTCTCCTGACGGCTACACCGGATTGCTGCAGCATCTCGAGCGCCGCCTCGAGGCTCGCGGGCGGTGCGCCGAACTCCGCGCTCGGGAGATTGGCACCGAGGCCGATCAGGATCATCGAGCGGCGGTCCTGCGCCTTGACGCCCTCGGAAGATGGGCCGCTAATTGTGGCTCGCTAGATGCCATTGCCGCACACCAATTTTTTCGGGAGTTTCATGCGACATGTTTTACGCTCAGGAGAGGATCGCGATTTTCATCGATGGAGCCAATCTCTACGCCGCCGCGCGCGGCCTCGGCTTCGACATCGACTACAAGCGCCTCCTCGATCTCTTCGCCGGCAAGGGTCGCTTGATCCGCGCCTTTTACTACACCGCGCTCATCGAGGATCAGGAATATTCCCCACTGCGTCCGCTCGTGGATTGGCTCGACTACAACGGCTACACGATGGTGACGAAGCCGACCAAGGAGTACACGGACGCAATGGGCCGCCGCAAGATCAAGGGCAACATGGACATCGAGCTCGCGATCGACATGCTGGAGATGGCGCAATACCTCGATCACGCCGTGCTGTTCTCGGGCGACGGCGATTTCCGCCGCCTCGTCGAGGCCGTACAGCGCAGGGGCGTGCGCGTGAGCGTGGTCTCGACGCTGCGCTCGCAGCCGCCGATGGTCGCGGACGACCTCCGCCGGCAGGCCGATACCTTCATCGAGCTGCAGGACCTGGCGCCGCAGATCATGCGGGTACGCGACGAGAGCTCCCGGCCCGCCGCCGCGCCCGCTCACCATAACGACATCGAGTGAGCGCGGAGCCCGGTCACGACTGCCCGCGCTGCCCCCGTCTCGTCGAGTTCCGCCGGGCCCAGCGCGCAAGTCATCGCGAATGGCACAATGCGCCGGTTCCGTCCTTCGGCGGGCTCGACGCGAGACTTCTGATCGTGGGCCTGGCGCCCGGGCTCAAGGGTGCCAACCGCACCGGCCGCCCCTTCACCGGCGACTACGCCGGCGATCTCCTCTACGCGACGCTCCTCAAATCCGGCTTCGCCCGCGGCACCTACGCCGCGCGCGCCGATGACGGGCTCGAGCTCCGGGACTGCCGCATCACCAACGCCGTCCGCTGCGTGCCGCCCGAGAACAAGCCGGAGACCGTGGAGATCGCGGCCTGCGGCGCCTTCCTCTCGGAGGAAATAGCGGCGATGCCGGAGCTCCGCGCGATACTCGCCCTCGGCGCCATCGCCCACAACGCCGTCCTGGGCGCGCTCGCGCAGCGGAAATCGGCGTATCCCTTCAAGCACGGCGCGCTTCACGCCCTCCAAACGGGCGTGCTGCTCGCCGACAGCTATCACTGCTCGCGCTACAACACGAGCACGGGCGTGCTTACGCCCGCGATGTTCGAGGCGGTGCTGGAGGAGATTCGCCGGCGGCTCGGCGGCGCGCGCTAGCCCGCTGCGAGCGGGCTCGCCTCGCCGCAGTGCTCGGCAAGCCAGTGGTCGTCGTAGAATTTCGAGAAGTACTTGAGGCCGCTGTCCGGCAACACCGTGACGATGACGGCCTCGCGGTCGAGCCGCTCCGCGAGCTTCATTGCGGCCCAGACATTGGCGCCGGAGCTGCCGCCCGCGAGAATGCCCTCGAGACGCGCGAGACGCCGCGCCGCGCCGAAGGCGTCCTGATCGCTGAAGGTCATGACCTCGTCGATCACGCTGAAATCCATGCACTCGACGATGTGGTCCTTGCCGACGCCCTCGACCTGGTATTTGCGCTTGTGGCTCGCATCGAAGGAGCCGGTGCGGAAGTAGGGCGCGTAGATCGAGCCCGCGGGGTCCGGCAGCACCACCTTGAGCGCGGGGTTCCGCTCCTTGAGATAGCGGCCGGTGCCGGAGACGGTGCCGCCGGTGCTCCCGGCTGCCACGAAATAGTCGATGCGCCCGCCGCATTGCTCCCAGATCTCGGGGCCGGTGCTGAGATAATGCGCCTCTGGATTGTCCGGGTTGTCATACTGATTGATCCGGAAGGCGCCGGGAATCTCGCGCGCGAGGTCGAGCGACTTCTGCACGTAGTGCTCGGGGTCGCCGGGCTTGGCATCGGGCGGCGAGACGATCACCTCGGCGCCGAGCGCGCGGGCCGCCAGCTGCTTCTCGATGCTGGCCTTCGCGGGCATGACGAGGATCGCGCGGTAGCCGCGCGCGGCCGCGATCATCGCGACGGCGGCGCCGGTATTCCCCGAGGTGCTCTCGATGATGGTCCCGCCGGGCTTGAGCCGCCCCTCGCGCTCGGCCTTGAGGATGATGTGGCGGGCGATCCGGTCCTTGATGCTGCCGGTGGGCGAGATGAATTCCAGCTTCGCGAGCACGGTGACGTGCCGCTGCGGGATCATCCGCCTGAGCGGCACCAGCGGGGTATGGCCGATGGCATCGACGAGCGAGCGCACGCGCACCTCCAGAGCTGCGAGCGTGCGGCACCGTCTCCTAACACGGGGTTAACCATAAAATGCGCGCTATCCGCGCGCGCGCATGATCCGGGCCTTGTCGCGCTTCCAATCCCGCTCCTTCTCGGCCGCGCGCTTGTCGGCCTTTCGCTTGCCCTTGGCGAGGCCGAGCTGAACCTTGGCGCGGCCGCGCTCGTTGAAATAGAGGCCCAGCGGGATGAGCGTCATGTGCTCGCGCGTCACCGCGCCCAGGAGCCGGTCGAGCTCCTTCTTGTGGACCAGCAATTTCCGCGGCCGGCGCGGCTCGTGATTGAAGCGCGCCGCGGGATATTCGGGGATGTTCGCGTTCATGAGATAGAGCGCGCCGTCGCGCTCGGCGGCGTAGGATTCGCCGATGCTGGCTCCGCCCTTGCGCAACGACTTCACCTCCGTGCCCACGAGCATGAGCCCGGCTTCGAGCGTGTCCGTGATCAGGTAGTCGTGACGCGCCTTGCGGTTTTGCGCAATGAAGCGGTCGGTCTCGCGCGCCATGGAGCCCGGGGAAAGCCTCCGGCGCTCAGTTGAGAACGCCGGCGTGCCGCATCGCCTGACGCACCTTCTCCTGCGTCTCCGGCAACGGCACCACCAGCGGCAGCCGCACCTCGGCCGTGCATTTGCCGAGAAGAGAGGCCGCGAACTTGACGGGCGCCGGGCTCGTCTCCGCGAAGAGGCTGTCGTGCAGAGGCAGCAGGCGTTGGTTGATCTTCATGGCGCGGCCGACATCGCCCTTCTGCCAGGCGTCGTGCATGTCCGCGCAAGCCCGCGGCGCCACGTTCGCGGTGACGGAGATGCAGCCGTCGCCGCCCTGCGCCAAGAAGGCGAGTGCGGTGTGATCCTCGCCCGAGAGCATGCAGAACTCCGCGCCGATCGCCTCGCGTGTGCGCAAGGGCCGCGCGAGATCGTTGGTCGCGTCCTTGACGCCGATCACGTTCGGGAGCTTCGCGAGCCGCGCCATGGTGGCGACGCTCATGTCGACGGCGGTGCGGCCGGGGATGTTGTAGATCACGATCGGGAGGTCCACGGCGTCGTGGATCGCCTTGAAGTGCTGGTAGAGCCCTTCCTGGGTCGGCTTGTTGTAGTAGGGATTGACGATGAGCGCGGCATCCGCCCCCGCTTTCTTCGCGTGCCGCGTCAGGTCGATCGCCTCCTGCGTCGAGTTGGAGCCGGTGCCAGCGACCACCGGCCGGCGGCCCTTGGCTACCTCGATGCAGATCTCGACGACGCGCTTGTGCTCGGGGTGGCTCAGGGTCGGCGACTCGCCGGTCGTGCCGCAGGGGACGAGGCCGTGCGTGCCCTCTGCGATCTGCCACTCCACGAAGTCCCTGAAGCTCTTCTCGTCCACCGCTCCACTGCGGAACGGGGTGATGAGCGCGACGAACGAGCCCTTGAACATGGCGAACCTCCACGCGGCGGAAGGCGGGCGGACGCGCCAGCCATCGGTAAAGATATCGTTACGAGCAATCCGCGGCAATATCCCGAGCAATGCTTGTACAGGGTCAGGCTGCCCCGTTAAAATGCGGCAATGCCTCGGTTTTCCGCCGCGACGCGCCGGCGAGGAGCTCTGGTGAGAACGTTCATTCGCCCGCTCGTCCTGGCCATCCTTCTGATGCTGCCGCTGAGTATCGCGCGCGCGGCCGTCCTCTCGGACGGGGACCGCCAGGCCTACCGTCTCGCCTTCGAGGCCGTCCGCGCCGGCGACTGGGGCGGCGCCTACCACGCCGCGGACGGCGCGCAAGACAAGATCCTCGCGAAGGTGATCCGGTTCCTCGACTTGAGCCGCGCGAATTCCGGCGCCAGCTTCCAGGACATCACGGGATTCATTGCGGCCAATCCGGGCTGGCCGGGACTACAGCTCCTGCATCAGCGCGCGGAGGAGGCGCTCGCCACCGCGGGGAGCGACGAGCTCGCGCGCTGGTTTGCGCAATACCCGCCGGTGACGCCGATAGGCCGGCTGCGCTACGCCGACTACTGGCTCGCGCGCGGCGAGACCGACCGCGCGGTGACGGAAATCCGCCAAGTCTGGATCGCCACGGAATTCGGCCCCTTCGACGAGAAGGCGATCCTGCAGAAATACGGGGCCTATCTGCGTCCCGCCGATCACGCCCAGCGCCTCGACGGGTTCCTCTGGGACGGGCGCTTCGAGGCCGCGCGGCGCATGCTCAGCATGGTCGACGCCGGGCACCGCAAGGCGGCCGAAGCTCGGATCGCCCTCGCGCATCAGGCCTCGAACGCGGAAAAGCTGCTGCGGCAGGTTCCGCGCGAGCGCCTCAACGATCCCGGCCTCCTCTTCGAGCGCATGCGCTGGCGCCGCCGCTCGGATCAATGGGACGGCGCCGTCGAGATCCTCGACCACGCGCCGAAGGACCTCGGCCGTGCGCAGGCTTGGTGGAGCGAGCGCGAGCTGCTCGCGCGCCACGCGCTCCTGAACGGCGACATCACCCTCGCCTACCGGCTGGCGGCGCGGCACGGCATGACCAGCGGCGCAAGCTACGCCGACGCGGAGTTTCTCGCGGGCTGGATCGCGCTGCGCTTTCTCAAGGACCCCGCCGCCGCGAGCGAGCATTTCCGGCGCCTCTCCGCGGAGGTCTCGCGCCCCGTGAGCGTCGCGCGCGGCGCCTATTGGGCCGCCCGCAGCGCGGAGGCGCAGGGCGACCGCGCGGGAGCCGCCAAGTGGTACGCGATCGCCGCCAAGCATCTCGCGACCTATTACGGCCAGCTCTCGGCGGCGCAGATCGGGGCCGACGGAAGGGCGGCGGTGCTCGAGGAGCCGCGGCCCACGCCGCAGGATCGCGCCGCCTTCGAGGCCAAGGACCTCGTGCGCATCGCCCGAGCGCTCGGCGAGGCCGAGGCCGCGGATTTCGCCAAGCGCTTCGTTCTGCGCCTCAGCGACGACGCCACGAGCCCGGCCGAGCACGCCCTGATCGCGGCGCTCGCGCAGGAGATCGGGCGGCCGGACCTCGCCGTCACCGCCGCGCGGCGCGCGAGCTACGTCGGCGTCACGCTGCTCGCCGAGGGCTATCCGCTCGCGGAGATTCCCGATGGCGGCAGCGTCGAGCAGCCGCTGGTGCTGGCGATGACGCGCCAGGAGAGCGGCTTCGACCAGTTCGCGGTGAGCCGCGCGGGCGCCCGCGGGATGATGCAGCTCATGCCCGGGACGGCCAAGACCATGGCGCGCCAGCTCGAGCTCCCGTTCTCGCAGCAGCGGCTCCTCAACGACGTCGGCTACAACATCACTCTCGGCCGCGCCTATCTCGAGGGCCTGCTCGGTCGCTACGGCGGCTCCTACCTCCTCGCCGTCGCCGCCTACAATGCGGGGCCCGCGCGGGTCAATCAGTGGCTGCGCGATCTCGGCGATCCCCGTGCGGGCGATACCGACGTCGTGGATTGGGTGGAATCGATCCCCTTCTCCGAGACCCGCAATTACGTCCAGCGCGTGATGGAGAACCTGCAGGTCTACCGCCTGCGGCTCGGCGATCGCGCCCTTGCCTTCTCGCTGCCGACCGACCTCAAGCGCTGAGCCGCTCACCGGGAGTACGCCGATGCCTGCCGCCGGGCTCTCCGACACCGCCGCCTGTGTCTTCGACGCTTATGGCACGCTCTTCGATTTTCTCTCGGCCTCGAAGCGCTGCCGCGACGCGCTCGGCGACAAGGCGGAGGCGCTGGGCCAGCTCTGGCGCACGCGCCAGCTCGAATACAGCTGGCTCAGGAGCCTGATGGGGACGCACGCCGATTTCTGGCAGGTGACGGGCGAGGCACTCGATTTCGCGATGGCGAGCCTCGGGATCGAGAACGCCGCGCTGCGCGAGCGCCTCATGGACCTCTTCCTCAACATCGAGGCGTTTCCCGACGCGCGCCGCGCGCTCGAGGCGCTGCGGCGCGCCAAGCGCCCGGCCGCGATCCTCTCGAACGGCTCTCCGGCGATGCTCGAGGCGGCGGTCAAGAGCGCGGGGGTCGAGGGATTGCTCGACGACGTGCTCTCGATCGAGGAGGCCGGCATCTACAAGCCGCATCGTAGCGTATACGAGCTCGTGACGCGCCGCCTGAAGCTGCCGGCGGAGCGCATCTGCTTCGTCTCCTCGAACGGCTGGGACGCCGCCGGCGCCGCCCATTTCGGCTTCCGCGCCGTCTGGGCCAATCGCGGCGGCGCGCCGCGTGAGCGCCTGCCGGGCACGCTCGCCGCGGAAATCCCGACGCTCCAGGCGCTGCCGGGCTTGCTCGGGCTCTGAGGCGAAAGCGCGGCGATGCAGGGCTATCGCGAGCGCCGGCTCACCGGGCAGGACGGGCTTCAGCTCTATTATCGCGACTACGGTGACGCGCTCGCGAGCAAGACCGCCGTCCTCTGCCTCGCCGGACTCACGCGCAACAGCGCCGATTATCACGAGGTGGCGCTGCGGCTCGCGCGCGAGCGCCGCGTACTTTGTCCCGACTACCGCGGCCGCGGCCGCTCCGACTACGACCGCAACTGGCGGAACTACGAGCCACGGACCTATCTGAACGACGCCCTGCACCTGCTGACGGCGACGGGCGTGGGACGCGCGATCGTCATCGGCACCTCGATGGGCGGGCTTCTAGCGATGGGACTTGCGGTGCTGCGGCCCCTCGCGGTTGCAGCCGTCGTGCTCAACGACATCGGCCCGGAGCTCGAGGGATCAGGACTGGCGCGGATCCTCGACTATGTCGGCAAGGACCATCCAATGCCGGACATGGAGCATGCGGCGCGGTTCCTGAAGCATCTCCTGCCGCATCTCGCGCCCAAGGCGGATCGCGACTGGTGGCTCCGCCTCGCAGAGCACACCTATCGCAAGGGAGAGGACGGACTTCTGCACTTCGACTGGGACCTGAATCTCGCGCGGCCGCTGCAGGACCGGCTGAGGACGCGGCCGGACCTCTGGACGCTCTATCGCGGGCTCGCGCGCATCCCAGCCCTTTCGCTGCGCGGCGCTCTCTCGGACGTCCTCTCCGAGCAAGTGGTCCGGCGCATGGCGCTTGAAAAGCCGGATTTGGTCTGCGTAACTGTGGCGGATATCGGCCATACGCCCACCCTCAGCGAACCCGAAGCCGTGAGTGCCCTCGATGCCTTCCTCGAGCCCCTCTAGCGCGGAGACGCGCGCACATCCCACAATCAACGACATCCGTGCCGCAGCCGAGCGCATCAAGGGCAAGGCGGTGCTGACGCCGCTCCTGGAATCGCCGGCCTTGAATGCGAAGCTCGGCGGCCGCCTCCTGGTCAAGGCCGAGGCGCTGCAGCGGACGGGCTCGTTCAAGTTCCGCGGCGCCTACAATACGTTGGTCCAGCTCGACGAGCGCCAGCGCCGGGCGGGCGTCGTCACCTACTCCTCGGGCAACCACGCCCAGGGCGTTGCCGCCGCGGCGCAGCTCCTCGGAGTTCCCGCCACCATCGTCATGCCCAAGGACGCGCCCGCGATAAAGGTCGCGAACACGAGGGGCTACGGCGCGGAGGTCGTGCTCTACGACCGCTACACCGAGAACCGCGAGGAGGTGGGCCGGCGGATCGCGGCGGAGCGCGGCGCCGCCCTCGTCGCGCCCTATGACGAGCCGAAGGTGATCGCAGGCCAGGGCACCGCGGGCCTCGAGATCGTGCAGCAGGCCAAAGCCATCGGCGCGACGCTCGACGCCGTCATCGTCTGCACCGGCGGCGGAGGCTTGACCGCGGGGATCGCGATCGCGATCGCCGCCGAATGTCCCGGCACCGCCGTCTACAGCTCCGAGCCCGCAGATTTCGACGATACCCGCCGCTCCCTCCTCGCGGGCGAGCGGGTCAGCAACGATCCTAAGGCGCGCTCGATCTGCGACGCGCTCCTCGCGCCGACGCCAGGCGAGCTCACCTTCGCGATCAACAAGCGCCTGCTCGAGGGCGGCTTCGCCGTCACGGACGCGGAGGCCATGCGCGCGATGGCGACCGCCTTCGACGCGCTGAAGCTCGTCGTCGAGCCCGGCGGCGCCGTGGCGCTCGCCGCGGTCCTCAGCGAAAAATTCCCGATCGCCGGCAGGACCGTCGCCGTCACCGCCTCCGGCGGCAACGTCGACCGCGAGACCTACATCGCGGCGCTGCGGCAGAGCTAGGGTATCGGTTACGATCCCGTCGCCGCGCTGGGCGGGCTTTCGTCGGTGAGGGCGCTGGCGGATTTGCCGCCGGTGATCGGCGTCACCGTCGCGCGCGCGGGAGGCAAGGAGAGCGGCAGCGGCGTCTCCTCCCGGCCGATGGTGTCGACCCGGCGGCTATAGCCCTCGAACACCGCGCCCGGCTCGATCGTGAGCGAGACGTGCGTGATGTCCGCGACGACGCGCGCGGTACTCGCGAGCGTCACGGTCGTCGCCGTGAGGCGCCCCGTGAGGGTCCCCGCGACCATCGCCACCTCGGCCTCGACGGCGCCGATGACGGAGCCGCCTTCGCCGATCGTGAGCTTCTTCGCGGCGATATCGCCTTTGACGACGCCGGAGACGTGCACCTCGCCGGCGCTCGCGATGTCGCCGGTGATCTTGAGGTCGGCCCCGAGGATCGACGGGGCGGAGGCGCGGCCGCTCACTGCGGGAGGCGCCTTGTCCTTGTTATTGCTTGACCTGAACAACGTTCTTCCCCAGTTCCATGAATTTCTCGGGATCGACGGGCTCGCCGTTGACCACGACTTCGTAATGCACGTGCGGCCCCGTGCTGCGCCCGGTGCTACCGAGCTCGCCGATCTGCTGATGCGTGCCGACCTTCTGGCCGCGCACCACCGTGATGCGGTGCAGATGGGCGTAATGCGTGACGATGCCATTGCCGTGGTCGATCTCCACGAACTTGCCGTACTTCTCCTTGTTGCCCGCATAGGTCACGACGCCGGGCCCGGTGCTATAGACCGGCGAGCGGAAGGGAGCGGCGAGATCGACGCCGGGATGGAAGCCCCGGCGCTTGTTGATGGGGTCGACACGCGCCCCAAAGGGGCTCTCGAGCTGATAGTGCGCAAGCGGAGCGGCGAGCGGCAGGCTCTTGAGAAGCGTGCGCATCACTGCGTCGCGCTTTATCTGGTCCTCGCCCGCGGCCTTGGGGCCGTTGAGCGCGATGTAGGGACCGCCCTCGCCCTTGGGCGCGCCGCCGAGCTGCGCCAGCAACGCATCGACGTCGACGCCCGTCGCCGCGAGCAATTTCTCCACGTCGCCGCCCACCGAACCGGCGCTGCTCTCGGTCGGAGCGGGCGCGGGAGCCGGGGCTTTGGTCTCCGGAACCGTATTGGCGCCGGTGCTCATCTCGCCCTTGGCAAGGCGCGCCTCGGCCTCGCGGAGCTTCTGCCGCAGGAGATCGCGCTCCGCCGCGAGGCGCTCGCGCTCGGCGGTCAGCTTCTCGCGCTCGCCCGCGACCTGCTGCAATTTCCTCTCGGTGCTCTCGAGCGTGGTCTTGAATTCCGCGGCACGGGCGCTCGCGACCTGCAGCTCCTTCTCGAGCTGGTGCAGCTTCGCAGCCAACTCCGCACGCTGCGTCTCCGTCTGGACGAGCTCGGACTTGTTTCGCTCGAGATTGGTCGCGAGCTGCTGGGCGTAGTCGGTCTTGACCTCGGCGTTCGCCTGCGCCTCCTCGAGGCTCCGCTGCAGCATCTCGCGCTCCGCGAGCAGGCGGTCGCGCGTTGCAACGAGATCGTTCAGTTGCTGCTCCGTGCTCGTGAGCGAGCCCTGGAGCGACCCGTATTGGTTTCCGATCGCGGCGAGACGCGATTGCGTTCCGTCAATCTCGGCGTTGGCGCGCGCGAGCTGGTCCTGCATGTCCGTGACCAGGAGCCGGAGATCGGCGTTCGACACCTGGGCCCGCAGCACCTCGGCCTGCTTTGCCGCGACCGCGCGCTCGAATTGCACGTAGCCAACGGCGAAATAAGCGAGGCTGCCGATGCCGAGCAGCAGCGCAGCCGCCGCGGTCATCTGCGCCCGGCAGGTCAGCGTGATGCAGCTGATCCGCCCCTCGGTGCGAACCAAGATTTGACGCTCGGGGAAAAGACGCTCCCCCCATCGTCTCAATCGAAGAACCATGGCCTCCCGCCCTACCGATTGCACGCCGTTACCCGTTGCCGACCAAACCGACGCCCGACACCGGAACGAATGCAGCCCCCTGGGGACACATGGGTACCGACGGCGCCCGCAACCCTTCCGGCCTCGGTTCCGAGAAGCTCCCGCGACGGGGCGGCCACTCCAGAATCGCAAACCGGCAGGTTGTCTCAACACCCCGCCGTCAGTTTCCGGGCGAGACCGTACCGCCTCCTCCGGGCGCTGGCAAGACGGATTTCCCTTTCGCATCAAACCCCGAGGGACTCGGCAGCCGGAGCGGTCCGGCGCTCGTCTGGAATGACCCGCCGAACTCCGCGAGGATAGGACACATTCTTCATGCGAGTTCTTAGGCGGGCCCCGCAGCCATGGGCGGAAACCCCAACCCCGTGCTAACGGCCTGACAAGCGCCATCAAACATCTGTTCGTCCGCGCGTTGCACCTCTATGCTAGAGATGATCGCGCTTCGGGTAAGCTCGGACTACTGGGGGCATAGCATGAAGCGAGCCGCACTGCCGCTGGCCGAAGAAGAAGGCATTGAAGGAGCCAGGACTCTAGGGGAAGTCGCATACCGGCGCCTGCGCGCCGACATCGTGATGGCGCGGCTGGAGCCGGGGAAACCTCTGCGGTTCGACGCGCTCAAGACGCAGTACGGGTTGGGCGTGAGCCCACTCCGGGAGGCGCTCTCCCGCCTCGTTGAGGACAAACTCGTTACCGCGATCGGCCAGCGCGGCTTCCGGGTTGCGCCTATCTCGCCCGAGGAGGCCTCCGAGGTGACGAAGCTCAGGCAGAAGCTCGAGGTGGACGCGCTCCGCCTTTCCATTGCCAATGGCGACGAGCGCTGGGAGGCGGAGCTGGTTGCCTCCTTCCACCGTCTCTCGAAGGCGCCGGAGCCGCGCGCGGTCGACGGTGCCGCCGACGAGTGGGAACCGCGCCACCGCGCCTTCCACGAGGCGCTCATCAGCGCCTGTGGCTCGCCCTGGCTCCTCAAATTCGTGTCGATGCTGACGGATCAGCTCGAGCGCTACCGCTACCTGCGGGTACGCCGCACGCCGCCCAAGAGCTGGGGCCGCGACCTCCCCCGCGAGCATCGGGAGATGATGGAGGCGGCCTTGGCGCGCGATTCTGACCGTGCCTGCGAGCTCCTGGTCTCGCATCTCGCGCAGACCGCGCAGTTCATCTCGGCGCTCACCGCGGCGGACGGCGTCGCCGTCGCCGCTCAAGCCGGCGGGCGGTGAATGGTGGGGCGGCCGAAGAGGTAGCCCTGCCCGTAATCGATGCCGAGCTCGCGGTAGCTGACGGCATCGGCCTCGGTCTCGATCATCTCCGCGATTGCGAGGATGCCGTTCTCCCGGCAGAAGCCGGAGACGTAGCGCAGGAACGAGCGGTCGCGCTCGTTGCGCAGCGCGTCGCGACCGAAAGCGCCGTCGATCTTCACGAAATCGACGGGAATGCTCCGCAGAAAGTGGAAGGAGTTCGCGCCGGAGCCGAGGTCGTCGAGGCAGAAGCGATGGCCGCGCTGGCGCAGGTCCTGCACTACGCGGTTGACGCTCTCGACCTCGCCAAGGATCGCCGTCTCCGTCAACTCGAACATCAGGCGCTGCGGCGGAACGCGGCAGGTGTCGAGGAGTGCCGAAAGCCGCTCCGGAAAGCCTCGTGCCTCGAGCGAGCGGCCGGATAGATTGACCGCGACCGCAGGCACTGCCGGGACCGAGGCATGGAGGTGCTCGATCGCGCGCGCGCAGATCGCGAGGTCGAAATCGCCGATCATTCCCGCGGCCTCCGCGGCGGCGACGGCGACGAGCGGCGTCGTGCCGTCGGCGAAGCGCACCAGCACCTCCGCGTGCCGGACGCCGCGATCCGTCAAGTCGACCACGGGCTGATAGGCGAGGTCGAAATCGCCGTCGGCGATCACCCGCTCGAGCGTGTCGACGCGCGCGAGCGTGTCGGGGAAGAGGCGGTCGAGCGCGCTTTCCGCCGCGAGGGCCTCGGCGCGCTCTCCGCCGAGCGCGAAGCGCTCCATCGCATAGCGCAGGACGCGCGCGGCCTTCCGGCCGTGGATACCGTCGCGGTCGGGGTCCAATTTGGCGGCGAGGATGCGCGGGCGAGGCGCTGCCGGCGCCGCCGCCTGGACCAGCGAGGCGATGGCGTGCTCGAGCTCCGCGAGCCTGATCTCGCCGCGGTAGAGGACGCCGTAGCGCCCGCGCCCGAGATCCCCGACGGCCTCGATGAAGGCGCCGCTGAGCCGGACCTGCCGCGCGATCGCGGTGGCGAGGCCCCACATCATCGCGGCCGGCACGTGATCCCCGAGCCCCGTGAAGCCCGCGACCTCGATGAAAGCGAGCTTGAGGCCGCTCGCGATGTCCTCGGGGAGGCGCCGCATCGCGAGAGCGGTGAAGACCGGACGGCTCATCAGGCCGCGCTCGGTCTCCGCGATGAGATTGAGCGAGCTCGCGCGCGGGCTCGCCTGATCGGCGACGCCGAGGAAGAGGATGGTGCGCGCCTGCGGCATGCGGCAGCCGCCGAAGAGCATGGTCTGCACGCCGCCGCGGCGCAGGCGCACCAGCAGCGGCGGCACTGCGCGGCCCGCGCCGAGCTCCGCCACGTGGTCGCGCACGGCCTGGCGGTCCGCGGGGTCGAAGAGGTCGTAGAGCGGCAGGCCGACCGGGGATTGGATGGCGCTCGCGCCGATGCGCTCCATGGCGCCGGCGATGAAGGCGATGGTGCCGTCGTCCTCGATCTCGACCAGCAGGTCGGAAGCGGCAAAGGCGGCCGCGACGAGCTCGTCCCGCTCGCCCTCGTAGCCGTCCATCTCCGTCATGGCTTCGCCGTCCATGCGGACTCCTGCTGCGTCCGTGAACATGGGCCCGAACCAGGGCCACCCCTTAAGCAGGAGCCTAGGTTACCGATGGCTAACGAATCGTGAATCGCGAGGCCTCTCAGTCCCGGTATGAAGGGTCACGACGGTCCAGAAGGCGCAGCATGGTGGGCCATTCGAGCACACCCCAGGGGCGGCGGACCTCCGGCAGATAGAGGTGTGCCGTCTTCTCAGCCACCGCCGCTGGCGGCAGGTTAACCTCCTGGCCGCCCACGAGCGCGTCCACCTGCGCCTGGCAGGCGCGCTCCAGCCAATAGATCGTGTTGAAGGCCTCCGGCACCGTCGGGGCGCAGACGAGGAGGCCGTGGTTGCGCAGGATCATCGCGCGATGCTTGCCGAGGTCGCGCACCAGGCTCTCGCGCTCCGCGAGATCGATGGCCGGTCCCTCGTAGTCGTGATAGGCGATCTGGCCGTAGAAGCGCATCGCCGTCTGCGTCAGCGGCAGGAGCCCGCATTTCTGCGCCGAGACCGCCATCCCCGCGCGCGTGTGCGTGTGGATCACGCAGTGCGCGTCGCCGCGCGCGGCATGGATCGCGCTGTGGATCACGTAGCCCGCGTGGTTCACGGGGTAGTCGTGATCCGGCTGCAGCACGACCTTGCCCTCGAGATCGATCTTCACGAGGCTCGAGGCGTTGATCTCGTCGAAGAGCAGCCCGTAGGGATTGATGAGGAAATGCTGATCCGGCCCCGGCACCCGCGCGGTGATGTGGGTGTAGATCATGTCGGTCATGCCGTAATGCGCAACGAGCCGGTAGCAGGCGGCGAGATCGACCCTCGCCTTCCATTCCTCGGGGCTCACGCGCTCGCGGATCGGCTTGCGTCCCGGCTGCAGCGGCGTCGCTCGTGCCATCGCTCCCTCCTCAATTCCTCGCACATGATACAAGCTGCGCAACCCCGGCGCGAGCGCGCTATTGCCGCGGACGCTTCGAGTCGAGGCGAGCGTAGAGATACCAGACGGCGACGCTGCGGTAGGGCCGCCAGGCCTCGGCGAGACGCGGGAGGCGGCGGAGAATCCTCGAGCGCGCGATCCCGTGGAGCTCCGCCGAGGCCGCGAGGATCGAGACGTCGCCGAGCGGTAGGACGTCGAGCCGGCCCAAGCTGAAGATGAGGTACATCTCCGCCGTCCATCGTCCGATGCCCAGGAGCGAGGTTAGGCGCTCCATTGCGGCCTCGTCGGAAAGCTTGGGGAGGCGCTCGAAAAAGCGGGGGTCGTCGCGCACGGTCTCCGCGAGCGCCCGGAGATAGCGCGTTTTCGGGCGCGACACGCCGGCCTCCGCGAAGGCGCGATCCGGGAGCGCCAGCACGCGCTCCGGCGTCGCCCGCCCGCCGCAGGCCGCGAGGATGCGGCCGCGGATGGTCGCGGCGGCCTTGCCCGATAGCTGCTGCGAGAGGATCTCGCGGAAGACCTGGGCGAAACCGCCGGGCTCGCGTTTCAGTCCGCAAGGACCGATGCGGCCGATCAATTCCGCCATGCGCTCGTCGGCAGTGGAAAGGTGCTGGGTCGCGGCGGCAAGCGTATCGGCACGATGAGAGTGCCGGGTCGGAAGTGCGTGAATGCGCGGCATGGAGCGGACTTTAGCACCTTTGCCCTTCCCCATCCGCTCCGAAGACGGCACCATCGGCCCGCATCGAGACCTGGGGAGGCGATCATGAACATCGGATTGGTGGGGATCGGGCGGATGGGCGCGGCGATGGGCGAGCGGCTCCTCGACCTCGGGCATCGCCTCACCGTGTGGAACCGCCGCGCCGACAAGGCGGCAAATCTGGTGGCGCGCGGTGCCGAGCTCGCGGCGTCGCCTTTCGCGGTCGCCGCGGCTTCCGAGATCACGCTCACGATCCTCACGGACGCGAAGGCGATCGAGGCGGTCTATGACGGACCCGGCGGGCTTCTTTCCGCAAGCGTCTCCGGAAAGCTCTTCGTGGACCTGAGCACGGTGGCGCCGGAGACGACGCGCGCGCTCGCGGCGCGTGTCCGCGCCAAAGGCGCCGCTTTCCTAGAATGTCCCGTCGGCGGCACGGTGGGACCCGCGCGCGAAGGCAAGCTCCTGGGCATGGCCGGCGGCAGCGCCGAGGACTTCGCACGAGCAAAGCCCGTGCTCGAGCAGCTCTGCCGGCGCGTCGATCTCCTGGGGCCCAACGGCGCGGGCTCCACGATGAAGCTCGCGATCAACCTGCCCCTCGCGATCTATTGGGAAGCGCTGGCCGAGGCCATGTCGCTCCTGCGCGACGCCGGGATTGCACCGGAGAAGATCGTGGAGATCATGGCCGACAGCTCCGGCGGCACCAACGTGCTGAAGAACCGCGGCCCCAAGCTCGTCGCCGCGCTCAAGGAGGGAGCGAAGCCCGAGGTCGGCTTCGACATCGACGGCATGCGCAAGGATCTCCGCACCATGCTGGCCGTCGCCGAGGGCATGGGCCTGGAGCTTCCCGTGAGCGCCAAGGCGCTCGCCTGCTATGACGCGGCGGCGGCCGAAGGCTGGGGCAATCGCGACGCCTCGAACCTGGTGGTGCACCGGTTGGAGAAGTTAAGGCGCGGCTAAACCCTCACCCTCCCAACCCTCTCCCGCTTTGCGGGAGAGGGGCAAAAAAGTCCTTCTCCCACCGAAGGTGGGAGAGGGTTGGGGCCCGTCGCGCAGCGACGGGAGGGTGAGGGCTTTCGCCTCAGATTTTGACGGCCCCCGCCACAAGCCCGCGATCGTGCAGCTCCCCGACCGCGCGCTCCGATAGTTTGAGCACGCCCAGCAAAATCTCATCGGTGTGCTCGCCGAGGATCGGTGCGCGCGCGACAGTGCCGCGGGGAGATGCGCCGAAATCGAGCGGGCTCCCGGGCATGAGGTAGCGGCCGATGCCGGGCTGCTCGACGCTCTGGAAGAGCGGATTGGCCGTGGAGACGCGGGGGTCCTGCCGCAGCATCTCCTGGAAGGTTTGGTAGGGGCCCCAGCAAACGCCGGCGCTCTCGAGCGCATCCGCGGCAGCAGCGAAATCGCGCTCGGCGAACCAGCGCTCGAGGATCGCGGTGATCGCGGCGCGGCCTTGGTAACGATCGCCCTCCCGCGCGAAATCGAGGTCGAGCGCGCGCGCCGCGAGCTCGAATTTCTCGCCGAGGCCGGTCGCCTTCTTGAGCGTCTCCCATTGCCCCCGCGTGATCGCAACCAGCATGAGGCGCTTGCCGTCGCGCGTGACGAAATCGCGCCCGTAGGCGCCGAAGACGTCGTTGCCGTAATGCGAGCGATGGGCGCGATTGATCTGGGCATCCCCGATATAGCCGAGCGTGCCCGCGGTCGCGAAGGCCACGTCCGAGAGCGCGATGCGCACGAGCTGTCCCTCGCCAGTGAGGCGGCGGTGCCGCTCGGCCGCGATCAGGCCCAGCGCCGCGCTCTGTCCCGTGACCAGGTCCCAGGCGGGCACCACGTTGTTGACGGGTCCCGCCACGTCCGTGGGCCCCGTGAGATAGGCGAAGCCGGCGGCGGCGTTGACGGTGTAGTCGAGCGCCGTCCGCCCCGTCGAATCCCCGGTGATGTTGACCATCACGAGATCGCGGCGCCGCTTCTTCAAGGCCTCGTAATCGAGCCAGCCGGTCGCGGGGAAATTGGTGATGAAGAGACCGGCATTCTCGCCGGGCGCGGCGATGAGCGCTTGCGCGAGCTCGCGGCCCTCGGGCTTGGCGATGTCGATGCGGATCGAGCGCTTGCCCTTGTTGAGCGCCGCCCAATAGAGGCTCTTCCCGTCGGCGGTCACGGGCCAGCGATTGGCGTCGAGCCCGCCGCCCAGGGGATCGATGCGGATCACATCGGCGCCGAGCTGGGCCAGCGTCATGCTCGCGGAGGGCGCCGCCACGAATGCCGCGCTCTCGACGATCCGCAATCCCCGGAGAATGGCATTGCTCATGCGAGCGTCGCCTCCGCGGTCATTGCGGCGGCACCCTCGTGATTGACGGCGGCAAGGCGCACGCTCCGCCCGTCCGCCGCGGGCCAGCCGCGCACCGTGAAGAGATCCGGCGAGAAGAGCGGCCGCCGCGCGCGGAAGGAGAACCCGGTCACGCGCGCCCCCGGCCGCTCGCGGCGCACGAGGTCGAGCAGCAGCGTCGCGATTAGCGGCCCGTGCACGATGAGTCCCGGGTAGCCCTCGACCTCCGTCACGTAGGGATGGTCATAGTGGATGCGATGCCCGTTGAAGATCAGCGCGGAGTAGCGGAAGAGCATCACGGGATCGGGATGCACCTCGCGCTGCCAGGGTGCGGGCTCGACCATCTCCGCGGGCCCACCGCCCTCGCCGCCGCGGGAGGCGCTGCGGTAGACGATGTCCTGGGTCTCCTCGAGCGCGAGCGCGCCGCCGACGGAATAGCGCTGCGCCACCGTGACGAAGACGAGATCGCCGGTGCGGCCCTGCTTCCCCTCGAGGCTCATGATCTCTGAGACGCGCGTGACCTCGTCGCCGATCGCGAGCGGACGGTGAAAGGCGAGCCTCGCGCCCGCGAACATCCGGCGCGGCAGCGGCACCGGCGGCATGAACTTGCCGCGGACCGTGTGGCCGTCCTCGCCGAGCTCGCCCGGCCGCACCGCGCTCAGGAAATAGAGCCGATGCCAGCCCGGCGGCAGAGCGTCGCCGGCCTTATAAGGGGGATCGTCGCGGTCGAGCGTCGCGGCGTGCAACGTCGCGGGCACCGGCGTGATCGTGTCGACCTTGGCTTCGGTGCGGCCGACGTATTCCCGCAGCTTCGCGAGCTCGGCGAGGTCCATGACTCTGCTCCTCCGACAATTCTTTGCCGGAGCCTAGCGCATGGCGCGGCCTCTCGCCTAGGAGCCCCGCAGCTCCGGTATTACCTTCCTGGCGAAGAGCTCCATGCTCGCCTTGGTGAGATCGTGGGGGAGCGTCCCGAACTGCAGCAGCGCCAAGAGTTGGCCGAAGCCGATCTCCTTCTGGCGCTCCGCGAGCTTCTGGCGCACGGAGTCCGGGCTGCCGCAGATGAACATGCCCTTCTCGATCCAGTCGTCGATGGTCTGGAGGCCGCCGGTGATCGAGCCCTTGGCCTTCGCGATGCCCTTCATCGAGGCGAGCGACAGGTAGCCCGGCGGCAACAGCATCTCCGGCGGCATGCGCAGGAACTTGTTGATGAAGGCCTCGATGTGCGGCTTCGCCTCGCGATACGCGCGGGCGTCGGTGTCGGCGACATAAATCGGCAAGGCCCAGCCGAGCTGCTCGGGGCCGGCCTTGTAGCCCTGCTTCTCCGCCTCCTCCTTGTACATCGCCATGTAGCGCGTGAGCGCCGTCGTCGGGCTGAAGGTCTGCAGATAGGTGTAGCGGCGCGAGAGGTGCGAGGCCCATTCGATGGTCTCACGGCTTCCCTGCGAGGGAATCCAGATCGGCGGGTGCGGCTGCTGATAGGGCCGCGGCCAGGTGTTGACGTAGTTGAAGTGGTAGTACTTGCCCTCGAACTCGAAGGGACCAGTCTCAGTCCAGGCGCGCAGGATCAGGTCGTGCGCCTCGTGAAAGCGATCGTGAGATTCGGCGGGGTTGGTGCCGGAGGAATGGTACTCGGCGCCGATCCCTCGCACGAAGCCCGCGATGAGCCGGCCGCCGGAGATGTTGTCGAGCATCGCGTACTCCTCGGCAACCACGAGCGGATTGTTGAGGAGCGGGAGTGCCCGGCCGAGGACCGCGATCTTCGCGCGCTTGGTGTTGCGCGCGAGGATGCCCGCCATGACGCCGGGGATCGGCATCAGGCCGTAGGCGTTCTGGTGGTGCTCGTTGACGCCGATCCCGTCGAACCCGAGAGTGTCCGCATATTCGAGCTCGTCGAGATAGCGATTATAGAGAGCGTGCCCCTTGGCGGGATCGTAGTAGCTGTTGGGGAGCGTCACCCAAGCGGAATTGTATTTTTCGCTGTAGCTCTGATCGAGATCCGCATAAGGCATCAGGTGGAAGAAATAGAACTTCATCGCCGCGTCCCCTCGATGAAGCCCGCGACGGTCCGGACGAATTTCTCGGCCTGCTCGACGTGCGGGAGATGCCCACAGCGCTCGAAGACCTCGAGCCGCGCTTCCGGGATGAGACCGCGATAGGCCTCGCCATAGGCGGGCGGAAACACCTTGTCGCTGTCGCCCCAGATCAGCAGCGTCGGGACGTCGATGCGATGGAGCCATTTACGGAGCTGCGGATCGTAGAGCCGCGGCTGCCAGCCGAGCTTCGCCGTGGTGAGGGCATTGCGCAGCATCAGGTCCTGCTCCTCCTCCGAGACCGGCGCTGCGAGCGCGGCCTCCGCGAATTTGGGATCGGCGAAGAGGTTCCGCGTGGTCGTCTCCGGCGACCACAGGAAGATGTCACCCTTGGGCACGCCCTTGACGTGAATCCCCGCGGGCGAGACCAGGGTCAGGGAGGCGAGATCGTGCGTCGAGCGCACCGCGAGCTCCGCGGCGATCCAGCCGCCCATTGAATTGCCGACGAGATGGACGTGCTCCAGACCGAGCGCCCGGATGAAATCGAGGTAGAAGAAGGCGAGGTCGCCGACGTTGTCGAGCCACTCCGGCATCTCCGACCGGCCGTAGCCCGGATGCTCCGGCACGATGAGGTCGAAGCGCTCCGCGAGCGCGGCCATGAAGGGGAGCCAGCGCGGCGCTCCGCGCGCGCCGTGCAGGAACAGCACCGGCTCTCCCCTCCCCGCCCGCTTCACGCTGACGGCGCAGCCGTCGACGCGAACCGTCGTCTCCCTCGCCTCCGCCATCACTGCACCGCCATCGGCTTGTTGCGCCTGTCCGGCGGCAAGGCATAGCGCCAGATCTTCTCCTTGATGTCGGCGGCCATCAGATGCGCAGTGATGTAGCCGTCGCCCGTGCCGCGCATGGTGATCGTGAAGAGGCCTTGCCAGGTCTTGAGAGAGTTGAGCCCTTCCATGATCTGCTTGCGCGCGGTCGCGACGTCGGTGGTGCCGTCGATGTGCTTCTCGCGCATGATCTGCGCGAGAATCATCAGAGCGTCGTAGTAGACGCCGGTGTTGGAGACGTTCGCGGGCTGCGGCAATTTGGTGGTGGCGGCCGTGATCTTCAGGAAGCGCTCGACATAGGCGTCGTGCTTGGGGTTCCCGGGATCGGGCTCGTTGCTGTTGAAGCCGATCGTGTAGAGGTTCTTGCCGGCCGAGCCCACCGCGTGGATGAGATTCCCCGCCCAGATCAGGCCGTTCGAGAGGATCGGCTTGTCGAAGCCCTGCGTCTCCAGCTCCTTGTAGAGCGCGAGCGAGGTCGGCACGAGCGAGCTCGTGAAGACCGCGTCGGGATTGAGGCCGCGGATCTTGATCACGACGGGCGAGAAATCCGTGGTGCGCGTCTCGTAGCCGACCACGTCCAGCACCTCGAGGCCGTTCGCCTTCGCGGCCTTGACGAGCTCGTTCACGCCGGCCTCGCCCGAGGCCTCCTTGAGATCGCCGGTGACGACGATTTTCTTCACGTTGGGGAACTTGACCACGAACTCCTTCACGCCTTCCGGCACCAGCGTGTCGTCAGCGGGCGCGATGCGCAGCGCCCAGGGCTGCTTGGTGATCCCGGGCTTGAGCGCGGTGGTGTTGATTACAGGCACCTGCATCTGATCCGCGAGCGGCACGACGTTCTCCCAGGAGGTCCCGGAGACCGGTCCCACCTCGGCGAAGACGCCTTCGGCCACCTCCTTGCGGAAGAGCGTCACCGACTGGGTCGCGGTGAGCTGGTCGTCGTCCATCACGAGCTCGATCTTGCTGCCGTTGACGCCGCCGGCGGCATTGATGTCCTCGACCCCCATCACCGCGCCGGTCTTGAAGAGGTCGCCGTAAGTCGCGGCGAAGCCCGTCATCGGCAGGATCGCGCCGATCTTGATCGGCGGCTTCTGCTGGGCCGCAGCCGGAGCGGCCGCGAGCGCCAACGCGCCCGTAACGAGCATCACGTCCTTCAGACTCATCGCAACTCCCCTCCCTCGGTCTTGCTCGGCCGGCCTATTCCCCGCCCAGCAAGTGCCGCAGCATATCAGGCTCCGCGAGGAGATCACTTCCCGATCCCGCGAGCACGATCTCGCCCTGCTTCAGCACGTAGCCCCGATGCGCGAAGCCGAGGGCCATGCGGACGTTCTGCTCCACCAGCAGGACCGTCATTCCCGCCGCCTTGAATTCCCCGAGCACCTCGAAAACCTCCCCCACCAGCCGCGGCGAGAGGCCGAGCGAGGGCTCGTCCACCAATAGCAAGTCCGGCGGATTGATGAGAGCGCGCGCCAGCGCCACCATCTGCTGCTCGCCGCCGGAGAGGCTGCCCGCGCGCTGCTGGTGCCGCTCGGCTAGCCGCGGGAAGCGGCGGTAGACGCGACCGACGGCCGCCTCGAAGCTCTCGCGAGCGGGCCGCACCTCCCAGCCGATCCGCAGGTTCTCCCAGACGCTGAGGCTCCCGATGACGCCGCGCCCCTCCGGGAGGTGCAGCATCCCCGCGGCAGCGAGCGCGTGCGTAGGCAGCGACGCGATCGCGCGGCCGCGGAAGCGCGCCTCACCGCGCTCCGGCGTCAGGAGGTTCGTGAGCGCGCGCAGCAGCGTCGTCTTGCCGGCGCCGTTGGCGCCGACCACGGCCACGGTCTCCCCGGCCTCGATCGCGAGGCTGACCCCGCGCACCGCCTTGATCGGACCGTAGCCGACGTGGAGATCGACGACGCTGAGGACCGGCGTCTCAAGCATGGCGGGCGCCGCCGAGATAGGTTTCGACGACCTGCGGATTCGAGAGCACCTCCTGAGGCGTGCCCTCCGCGATCTTGCGGCCGTAGTCGAGCGCCACCATCCGGCTCGCGAGGCCGCGGAGAAGCTCCATGTCGTGCTCGACGATCACGATCGCATCGACCGCGCCGCGCACGCGCGCGATGTCCTCCTTGAGCGCCTCGGTCTCGCGCTCGTTCATCCCGGCCGCGGGCTCGTCGAGGAAGAGAAGCCGCGGCTCGCCCGCGAGCGCGCGGGCGATTTCGAGGCGCCTTGCGTCGCCATAGGCGAGCGTCCCCGCGAGCTGCTCGGCGCGATCCGCGAGATGCATGCGCGCCAATCCCGCCATCGCCGCCTCGATCTCCGCCCTCCGCGTGCCGAAGCCAAGGACTGAGCTGAAGGGCCGCAGCAGGTGGCGCTTCTCAGCGACCAGCACGTTCTCCAGCACGGTCATGCGCCGGAAGAGGCGGATGTTCTGGAAGGTGCGGGCGATGCCGAGCCTGCCCAGCATATGCGAGGACAGGCGCGTAATGTCCGAGCCGCGAAAGCGCAGCGTGCCGGAATCCGGCGGATAGATGCCGCTCACGACATTGATGAGCACCGATTTTCCCGCACCATTGGGACCGATGAGGCCAAGGATCTCGCCGCCGCGCACCTCGAACGACACGTCCGTGAGCGCCTGAATGCCACCGAAGCTCTTGCAGACGGCATCGACATCGAGCGTCAGAACGGGCGGCACGCTCATGGCCGTGGTCTCGGCGGACGTGCGGTGCGCAGGCGAAACGGCAGCAGCCCCTGTGGCCGCACGAGCAGGAGGCCCAGGATCAGCACGCCGAACACCGTGGGTCGCCAGTCCTGCAGCACGCGGCTCGCTTCCGGCAGAAGGCTCATCGCGGTGGCGCCGAGCGCAGGACCCCAGGGGTTGTTGACGCCGCCGAGGATCACGTAGAGGACGAGATAAATGGAGACGAGAATGTTGAAATGATCGGGCGTGACGAAGACGTAGTAGTGGCCGTAGAGCCCGCCCGCGACGGCCGCGAGCGCCGCGCCGATGCCGAACATCGCGACCTTGAGATAGACGACGTTAGCCCCGAGGCAGCGCGCAACGGTCTCGTCCTCGCGGATCGCATCGAGGATGCGCTGGAGCGGCGTGCGGCTCAGCGCGAAGAGCGCCGCACCGACGAGAGCGACGAGGCCCCAAACCTGCCAGAGCGCGCTCCCGCCCATGCCGCCGAAGCCCTGCACGCCTCCGAGATAGGGGATCGATTCGATCGTCACCTTGACGCAGGCGGTGATGCCGATGGTGACGAGGATCAGATAGACGCCGCGCGTCCGCAGTGCCGGCAGCCCCACGACCGCGCCCAGGAGCCCCGCCGCGAGCCCCGCCACGGGGAGCGCGAGCAGCAGCGGCCAGCCGAGCTTGACCGTCACGACGCCCGCGGCGTAGCAGCCGATCCCCATGAAGCCGCCATTCGCGAAGGAGAGGCTCCCGGAGAGAAGAATGACGTAGACGCTCCAGGCCAGGAGGATGTTGAGCCCCGTCAGCATGAGGTAGTCGGAGATCACGCGCGCGTCTCCCGCTGGTGCCGCCCACCGAAGAGGCCCGCGGGACGCACGAGCAACACCGCGATCATCAGCACCCAGACCGCGACGTCGGCGATCTGACCCAAGCCGATCTGGAAGGCGACGGCTTCGACGACGCCCACGAGAACGCCGCCGAGCACGGCGCCGCGCAGGTCGCCCATGCCGCCGATCGCCATGATCGCGAGCGCCTTCAAGCCGAAGGTGAAGCCCACCTCGGAGGTCGCAAAGCCCGTGATCGTGACGCGCAGCATACCCGCGATCCCCGCGAGCGCCGATGCCAGAAAGAAGACCTGCTGCGTCACCGCCCTGACGTTGACGCCGAGGAGCGCCGCCGAGACCGGCGAGTCCGCGACCGCCCGCATGCGCCGGCCGAAGCGCGTGCGGCGCACGACGACGTAGAGCACGGCGAGCAATACCAGCGTCGCCGCGAGCGCCGCGAGCTTCACGTAGGCAAGGCGCACGCCGAGCGCGACGATCGCGGCGCTGCGGCCCTCGAGCGGCACCTCCAGGGGCTCGCTACCCCATTGCTTCTGCACGAGATCGACGATGATGAGTCCGAAGGCGACGGAGCTCAGCGCGGCGGTGATGTGCGCATCGGGCGCGGTGAAGCGGCGGAAGCTCGCGAGCTCGACGAGGAGGCCGAGCACGCCCGTCACCGCCGCGACCACAATGACCGTGGTCCATACCGGCGCCCCCAGCACCAGGCTCGCGACCGCGACGTAGCCGCCGAACATGAAGATGTCGGGATGCGCGAAGTTGAGCTTGTCGAGCACGCCGAAGACGAGCGTGTATCCCAACGCCACCAGCGCATAGAGCCCGCCGACGATGACGCCGTTCAGCAGTTGCTCAGCGAGCATGCCCGCCCCTCGCTATCGCTCGTGGTGTCGCCCCGAGAGCCCGGGTTATTCCGCGGCCGACTTCACCGTACCGGGCGACGGCGCGAAGCGCGCCTCCATCTCGCGGCGGATGCGCACCGGCTCGGAGGTCTCGTCGGCGATCACGTCCGCCCAGCGGACGATCTCGCCCGCGGCGATCGCGCGCTGGAGCGTCACCTTGTGCGCGAGGCCGATCGGAAGCCCGCCTTCCCTCAGCGAATCCGCCGCCGGCATGAGCTTGCCCCAGACGGTGAAGCCTCCCTCGCCGTCGAGCACCTCGCCGGCCTCGAGATCCCGCTTGGCGGTCGCGACCACGTCGCCGCGGAAGCTCCGCGTCGCGCCCGTCGCCTCGCGGCGGAGCGCGACGGAGGCGACGGAGATGCCGAGCTCGAGCCCGATCAGGTGATAGGGACGATAGAGCGCGCAATAGCGGCCGGTGGGATCGGTGACGACGCCGTACTCGCTGAAGCAGCGCGCGACGTAGTCGCTGGGCGCCTCGAAGACGACGTAGACGCCCCAGCGGAGATCGCGGTAGACCGGCCTGCCGTCGCGCTCGAGCGAGGAGATCACCTCGGGCTGGCCCTTGTGGTCGAGGACGCCGCCGGCGCCGGGATGGAGGAGCCGCGGGAGATCGTCGACGCCGCAAGGCGGAAAGCGCAGGCCGCCCTTCGCGGGCGTGAGGCCCGTGGCATTCGCCACCGCCGCCATCTCGATCCCGGACTTGGTGCCGTCGAGGAAGGAGTTGAACATCTGCGAGTTCATGCCGCCGAGCCGCGCCCGCTCCGGCGTCAGGCCGTAATGGCCCCAGACCGTCTCCGGCGTCGAGGCGTGATAGATCGGGAGATATTTGGTCCCCTTCCCCGCCGCCACCACCTCGAAGCCAGCGGCGCGCGCCCAATCCACGAGCTCCGCGATGAGCGCGGGCTGATCGCCGTAAGCCATGGAATAGACGACGCCCGCTTTCGCCGCCCGCTCCGCCAGCAGCGGGCCCGCGAGGACGTCGGCCTCGACGTTGACCATGACGATGTGCTTGCCGTGCTCGATCGTCAGCAGCGCGTGGCGGATGCCCGCGGCGGGAACGCCGGTCGCGTCGATCACGACCTCGATCTGAGGCGCCGCGATCATCGCGGCGGCATCGTCGCCGATGAAAGTAGTGCCCTTGGCAGAGGCCTCATCGAGGCTCGCGGCGGCGATGCGCTCGGAGGGCCAGCCCACGCGCGTCAGCGCCTCGCGCGCCCGCACGGGCGCGAGATCCGCGACCGCCATCAGATGCAATCCCGGCGTTCGCAGCGCCTGCGCCAGGAACATCGTGCCGAACTTGCCGGCGCCGATGAGGCCGACGCGGATGGGCTTCCCCGCCTCCGCGCGCTCCAGCAGCAGACGATGCAGATTCATGGCGGCACTCCCCTCTACCTCCGAGGGTCTATAGCATGATCCCCGCTGCGGCTAAACCGCAGGCACGCTATGGCCGCCGGCGCAAAATCCTGTACTCTCGCGCCCATGCCAAAGCTCGCCGCCAACATCTCCTGGCTCTTCGCGGAGGTTCCGTTCCTCGACCGCTTCGCCGCCGCGGCCGCGGCGGGTTTCCAAGCCGTCGAGTTCCAATTTCCGGACGACACCCCGCCCGAGGAGATTGCCCGGCGCCTGCAGCAGCATCGCCTGACGCCCGCGCTCTTCAACATGCCCGCGGGCGATTACGCCAAGGGCGATCGCGGCATGGCGGCGCTCCCGGGCCGCGAGGCCGAGTTCATGGCGGCCGCCGAGCGCGCCTTGACCCTCGCGCGCGCCACCGGCTGCACGCGCATTCACGCGCTCGCGGGCATCTGGCCCGAGGGACGGCCCAAGGCCGAGGGCGAGGAGACCTACGTCGCGAACCTCCGCCGCGCCGCGGAGCTCATGGCGCCGCACGGCATCTCCGTCCTCATCGAGCCGCTCAATTCGAGAGACACGCCCGGCTATTTCCTCAACGCCTCCGGCGATGCGCTGCGCGTGATCGCGCGCGTTGGCCGCGCCAATCTCTCTCTGCAATTCGATCTCTATCACTGCCAGATCATGGAGGGCGATCTCGCCCGTCACGTCCGCGCGCTCGCCGGGCGCTTCGCCCATGTCCAGATCGCCGGCGTTCCCGACCGCAACGAGCCCGATATCGGCGAGGTCAACTTCCCCTATCTTCTCGATCTCCTCGACGAGACCGGCTATGACGGCTGGGTCGGCTGCGAGTATCGGCCGCGGGCTGGCACCCTCGCCGGGCTCGGCTGGGCGCGGCGCTGGGGCATCGGCAAACCCCGCTGAGAGCGGTTGGCGAAGCAGCATGGATTTCAACCTCACCACCGAGCAGGCGCAGTTCCAGGAGTCCGTGCGACGGTTCGCCGAGCGCACGCTCGCGGCGGATGCACTGAAGCACGCGCACGCCGAAGGTTTTCCCTGGGACATCGCCCGGCGCATGGCCGAACAAGGGCTCCTCGGTATCACCATTCCCGAGAGCGACGGCGGTCAGGGCGGCAGCCTCATGGACGCGGTGATCGCGATCCAGGAAGTGGCGCAGGTCTGTCCGCGCAGCGCCGACGTGATCCAGGCCGGAAATTTCGGGCCGATCCGCACCTTCGCGGAATACGCGACGGCGGAGCAGAAGGCGCGGTACCTGCCGGCGCTGCTCGCGGGCAAGATGGTGATCGCGGTCGGCATGAGCGAGCCCGAGGCGGGCTCCGCCGTCACCGATCTCAAGACCACCGCGACGCCGAACGGAGACGGCTTCCGCATCGACGGGACCAAGGTCTTCACCAGCAACAGCCCGGACGCTGGTCTCTTTCTCGTCTATGTCCGCTTCGGACCCGGCGTCGACGGCATCGGGTCCGTGCTCGTCGAGCGCGGCACGCCCGGCTTCAGCTTCGGCCGACCCACGCGCTTCGTCGGCGGGGATTCCTGGCAGCAGCTCTATTTCGAGAATTGCCGGATCGGGCGCGAGAGTCTCCTGCTCGGTCCCGGCGGGTTCAAGAAGCAGATCCAGGGCTTCAACGCCGAGCGCCTCGGCAATGCATCGCGCGCGCTCGCGGTGGGTCGCCTCGCCTTCGAGATCGCGCGCAAGCACGCGACGGAGCGCATCCAGTTCGGCCGCCCCCTCTGCGAGTTCCAGGGCATCCAATGGAAATTCGCGGAGGTCGCGATGGAGCTCGAGGCCGCGCAGCTGCTGCTCTATCGCGCGGCCGTCAACGCCGACAAGGGCCTTCCATCCGCCTACGAGACCTCGCTCGCCAAGGCCTATTGCAACCAGGCGGGCTTCCGCGCCGCGAACGAGGCGATGCAGGTCCTGGGCGGCCTCGGCTACACCGAGGAGAGCCTCGTCGAGTACTGCCTTCGCCGCACGCGCGGCTGGATGATCGCCGGCGGCTCCGTCGAGATCATGAAGAACCGCATTGCCGAGTTCGTCTTCGACCGACGCTTCCCGCAGAAGCCGCGCCGTGCCGCTGAATAGCGCGGCCGAAATCGCGCTCGCGCAAGCTCTGTTCCGCCCGCGCGCGGTCGCGCTCATCGGCGTCTCCGACGACGCCGGACGCACGGCCGGTCGCCCCCTGCACTTCCTCAGGAAGCACGGCTTCGCGGGACCGACCTACCCGATCAACCCCAACCGCGACACCGTGCAGGGCGAGCGCGCCTACAAGAGCCTCGCCGATGTCCCCGGCCCCGTCGATCACGCCTACATTCTCGTCAACACGCCGCTGGTCGAAGCGGCGGTCGCGGCTTGCGCGGAAGGAGGCGTCCGCGCCGCGACCATCCTTGCGAGCGGCTTCGCGGAGGCGGGCGCCGAGGGCGTAGCACTGCAGCGGCGCCTCCTGGAGATCGCGCGGGGCTCGGGCCTTCGCCTCGTCGGCCCCAACAGCCTCGGCGTCGTCGACACGCACACGCCGCTCGCGCTCACCGCCAACGCCGCCTTCGCCGCGGAGAAGCTCCTGAAGGGGCGGATCGCCGTGCTCTCCCAGAGCGGGAGCCAGATTGGCACCTTCGTCTCGCGCGGCTTCCCCCGGGGCATCGGCTTCTCCAAGCTCATCTCCGTCGGCAACGAGGCCGATCTCTCCGTCGGCGAGATCGGCGCGGCGCTCGCGGGCGATCCCGAGACCGACGCATTTCTCCTCTTCCTCGAGACCATCCGCGAGCGCGAGCACTTCGCCCGCTTCGGTGACCTCGCGAAGGCCGCGGGCAAGCCGATCATCGCCTACCGGCTCGGACTCTCGGAGGTGGGCCGCGAGCTCGCGGTCTCGCACACCGGCGCCATGGTCGGGTCCGACGCCGGGGTCGATGCGTTCCTGCGCCGGCACGGCATTCTCCGCGTCGATCACCTGGAGACGCTGCTGGAAGCGCCGGCCCTCGTGATCGGCCGGACGCCGCCGACGACCGCGCGCCGGAGCGTCGGCGCCATCACCACGACGGGCGGCGGCGCCGCGATGGTGGCGGATCGCCTGGGTCTTCGAAACGTCGAGGTGACGCCACCGAGTGCCGAGACCTACGCGCGTCTCAAGGCCGCGAAGGCGCCGGCGCTGCCGGGGCGCATGATCGACATGACGCTCGCGGGAACGCGTCCCGACATCATGCTGGCCGCGCTCGACATACTGATGGAGGCACCGGAGTTCGATCTGGTCCTGGCGGTGGTGGGCTCCTCGGCGCAATTCCACGGCGAGCTCGCGGTGAAGCCGATCATCGAGTGCGCACGCGCGAAGAAGCCCATCGCCGCCTTCCTGGTGCCGCATGCGGAAGCGAGCTTGCACGCGCTCGCCGAGAACGGTGTGGCGGGATTCCGGACGCCCGAAGCCTGCGCCGACGCGATCGCCGCCTATTTCGGCTGGCACCAGGCGGCGCCGGCGGAGCCGCTTCCCGGCGCCACGCGCGACCGCGCGCTGGCAGCACTCTCGGCGGCTTCTCGCGCCGTCCTCGACGAGCGGCAATCCCTCGCCCTCTTCGACGCGCTCGACATTGCCGTCGCTCCCTGCGCCGTCGTCGATCCCGAGCGGCTCGCACCATTGCCCTTCGCCTTCCCGGTCGTGGCAAAGGTGCTCTCCGCGGACATCACGCACAAGACCGATGCAGGCGGGGTGGCACTGGGGATCGCCTCCGGCGAGGAGCTTGCAGTGCGCTCGCGCCAGATGCTCGCGAGCGTCCGCGACAAATACCCCAGCGCATCGATCGCGGGCATCCTCGTGCAGCCGATGGAGCGCGGCATCGGCGAGGCGCTCGTGGGCTATCGCCACGATCCCCAGGTCGGGCCGGTCGTCACCGTCGGCATGGGCGGGACTCTCGCAGAGGTCTATCGCGATTTCTCCGTGCGCCTGGCGCCGGTCTCGGTTGCGGAGGCGGAGGAGATGCTGGCGGAGGTGCGCGGCTTCGCGACGCTTCGGGGCTTCCGCGGCGCGCCCGCGGGCGATCTCGCGGCGCTCGCGAGCGCGGTCGCCCGGCTCTCAGAGCTCGCGGCGCTGCCGGGCACGCCGGTGCTCGAGGCCGAGATCAATCCGCTGATCGTCAAGGCCTTCGGCGCCGTCGCCGTCGACGGCGTCGTGCGCCTCGCGCGCCCTTAGCTCAGCCCGCGAGCCCGAGCTTGCGGCAGAGCAGGATCAAGCTCTCGTAGATCACATAGGCCGCGAGATGCGCGGTCATGCCCTGGACGTCGTGCGGAGGACTCACGGTGTTGACGTCGACCGCGACGATGTCGAGGCCCGAGAGGCCGCGGAGAAAGTCGAGCCCCTCACGGCTCGTGAACCCGCCCCAGCTCGGCGTTGCGACGCCGGGCGCGCAGGAGGGATCGAAGACGTCCATGTCGAAGCAGAGATAGACCGGCCGCCCCTTGAGGCGTTGGTGCAGCTCCGCGAGCACGTGCTTGGGGCCGCGCTCGAAGACCTCGCGCATGGTGATGACGTTGTAGCCGAGCGAGCGCGTGTAGTCGTAGACGCCTTTCATGTAGGTCGTGCCGCGCACGCCGATGTGGTAGGAGAGCGACGCCACCACGAGCTGCTCCTCGGCGGCGTGGGTGAATTGCGTCGCCGAGGTGAACTTGTCGTTGGGGTCGTAGGGATAGCTGTCGGTGTGCGCGTCGATGTGCACGGCGACGATACCGGGATAGCGGCGCGCCGCCGCGCGGAGCAGGGGCACGGAGATGCTGCCGTCGCCGCCCATGGTGACGGGGATGACGCCGGCCTCGTGAATGCGGGAGGCCGCGGCCTCGATCCGCTCGAAGGCATCGAGGATGCGGCTCGGCGTCACGTCGACGTTGCCGCGATCGACCAGAGCCAGCCGCTCCAGCGGATCGAAATCCGCGAGATCGGAGTGGTAGCGCCGTACCAGCACCGACTGCTCGCGGATCGCTTGCGGCCCCTGGCGCGAGCCGATGCGGTAGCGATGCGTCCCGCAATCGAAGGGCACGCCGAGCACGGCAGCCCTTGCCTTGGATAGATCAAAGGCGTGCGGCACGCCCATGAAGGTGAGCGGCTTCACGTGCAGCGCGTCGTCGGAGAAGCCGCTCATCGCCGTCCCCCGCTCTTGTCCTCGTAGTTGGGCCCGTTGCGCAGGTACCAGGAGGCGATCTCTCCGGCGGTTGCCTGCCAGACCTCGCGGTATCCGACGATGCGTTTCAGCGCCTCGTCGAGATAGCGGATGCGATGCGCCATGCCGATGAGCCAGGGATGCAGGCTCAAGCCGAAGATACGGCCGGAGGCGGCGCCCTCCTCGTGCAGCGTCTCGAAGGCCTCCGCCAGGATCTTAGGATAGCCAGCCATGCCCAGCTTCCGCAGCCACAGGAGCTGAACGTCGTCCCATTCCGCGTGGTTCGGGATCGAAACGAAGGGCTTCCCCACGGTCATGCGATAGGGCTGATCGTCGTTCGGCCAATCCATGACGTAGTCGAGTCCCGCCTCTGCAAGCAGCACCGGCGTCCGCGCGGACTCCCCGTAATCCTGGCCGAGCCACCCGGTGGGACGCGTGCCGGCCGCGCGCGTCACCGCCTCGATCGAGCTCGCGATGAAGGCGCGCTCCTCGCTCTCGCTCATGCGGCTCGTGATCATCCGCGTGGCGTGGCTCCCGTGCGCGGCGAACTCGTAGCCCCGGCGCTTGAATTCCGCCACGAGATAGGGATAGCGCTCGAGCGCCGAGGAGTTCGCGGCGACCGTCGCCTTGAGCCCGTAGCGGTCCAGCAGCTCCAGCACGCGAAAGATGCCCACGCGATTGCCGTAATCGCGCTGCGTCCAGGTGCGGTAGTCCGGAAAGAAGCTTCCCATCTCGCCGACGAAGCGGGGATCGCGGACGGCGTCCTTCGGCGGATCGAGCTCCCAATACTCGAGATGGAGCAGCACCCAGAACGCGACACGCGCACCGTTCGGCCAGACGAGCTTGGGACGGCTCGGAAGCGGCCAAAAGGGATGATGGGGATGATCCATGCCGGGCTTGAGGATCTCGCCGGCAGGCGGGCGCTTCGTTTCCATGTCAGGCCTCCGCGCCCAGATGCTGCCGATAGGCCGGGAGCGCATTGGCGATGTACCAATCCGCGATCTCCTCGCCCGTCGCCTTCCAGACGCCCTCGTGGGAGAGGATATATTTGAGCGCGCGGTCGAGATGCTTCGCGCGATGCGGCGCCGTGATCATGTAGGGATGCAATGCAAGACACATGACGCGGCCCTGCGTCACTCCCTCGCGCCAGACCGTGTCGAAGTGATCGATGATCATCTGCGCGAATTCCTCGGCCTCGATGGGCCAGCGGTATATCAGGGCGTCGTTGAGGTCCATCGAATAGGGGATCGAGACGAGCGTGCCCTTGCGCACCTTGATCGGCGTGGGCTGGTCGTCGTGATAGAAATCGGAGACGTAGCGCATGCCCGCCTCGGCCGCGAGGTCGGGCGTGTGCAGGGTGTGGGAGATCGCGGGCGAGAACCAGCCCGCGAGCTTCCGCCCGGTGGTGCGCTCGTAGATCGCCATCGCCTCGGCGATCTGCTCGCGCTCTTCTTCCTCGGTGAGATCCCAGTGATATCGGGTGTTGACGACGCCGTGGCTCAGGATCGACCAGCGCCGCGCCTCGATCGCCTCTCGGATCTCGGGATAGCGCTCATAGACCGAGAGGCTCAGCGAGACCGTGCAGCGGATCTCGTGCTTGTCCATGATCTCGAACATGCGCCAGATCCCCACGCGATTGCCGTAGTCGCGCGTCCCGTAGCCGAGGACGTCGGGATAAGGCGAGCGCGGCCAGGGATTGCGCACGCGCACGAAGCTCGGGACGTACTCGTAGTGCTCGACGTTGGGCACGACCCAGAGCGCGACCCGCGCGCCACCGGGCCAGACGATCCGCGGCCGCGCGACGATGGGCGAATAGCCGTAGCGATATGGTTCCATCGACCCCTCCCTCGTCGAGGCATCATAACGGAGCCTCTCGCGCCGCCAAGAGGCGCGCCCTCCTCGCCCGCCTCGAGACGTGCTTTACTGGCGCGCCATCGTCGGCGGGAGGACGCCATGACATCGACAGCCCCCAAGAAGCGGTCCTACGAAGTCGCGGAGTACGAGACCTGGGCGGAGACGCCCGATCTCCGGATGGTCGTGCTCACGCTCGCGGCGGGACAAGAGGTGCCCTGGCACTGGCACAGCAACGTCAGCGATACCTTCTTCTGTATGCAGGGTCCGATGGTGATCGAGACGCGCGCGCCGCGCGCTGTCGTCGAGCTTAAGCCCGGCGAGACCCACGTCGTCCCGGCGAAGCGCGCGCATCGCGTCACAGGCAAGGACATGGGCCCCTGCAAGTTCGGCATTCTCCAGGGTGTCGGGCGCTACGACTTCAATCCCGTCGGCTGAGCCGGTGACCGTCGCCGAGCGCCTGGCGCAGCACGTCGCCGAGACGCGCTTCGAGACACTCCCGCCCGCGGCCGTGGACGCGGCAAAGACGTTCCTTCTGGACACGCTGGGTGTGGCAACCGCAGGATCTGGCACTCCCGGGTCGGACGCAGTGCGCGCTGCTGCCGAGGGCTGGGGTTCCGGAACCGAGGCGCGCGTGCTCGGCACCGCGCTCCGGCTGCCAGCCCCTGCGGCCGCCTTCGTCAACGCGCATCACGCGCACTGCCAGGAGTTCGATTGCCTGCACGAGCCCGCGGTGGTGCACGCGCTCTCCACGGTGATGCCCGCGGCACTGGCCTGGGCCGAGCGGATGGGCGGCATCACGGGCCGCGATTTCCTGACCGCGCTGGCGCTCGGTGTCGACGTCGCGGTGACGCTCGGCCTCAATCCGCGGGGACGCTGGCAGTTCTTCCGCCCCGGCACGGCCGGCGCCTTCGGAGCCGTCGCCGCGGTGGGGAAGCTCGCGGGCTTCAATGCCGCGCGCCTCGCCGATGCATTCGGGCTCGCCTATGCCCAGGTCTCGGGCACCATGCAGCCCCATGGCGAGGGGAAGCCGCTGCTACCGCTGCAAATAGGCTTCAGCGCCCGCAATGCGGTGGTCGCCGCCGATCTCGCGCGCGCGGACCTCGCGGGCACACGCGAGACCTTCGAGGGAAAACACGGCTACATTGCCTTGTTCGAGCCCGGTTTCGACCTGGCACCCGCGCTCGCGGAGCTCGGCCGCGTCTGGCGCATCGCGGAGCTCTCGCACAAGCCGTTCCCATCCGGACGCGCCACCCACGGCCTCATCGACGGCCTCTTGCGGTTGAAGGCCGCCCACGGCTTCGCGGCCGAGGAGGTCGAGCAGGTCCTGCTGCTGGCATCGCCGCTGATCGCCCAGCTCGTGGGACGGCCGCCGCTCGCGGAGATGAGCGCAAGCTACGCCCGGCTCTGCGCACGCTATGTCGGCGCCGTAGCGCTCCTGCGCGGCGGCGTCGGCCTCGACGATTTCGGTCCCGAGGCAATGCGCGATCCCGCGGCGCGGTCGCTCGCGGCCAAGATCGTCATCGCCATCGACGAGCAAGCCCGGGGAAACGTCCTGCTGCCGCAGGAGCTCGCGATCCGCCTCAAGAACGGCACAGTGCATCGGCTCCATATCGCGGACACGCTCGGGAGTCCCGACCGCCCTCTCGACCGCGAGCGGCAGCTTGCGAAGTTCCGGGTGTGCTGGGCGAAGAGCGCGGCGCGTCTTCCCGCAGAAGCGGCCGATCGCGTCATCGCTGCGGTGGAGCGGATCGAAACCCTCGAGGACGTGCGCGCACTCGCCCGCCTTGCCGCGCCCTGAACCTCAGAAGAACGTGCGCACCCCGCCCGTGACAGTGTAGTCGTCGTCGACGAGCCAGAGCACCTGCCACTTGTCGAAGGTGGTGCAGGGATGCGAGACGCCGAAGGAGATCATGTCGCCGACGCGGAGCGGACTCTCCGCGGGCAGCGTCAGATGCGCGTGCTGATCGTTGAGGCCGGTCACGCTATGGCCCGGGGCGAGCGCCTGCGGCGCCATGTTGCCGCCGGGACGACACCAGAGCTCCGGCACCGGCATGTCCGCGTCGGAGGAGACGTCGCGCCGTCCCATGGTGCAAATCGCCTTCGTCGTCTCCGGCCGCGACTGCACATAGGCCCAGACCTCGAGGGCGGGACGCAGCCCCTCGCCGAGCTTGTCGATCTCGGGCTTGCGCTCGTGTAGCCGCTCGAAGGAGCGGCGGTAGAGCGCGGAATCGTGCGTGAGGTAGCAGCCGCTCCGCGTCAGCACGATCGTCTCGCGCCCGAGCCTCTCCTGCGAGAAGCGGTCGACCACGAGATCGTAATAGGCCGATCCCCCGGCGGAGAGCACGATGGGACCGGGCGCGAACAGGTTCTCGTGGAGGCACGCCTCGGCTATGCGCGCAAGGAAATCAAGGAAAGCCCGCACCTTTGCCTCAGTCTCCTCCGCGGCCTTGCCTTGGATGAGCCCTTCGAAGCCCTCGACGCCGCGCAGCCGGAGCGCGGGACCCGCCGCAGCCGCAGCGCGCGCCACCTCGAGCGCCCCCGCGAGATCGCGGCAGCCGGTGCGCCCGCCCATCGTTCCGCCCTCCAGGAGCAGATTGACCGGCGCCTGCAGCATGCGGCCCCGCGCCGCTTCCGCCAGTTGCCGGACCCCGGCCACGCTGTCGACGAGGCAATAGAACTCGAGCTCCTTGTGCGCGGCCAGCTCGTCGAGCACGTAGCGGATCGCTTGGCGCCCCACGAGCTGATTGGCGAGCACGATGCGGTCGACGCCCATGGCGCGGCAGACCTGAACCTGCTGGACGGTAGCGACCGTCATCGCCCAGGCACCGTGCTCGAGCTGGCGGTGGAACAGGGCCGGGCTCATCGTGGTCTTGCCGTGCGGCGCGATGACCGCGCCCGAAAGCCGCAGGAACGACTGCATCCAGCGGTCGTTGTGATCGATCGCGGAGGTTTTCAGCACCGCGGCCGGCAGCGGCAGGTCCTCGCGCAGCAAATTCCAGCGCCGGGCGCCGGCGTCGCGGAGCTTGAAGGGCGCGATGCCGCCGGGCACGCCCTTGACGAGGCCGCTCAAGAGGAAATCGTCGAGATCGATCCGGTCCGGCATCGGCGGGCTCCCCAGGCTGAAGCGCTACCCTCGGCCGCAGCCGTGCATTCGGTCAAGTCTCGGCGCCGGCGGCTCGCGAAAGCGGCCTCTACGACCTATATCTTTTCAGGGGTCGGGAATTTCGCGAGGCAGTCATGCGCATCCGCTGGTTGATCGTGCTCACCGCCATGATGGGCCTTGCCGCCGGCGGTGGCGCCCTCGCCGATGGTACCCAGAGCCCTGGAGCGGCGAGCGGCGGGAGTTCGACCGGAAATCAGCAGAATGTCCTGCCGACGCCGGTGCCGGAGGTTCCGAAGGTGAAGCCCGGCGCTTACCCCTATAACCAGCCGCCGAGCGGCCCAAACCCCGCGACATCGGCACCCGCGCCGGCGGGCAAGTTCGCTCCTCCGCCGAACCAGGGGCCGGTCACGGGCTATGGACCCGGAGGCATGGGAACTCCGCCGGGCGCGCCGCCGAATCCCCCCTACAGCTTCGGGGGCACCGGCGCGCCGCGCTGAGGCTCGCGGCCCTTAAGCCTTCGCCGATCAATTACGACCCGTTAACCATTGGCGGCTGATGATCCCAGCGAGCGCCGCGACGGCATTCGGCGCGCATCGCAGAGAGGGTCAAGGCATGTCAGTCGCCATGGAATCGGAAGGCCTTAGCAAGGCCGACGCCGCGCTCGACGTCGCACGGCCGAAGCAGGCCGCCTCGCTGGTGGACGCCATGCGGCAGATGACGGCGGCGGCCGGAACAGGCTACGGCGGCCTCATTAGGGAATTCGCCCGGCTTGCTCTCGGCCCCGGCCGGCTCGGCTTCGACGAATACATGACGCTCGGCCTCTTCGACGCGAAGCGCTATGCGGGCACGGACAAGAAGGCGTTCGTGGGCTTGACCGCCTCGCGCAAGATCTGGACGCAGGCGAATTTCCGCTTCGATCTCCTGGGACTCGCCATGAACAAGATCGCCTCGAGCGCCTTGTTCGGCGCGTATGGATTTCCGACCATTCCGCTCCTTGCTCTCTATTCCGGCCGTGCGGGCAAGGCGTCGGGGCGGATGCTCGCCGGGGCGGAGGCGCTGCGCGCCTTCCTCCTGGATCCCAGCCACTATCCGCTCTTCGGCAAGCCCATGGGCGGCACGCAGAGCCTGGGCTCCGCGAGCTTCGACGGCATCGACGCCACCAAGCGCGAGCTCATCGCCTATGGCGGCCGCCGCGTTCCCTTGGAGAGCTTCGTCGCGGAAGTCGCTGCGAACTACGCCGACGGCTACCTGTTCCAGCGCCGGGTGAGCCCGCATCGCGACGTCCTCTCCCTCTGCGGCGACCGTCTTTCGACCGTGCGCGTCCTCACGGTCATACGTGGGGGCGTTCCGAAAATCCTGCGGGCCTGCTGGAAGATCCCCGCGGGCGAGAACGCGGCGGATAATTTCTGGCGCTCCGGCAACATCCTCGCCCGTCTCGATCTCGAGACTGGCCGCGTGACCGCAGCCCTGCGCGGCACCGGGCTCGGCATTTCCGAGCCGAGCCATCATCCCGACAGCAGCGCTCCGATCCTCGGGGCGACGGTGCCGAGTTGGCGCGCGGTGAAGGAGACGGCGCTCGGCGCGGCCGAGGTATTGCCGGACTTGGCGCTGATCGGATGGGACATCGCGCCGGTCGATGGCGGCGCTCTCCTCGTGGAGTGCAATCAAGCGCCGGACTTCATCCTGCCGCAGATGGCGGATGCGAGAGGAATCCTCGACGAGGAGTTCAAGGCCTTCCTCGCGGAGCGCAAGGCGCTGGCCAAAGCCGAAGCGCGCGCCGCGAAGGGCCGCCTCAAGCGCAATGCTCTCGGCGCTTTCGAGCCCGGCTCCGACGAGAAGACCGAGGCCTAGGCGGCACGGCTCTTCGCCCTGGCTGCGCCCAAGGTGAGCACGGCCTCTACCAGCGCGTCGAGGTCGCTCTCTTCGGTGCGGTGATTGACGATCGCCGCCCGAATGGCGACGCGTCCGCCGAGCATCGTCGTCGAGGGCGCGGCGATGCCGGACTCCTGGAGATCGGCGACGATCTCGGCATCGAGGCCGGAAGCGCCGGCGCCGCGATAGCCGAAGCAGACGATATTGAGCTGCACCGGCGCCAATAGCTCGAGCTCCGGGGCAGCCTCGATCCGGCGCTTCAGGTACTGCGCGAGGTCGCAGGTCCGCGCGATCATCGCGCCCAGGCGCTCGGTGCCGTAGACCTTGAAGGTGAACCAAGTCTTGAGCGCGCGGAAGCCGCGGGAGAGGTCGGGCCCGAAATCGCAGGGCCAGGGCGAGCCCGCCGCGAGACCGCGGCACTCCCGCCGCAAATAGGCCGCGGGCGAGGCGAAGGCATTGCGATGGAGCGTGCCGTCGCGCACCAGCAGGAAGCCCGCGTCATAGGGGACCTGGCCCCATTTGTGGAAATCGAAGGCCAGGGAGTTTGCACGCTCGATTCCGGCGAGCCGCGGCGCCAATTCCGGCGCCAGCATCGCGAGCGCACCGAAGGCGCCGTCGACGTGGAACCAGAGCCGCTCGTGAGCAGCGATTTCCGCGAGGCCCGCGAGGTCGTCGATCGCACCGATATCGACCGTGCCCGCGGTCCCCACCACCAGGAAAGGGGTGAAGCCCGCGGCGCGGTCGGCCTCGATCGCAGCGCGGAGCGCCGCGAGATCGATCCGGTGCGCTGCATCCGTCGCGATCACTCGCAAGGCCTCGATGCCGAGGCCGGAGAGATCCATCGCCTGTGCGATGCAGCCGTGCGCAGCCGCTGAGGTATAGGCGGCGAGGCGTTTTCCCGCGGCCTGCACGCCCTTGCGCCGCACAGCCGTCCCTAGTGCCGAGCTCCGAGCGACCAGCACGGCCAGGAGGTTCGCCATTGAGGTGCCGGTGACGAAGAGTCCCGAGGCGGTATCGGGAAAGCCGAAGAGCTCGCGCATCCACTCCACGACCTGGCGCTCGACCTCGATCGGCATGTGGTCGCGGCCGCCGAGATTGGCGTTGAGGCCCGCCGCCAGCATCTCCGCGAGCATGCCCACGGGACTGCCGCCGCCGTGAACCCACCCCATGAAGCCCGGATGCGTGTTGCCGGTCGCGTAGGGAAGGATGTCGCGCATGAATTGATCGTGCACCGCCGAGAGTTCGGCCGGCGCCGCCGGAAGCACGCTGCGGAAGCGGCGGCGAAGCTCGTCCGGGATGGGCTGCCAAACCGGCCGCTCTCGGATGCGCTCGATGTAGTCGAGCATGTCGTCGAGCATCCGATGCCCTTGGGCCCGGAAGCTCGGCCAATCCGCGGGATCGAGGCCCCGCGGCCCCCTCGAGGGCAAGCGCTTCGCCATGCGAGCGAGGCTGGCACGCGAGGGTTAAGGGATCGTTGAGGACTGCCAGTTCCCCCCGCCGATCGAAGCCGGCTGCCGGGCAATCGCCGGGATTTTGCTAAAATCCCTCGATCCCCGGGGCTGCTCCCGCGTTCAGGCGAAGCGGAAACGCTGCAGCAGCGGACCCGCGGCGGCGAGGCAGTAGTCGTTGGTCTCGGGGTCGAGATAGTTGCACCAATCTCCGGTCACGCCCTTGCGGAAGAGGGAGTTCGGATCCTCGCTGCCCCTGGGCCGGCCGCCGCTCACGCGCTCGAACGCCGCGGCCTCGCAGCAGGCCCGCACGGCCGATGCGTTCGGCTCGACGCCCAAAAACGCGAGCGCTCGGCTCAACGTGCCCTCGGTGTCCTCGAGGAGATCGCCGTAGCGAAACTCGAGATAGCGGTCGGGATGGCTGCGGCCGAACGCAACCCCCTCCCCGACCCCGGTCGCCCACCGGTCCACGTAGTAGCGCACGAACTCCTGCATCGTCCTGAACCTCTCCTCGAGCCAGCGGGGCTCGACGCGCCGGTTGTGGTACCAGGCGGAGACCGCGCAGTCCCGGGGATCGCGGACGATGTGGATGAATTTGGCCGTCGGCACCAGCGCGAGGAGCCACCAGAAGTGCTCGACGTTGTCCGGCGTCTTCTCCCCGAGCGCGCGGAGCCGCTTGCCGCCGGCGTGCTCGAGCATCAGCAGGAGCGCTCCGGCCGCGGCCAGATAGAAGAGATGCCGCTCGCCGAAGACCGGAAAGCCCTTGAGCTCGCGAAACACGCTTTGGTTCTTGGCGATGATGACGCGATTCTGACTTTCGAGCGCGGTTTTCAAGCCCGGCAGAAGGCCTCCGATGAAATGCCCCTCGCCGCCGCAGCTCACCTCGGGGTGACCGTCGAGCAGCATCTGGAGCCAAGTCGTGCCCGATTTCGGCGCGCCGCCCACGAAGAAGATCTGGCGGCCGAGCGCGTAGGAAATGCGCTGGTGCAAGGCGCGGCAATCGAAGCCCGCGACGGTCGCGACAGCGTCCGCGGCGCGCGCCCACGCCGCCTCGTTCCCCTCGATTTGCAGGGCTTCGACCGACAATCCCGCTCTCCGCTCTCGCAGTCGCCCCCGAATCGTGAGGGACCGCAGCCGCGTCGCGGAGCCGGCGGGCCCCACCCTTCAACGTGCGCACTTCCCTCGCCTCGCGAAATTTAGGGAGTGCGCGCGGCGCATCCAGTTACAAATTTTTTAGGCCCGCGAAAACGCCGAGGTCACGGTACGATCTCGACCGCCTTCGTGGTCGGAATCTCTTTCGCGACCTTCGAGAGATTGAGCACCTGCGTCAGCAGCGCGAGAACCTCGAGCGTGCGATCGCTCCGGTCGGTGGGAGATCTCACGTAGTAGGTCCGGCCCTTGTACTCGACGCCAAACCGCGCCCCGTCCGGACCGTCGCTGAAGGAGACGAGGGTGAAGCCGATGTGATCGTGCTGCAGCTGCTCGTACTCCTTGCTGCGCGCGAGCGACCCCAGATACTGGATGATCCCCTCCGCCGAGCGCATGTAGATGCTGCCGAAATACGTCTGGGTGGTGCCGGCGTGGAACTCCGCCGACCTCGCAGTGCAGACCTGCTTCTCGACGTCCGCGATCTGCGCGAGGTTCTGCCGCAGGGTTTTCATTTGTCCGCTGGCGACCTGGGTGTCGATCGCGGTCGAGACCGGAATGTCCGCGAGCGACGGCAATCCCACCATGGGCAAGGGCGTGAGGCCGCGGCAGAAGAACACCTCCTGCGGCCCCACGGAGTAAAGCTGGGCCTCGCCGCTCTCGCGCTTGTAAACGAGGCGGTATTTCGCGGGGTCCGCCTGGAGCAGGCCGCGCAGGCCCTGCACCATGTCCACCTTGAAGGGCGGTCCGACGGGATGGAGGGGCTCGACCTGATTCGCCTGTATGACCGGCGCCCCGTCCGGCGCGCCCTCGAAGACCTTATCGACGAAGCTCACGAATTCCCGAAACTTCTCGGGATTGGTGGGATCGTTGAGGAGGTCGCCCGCATCGGACGGCGCCGAGGTCGAGGTCGAGGTCGGCACCGCTCTCCTGATCCGCGAGAAGAACAGGTAGACCAGCATCTTCTGCGAGACCGCCCGGTCGAAATAGTATTTCACCGTCAGGGGATCGATTGGCTTCAGGATGCCCTGCGTGAATTCCTGCGTGTTGAGCGGTGCGATGTCGAAGGAAGGCGCGGTCTGAATCGAGATGGCCGAGGCGGCCGTGCCCCGCTGCGTACTCTTGAAAATCGGCCCGAAGGGGAAGGTCACGCCGGCGCTCGCCGTGCCCTGGATCGAGGCGTGGATGAGCGAGATGTTGCTGAAATAGAGCGGTGCGCGGTCGCGCGCGCGCAGGATGTTCGTGACGAGCAGGTGGTTCGCCACGTCCTCGTAAGTCTGATCGTAGTCGACGGCGTCCCCCTCGATCATCGGCGCAAACGAGCAGCCCGACAGCAGACAGGCCAGCATCACCGCCAAGCCGCGCCACATTCCCCCGCCCCCCCGGAAATCCGCGCACCCCGCTAGATCAACAACGCTAGCACGGGTTTCCCGGCGAATGAAGGCTCGGCGGGCGGCGTCGCCGCCGGTCCGGCCGCGGTGAACCGGATCACCGATCGCTGCCGATTCCGCGGCATTCCGGCGTGGCGCCCATGCTAGAGTACGCGAGGCTCAGGTGAGGAGATGGCGATGCCCAAGCGCAAAATCATGATCGGCAAGAAAATCCCGCCGAGCAAGCTCAAGAAGCTCGCCGCCGCGAACATCGGCGTCACCTCGGTCCTGCCGCCGACGGAGCGCGAGGTCGAGGGGCAGCAAACCATGATGCGCCTCGCGCAGTGTCCGGGCGGGCACATGACCTGGCTCGTCTACGACACCGAGCACATCCAGTATTACAAATGCGGCGTCTGCGGCTGCGCCTTCATCGTCTAGCCCCTCACAACCTATCCTATTCCGACCCTACGGACGTGCTATCATCAGGCTCAATTCGGGCGCGCTGAAATGCCCGATCAAGACCGCCAGTAGGCGAAAGCCGATGAGCAATGGAATAGACGCCAAGAGGCTGTATTTGCCCGGCCTTGCCGGGCTTTACGAGAAGTTCTCGCCCTATAGCTACGCCCTGATCCGGTTCGCGACGGGGGCGGTGCTCGTACCGCATGGAATCCAAAAGATCGTCGAGAGCCGCGCTCAGGGCCTCGCCACCGCCATCGCCGGCCACAACTTGCCGGCCCCGCTGGTTCTGGCGTGGCTCGCGATCTTCGCGGAGTCGATCGCCGCCGCATGCGTGGCGATCGGACTCTTCACGCGGCTGGCGGCGCTGATCATCCTCATCGAGATGACCGTGATCATCGCGGTGTTTCAGTGGGAATTCGGTTACTTCTGGACCAACCGCGGCATCGAGTACGCGCTGCTGTGGTGGGTGGTCCTGCTCGCGATCTTCTTCCGCGGCGGCGGGGAGCTGTCGGTGGACGCGAAGCTCAAGAAGGAATTCTGAGGCTCGGGCGAGCGGGCGAGCCTACTGCGCGCTCGCGGTCGCCCGGTGCCGGTTCACATAGGCGACGAGCCGCGCGCGGATGTCGTCGCTGATGTCCTGCAGCGAACGCTCCTGCGCGTTCTGACGCGCAACGACGTTGGCGTATTCGTCGGTGAGCGCGTCGAAGGAGACGGCCGTCCGCGTCGTCCCCTGCAGCACCGTCCGATCGGTCGTGATCTCCTTCAGCCGAAAATTCGCGACGATCATCATCTGGGTACGCGAGGCGGTGCCGTCGCTGCGGATGGCGAGGTCGTTACGCGTGGGAAGGAGCGTCACGTCGAGGACGTAGCGGGCGGGAACCTTGACCCCGTGGGGATTGAGGCCGTCGCGCAGCGACAGGGTTAGCTCCTGTCCCAGGCGGTCCGAGATCGTGCCGACCTTGATCGCCGCGAGATCGGCGTCGAAGCCGCCATCAGCGCGCTCCGCATAAAGCGGATGGAAGCCGCACCCGCCGAGGAGCAGCGCCAGCACGATCGCCAAAGGGCCGAAGCGAGAGACCATCTTGGAGCCTAGATACTCCGATGTCCCGGGAATGCCAAGGGTCACGCCCCCTCCTGCCGGCCCGATTTGGATTGAATGTCCTCATCCGCGGGCTCTAAAAGTCGGGATCGCGGCGGATCAGGGACCCGACGGTATCGGCGAGATGTGCAAGCCCAAGCTCATCTTCTTCGTCACGGAGGACTGGTATTTCCTGATGCACCGCCTTGCGATGGCGCGGGCGGCGCAGCAAGCGGGCTTCGAGGTCGGCGTGATCACGAAGGTCACGGGCCAGGCCGATCGCATCCGCGAGCTCGGGATTGCGCTACACCCGATCGAACTGCGCCGCGGCAGCCTGAGCCTCTGGGGCAACCTCTCGGTCTTCCTGCAACTCCGCCGCATCCTCCGGCGCGAGCGTCCCACGATCGTACAGAACGTCTCGTGGAAGCCGATCGCGCTCGGCGGCATCGCCGCGTGGCTCACGCGCGCGCCCTTCGTCGTGAGCACGGTCACCGGCACCGGCTACATCGGCGGCTGGCGCGGCTTCAAGGCGCGGATCCTCGCGCGGCTCAACGAGCTTCTGCTGAGGTTCCTGCTCGCGCGTCCGAACCATTGGTTCATCGTGGAGAACGACGATGACCGGCGGGCTTTCGTCTCCCTTTGCGCGAAGGCGGCCTCGCGCGTCGTCAACGTCGGAGGATCGGGCGTCGATCTCGATCGCTTCCAGCCCGTTCCCGAGCCGCCGCCGCCGGTGACCGCGGCCTATGTCGGACGGATGGTCGAGCTCAAGGGCGTAACGACCTTGGTGTCGGCACAGCAACGGCTGCGGGCCTCGGGCCTTGCGGTGGACCTGCTCCTCGTCGGCGGCCCAGATCCGGAAAACCCGACCTCGATCGATGAAGCCCGGCTGCGGGAATGGCAGAGCCTGCCGGGCGTCCGCTGGCTCGGCCGTCAGCAGGACATCCGCGCGGTCTGGGCGCAAGCGCACATCGCCGTCCTTGCCTCGCTGGGCGGCGAGGGCCTCCCCATGAGCCTCGTCGAAGCGGCGGCGATGGGACGCCCCATCGTCGCCACCGACATCCCGGGAAACCGGGCGATCGCGCAGCCGGGCGTGAGCGGCATTCTCGTGCCCCCGGACGATGCCGGCGCTCTCGCGGCGGCGATCGCGGAGCTCGCGGGCAACGCCGCGCTCCGGGCGCGATTGGGCGCGGGAGCCCGCGCCCTCGCCGTCGAGAAATACTCCGCTCCCGTCGTCGCCGCCGCGACGCGCGAATTCTATGGCAATCTGCTCGCTCGCATCGGCGAGACGCAGGCGGGCGGGCGGGATCGAGGCTAGGCGGAGCGCCTGTCTCCGGCCTCGGGGCGGAGCACCGTGAGCGAGGCCGCGACGAGCCAGAGGCTCGACTGCCACCACTCCTGCCAGAAGCCGTAGCTCAGCATCGCCACCACGAGCGCGGACGCCGTCAGCGCGAGCGCGGTCGAGCGCTGGGCCGGCGTCGGCGCCGTGCTCGCGCGCCGCAGGCACCACCAGACCAGCAGCGTCAGTATCGCGACGCCTGGCCAGCCGAGCTCGAGCCGCCATTGCAGGGCAGCGCTGTGGGGATGAAGCGGCATCCAGAGCGCGCCCGACGCCAAGAGCCCGCGTAGGTCGGGGTCCGCGATGCGGTCGCTGCCGCCGGGAATGGCGCGCGAGGCATCGAGCCCCCAGCCGAGCAGCGGGCGCTCCGCGATGCGCTCGCTCGCGAAATGCCAGATCGCGAGCCGATGCAGGCCAGAGATCTTCATCGCGGGCACAGCTTCGTGGATGCGGACGATCTGCGGCGGCGCCAGAGGCGCGAGCGGCAGCAGCACCACGAGAGCCGCGAGCCCCGCCCCCATGGCTGCTGCGCTCAGGCGCGGGAAATACCGGGCGACGGTCCAGACCGCGATACCCAAGCCGACGGCAATCTTAGCGCTCTGATCGGCGAGGCCGAGCAGCACCAGGAACGCCCCCGCCAGCAGCAGCACCGCGCGAGCCGGCCTTCCCGCGCCGCCGAGAGCGAGAACTGCCGGCCAAATCGCGAGCGCGAGCGTAGTCGTGCCGCGATTGAACCGGGTGTAGTGCCGAAGCCAGCTCGCGAATTCGCCCTCCTCGGGGGCCGGCAAGACGAGGCGTGCGGCGGCCGCCACCGCCAGGATGAGGAGCGCCACGAGCACGCCCAGCAGCAGCGCGCGGCGCACCCGCTCGCGTTCCGGCGCTTCAAGGCCCAACGCCACCGCGCAGAGCGCGAGGCCGCAAAGCGCGAGCCCAATGAAGCGCAGTGCCGTGGCGAGGCTGTGCTCGGGCACGATCGACCACAGCGCCGAGGCGAGGCCGAGCGCGCCGGCGATTGCCAGCATCGCCAGAAGCGGCAGCAATGACCTCAGCCGCGGAAGGTCCCGATAGCCGCCGAGCGCAAGTGCGGCCACCGCGGCGACCGGCAGCACGATCGTCAGTCCGAGCGGCGCGATGGTGGTGAGCGGCGGCATCACGGCGCTCGCCACGGCCAGCGCCGTGCTGGGCCGGGCCCAGCCGATTGCAGTCGTCATTTCGGCGAGGCCCAGTAGCAGCCTCGAACGCGCAAACCAGAGCGCCACATGACCAAATCCTGAAACTCCCCATTTCCGGGCGATCCGACGCCGCGGCGCACTCTAATGGCTCGCGGCTCGCCCTGCCAGCCTCCGCCGGCCGCGCCCCGCCCCTGGGCTCCGGTGCGGTCGCGGGACAATTCGCGGGGAGCCGCCCAATGGGTTCGCAAGGCCGGATTCCCTGCGATCCGAGGACGGCCGCAGCTCGCGCCAACATGTCCCATGTTGAAATTGGCGTGACTTCCGCCTTCGCTTATTGCAGATTGCCGCTCCCAGGCGGCCGTCCGACGCGAGGCGCTGACGAGCGGAGAGCCCGTCATCGAGACCCCTTGCGAGGCGGTGGAAGCGCTCATCCGCGAGAGCATCGGTCGCTTCCTCGCGAAGTAACGGGACCACGGCATTACGGGACGGGGAAACCCGAATTAGCGGACCGCTTGTTCATGGCCACAATCCTCTCGCTGCTCGACGGAGTGCACGATTCCTCCGCCGCGCTCTTCGACGATTACCGTGTCATCGCGGCCGTTCAGCGCGAGCGGCTGACGCGGCGCAAGAAGGATGGCGGGAGGCCCGAGGAATGCATCGACGAGGTCCTGGCGGTGGCGGGGATGGCGCGCACCGACGTCGACGTCGTGGTCTTCCAACGCTCCAATTTCGCGCGGTTTCTCTACCGCACCGACCCGTTTCGGCGCCTGCGCGACAGGATCCAGGGAAACCGGCTCAGCACTCGATTGCTCTATTACGCAATGGTGAAGGGCGGCATAGCCACGCCGGAAGAGGCCCTCGATCTCGCGGCGACCCGCGCCTTCTACGGATTCCGGCCCACCGCCAAGATTGGGTTCGCGAACCATCACTTCTCCCATGCCCTGCCGTCGCTCTTCTTCACGGATTGGGAGGAAGCGCTGCTCTATACCGCCGACGGCTCCGGCGACAACGTCAATTACAGCCAGCGCCTCTTCAAGGACGGCAAGATCGAATGCTTCTTCGGTGACGACCGCTGGCTGCGCCTGCCGCACCGCCACGAGAGCGTCGCTCGCGGCTACATGTACGTGACGCAGGCTCTCGGCTTCAAGCCGCTGCACCACGAGGGCAAGATCACGGGTCTCGCCGCCTTCGGCAAGCCCGTGCTGCGCGAGGCCTTCGCAAAGCCGTTCCGCGTCGATGAGGGCGGCGTGATCGAATCCGAATTCGAGAGCGAGGCCCGGCTCCGCGATTATTACGTAGGCCTTTGCGAGGGACATTCCCGGGAGGATTGCGCGGCCTCGATCCAGGCCTTCGCGGAGGACATGGTCCTTGCCTCGGTGCGGCGCCTCCTGGAGCGCACGAAGGTGAAGCGCCTCGGCCTCGCGGGCGGCCTCTTCGCGAACGTCAAACTCAACCAGCGCCTGGCCGAGCAATGCGGCCTCGCTGAGGTTTTCATCGTGCCGCCCATGGGCGACGAGGGCCTCGTCATCGGCGGCGCGCTGCAATACCTGCTGGAGCGCGACGGACTCGAGACTTGGCTCGGGCATCGCCATCGCCTCGATGAAGTCTATTGGGGCCGTGCCTATCCCGACGCCGGCGCCCGCTTCTTGCGCTTCAGCCCGGAGATCGCGCGCCTCCCGGGCGATCCCGTCGAGGCCGCCGCGGGTCTCATGGCGAAGGGCAAGGCGGTGGCGATCTTCGCGCGGCGCATGGAGTACGGGCCCCGCGCGCTGGGCGCGCGCTCCATCATGGCCTCCCCCGAGCGGCGCGACATCAACGACAGCCTCAACAAGCGCCTCGACCGCAGCGAGTTCATGCCCTTCGCCCCCGTCATCGCAGCGGAGGACGCCCGTACCGTCTTCCACGTCACGGACGCCAACGCCTATGCCTGCCGCTTCATGACCATCACCTGCGACGTCAGGAGCGAGTGGAAAGACCGCATTCCCGCGGTCGTCCACGTCGATGGAACCGCGCGACCCCAGATCGTCCGCCGCGAGGAGAACGCGCTCTATTACGACACGCTCAAGGCCTTCAAAGCGAGAACCGGCCTCCCCGCGGCGATCAACACCAGCTTCAACGTGCACGAGGAGCCCATCATCAATACGCCCGAGGAGGCGGCCGAGGCTCTCGTCGACAACCGCGTCGACTATCTCCTCGCGGAGGACGGCGTCTATGGCGTACGGGGAAGAGGCGACGCTGCCTTGTAAAAGCGCGGCCTGGACGCTTTGACCGGTACCCTTCTCGCCGAGCTCCGCTATTCCGCCGCCTCGACGCACGAGAGCGGCTGTCCTTCATAGCCGGAGGCGCCGGCAATGAAATGGGCTCGCCAGTCCAGCACCTGGCTCTCCGTCCGCTCGATGTAGGCGCCGACGGTCTCCGGCGTTATGCGATTGCGCCCGGCGCGGACCGCCGCCGTGATGAGGCCCGTCACCTCCGGCAGAAAATGGTTGTAGTCGCGGTAGTTCCGGAGGTCGCCGCCGATGCAGCTCACGGTGTCGAAGCCGAAGAGAGCGACGTTGGGCCGCTTCGCCGCCTCCGCCGCCAGAAGCCGCAGGACGAATTCGCGCCGTGCGAATTCGAGCGTCCCGCGCCGCGCGAGGTCGAGATAGGAGGTCGGCGGAAACACGAGGGCATAGGTCGCATCGGGATGCGCGTCGATGACGCCGAAGAGACCGTCGCGAATGGCGCGCTCGATCTCCGCCGCGTTCGGCGGCGGCGCGGGCGCGCGCAACGGCTCCGCGGGATCGATCTCCTTGCGCAGCTTCGCGAGGCTCTCGGGCGAGCTGAACTCCCGGCTCGCCGTCGTGAACCGGCTCCCCTCGTCGTGCAGGAGCTCGAAATCGCGCACCCCCGCTTGGGTCCCCTTGAGGATTGCGATCGAGGTGACGACGGCGTCGTGGTTGAAGACATAGTACCGGAGGCCCCGCGCGGATCGATCGGTATAGAGCTCCGCCGGCATCTGCAGCTTTTCCATCCAGGTCGGGTCCCAGTAGCCCCGATAGACCTCCCAGAAGACGTGGCGGACCTTTCCGGTCGCGAGCGCGGCGTTTCCGAGGAGCGCGAGGGCCTCGGCATTCCCGCCGCGAATGGTGAGTCTGAGCGCCCTTCGCCCGCCGAGGGCCACGCCCGTATCGAGCGATCGGAAGCCTTCGGACATGGATGTGCCGATCACGACCGAATCGAACTCGTCGCCGTGGGCGAGGTATTGCCGGATGAGGCCCGCGTCCTGATAGCGGTCGTTGTCGATGAAGAGGAGCGGGCGCAGGAAGGGGCGATGGATCACCTGAAAGGGATCCACCGCGAGCACCAGCAGCGCCGGGAGCACGATGGTCGCGGCAACCGTCCACAGCACGATCTTGATGAGGCGCCTCGGCATGCGCGGCGCGCTCAGAAATTGTAATAGATGAACCGGATGATCCGGTTCGGCAGGTAGAGCATGTAGTAGAGCGGCACGACGGTCGCGATGGTGGCGAAGCCCGTCCAGGCGAAATTGGGCGTCCAACGATACCAGCGTCTTCCGTCCTCGCCCATGAGCTGCTGAGTGTTGGGGCAGAGCCACACGACCGCGAGCGCCGCGGCGATCCAGCCGAAGACGTCGGTCGTCACGAGTGCGCCTACGTGCTTTTCCGGCGCGACGGCAATCCAGGCCGGAAGCGCGCCGTGCTGGAGGAGCCACTCGCCCGTCTTGTCGCTCACGAGCACGCCGTTCGCGCCGACCATGCCGCGGAGAATGTTCTCGGCGCTCGCAAGGTTGTCGGCGCGGAAGAGCACCCAGGCGAGCGCGACCGAGAGGAAGGTCAGCGCGCCCGCGCCGAAGCGCGCCCAGCGCCCGCCCTCCTGCCGCCATCCGAGCGCCCCCTTGATCCCGCGCCAGAGGTGATTGAGGCAGAGATAAAGACCGTGCAGCGTGCCCCAGAGCACGAAGGTCCAGCCGGCTCCGTGCCAGAGCCCACCCAGCACCATCGTGATCATGAGATTGACGTAGCGCCGCGCAGGCCCTTTGCGGTTGCCGCCGAGCGGCACGTAGAGGTACTCGCGCAGGAAGCGCGAGAGCGTCATGTGCCATCGGCGCCAGAACTCGATGATGTTGGCGGCCTTGTACGGCGAGGCGAAGTTGAGCGGGAGCTTGACGCCGAACATGAGGCCCAAGCCCACGGCCATGTCGGAATAGCCGGAGAAGTCGAAATAGAGCTGGGCCGTGTAGCCGAGACAGGCGGCCCAGCCCTCGAGGAACGTCACGACTTCCCCAGCCTTGGCGGCGGCATAGACGGGATCGATCTTCGCGGCGATCGTGTCCGCGAGCACGACCTTCTTGAAGAGCCCGAGGCTGAACCAGGTGAGGCCGAAGGCGAGGTCCTGCCAGACGTCCTCGCGCCTCACGAATTTGCGGAACTGCGGCATCAGCTCGCTGTGGTGGACGATCGGCCCCGCAATCAGGTGCGGAAAAAATGTCACGAAGAGCGCGAAGTCGATAAAGCGCGCGTCCTTCACCAGGCCGCGCCAGGAATCCACGAGATAGGCGATCTGCGTGAAGGTGTAGAACGAGATCGCGAGCGGCAGCACGATCTCCGGCCGCGCAATGCCGAGCCCGAAGGCGTCGTCGACCGTGTCGACGAGGAAGCCCGTGTACTTGAAGAAGCCGAGACAGCCGAGATTGAGCGCGACGCCGAGCCAGAGCCACCGGCGCGACGCACCCTCGGCTTGCAGGCGCAGGCCGATCGCGTAATTGACGCCGATCGAGGCTGCCAGCAGCAAGAGATAGACCGGCCGCCACCACGCGTAAAACACGACGGAGGCAATCAGCAGGACGACCAGCGAGGCCTCGATCGAGCGGCGATGCGCGTAGGTGAAGATGAGAAAGACCGCCGGCAGGAACAGCAGGACGAAGACGAGCGAATTGAAGAGCATTCCCGCGGAGTCCCCTGCCTCAGATCGGTCGGCCGGAAGCGGATGCTAGCGCTGGCTCCCGGCAAGCTCAATCGAATAGGCCCGATTTGCGGGCGCTTGCGAGGAATTCCCTCGCCTTCGCGGCTAGGTCGCGGCCCGGCGGGCCGCCATCTTGCCGGGATGGAGCGCCCCGCAGCTCCGGCAGCGGCGCTTTGCTTCGCTGCGATAAAAGTCCTCGAAGAGTGGCGGGAGGTCCTCGACGAGGCTCTTGAGCTGGACCTCGACGCGATGCAGGAGCGCGTTGCAGGAAAGGCAATACCATTCGAAGCCGTCGAGCACGCCCTCGGGGCGGTGGCGCTCGATCACGAGGCCGACGCTTCCAGGCACCGGCCGCTGCGGCGAGTGGCGGACGTGCGGCGGGAGCAGGAAAATCTCGCCCTCGCGGATCGGCAGGTCGCGCGGCTTGCCCTCCTCCATGAGGCGGAGCGTCATGTCGCCGTGGAGCTGATAGAAGAACTCCTCGAGCGGGTCGTCGTGATAATCGGTCCGCGCATTGGGTCCGCCGACGACCGTGACGATGAAGTCCCGGCCCGGCCAGACCTGCGCGTTGCCGACGGGCGGCTGCAGCAGGTGCCGGTGCTCCTCGATCCAGGCGGCGAAATTGAGCGGCAGCGAATAGAGGCTCATGGCGTCGCTCCCGATTGATCCACGAGGGGGCCCCCGGCAGTGATAGCATGATCCGAGTCGGAGGTGCCGAGCGATGCTCTACATCATCTACCAGGAGGACAAGGAGGGCGGCGAGGCGATCCGCGCCGCGACGAAGGAGAGCCACTTCGCCTATCTCGAGCGGCACCGCGACATTCTCGTCCTCGGCGGCGCTCTCCTCGCCGACGACGGCGTGAAGCGCCTCGGGAGCTGCCTCATCGTCAACGTCCCCGACCGCGCCGCCGCAGAAGCCTTCTCGGCCGAGGAACCCTTCCGCAAGGCGGGACTCTTCAAGACCGTGAAAGTCACGCGCATGCGGCGGGGGCAGTGGAATCCGGCGGCAGCGCCGCGGAGCGCGGAAGGGAACTAACGCGCATTAACTGAGCCGCGCCGACGCGCGGAGGCAATGGCGGAGGGAGGG
>DATKNV010000016.1:0-4111 GCA_035541215.1 Allostellaceae bacterium | reverse complement strand
GGTCGAGGGCGAGGCGGATTCCGCGCGCATGTTCCTGGTGCGGCAGAGCGACATCCGCATCCTCGACACTTGGCACGTCATGGGCCTCGCGGGCACCGGGAGCGAGGACGTGACGATGGAGGACGTCTTCGTCCCCGAGCATCTCTCGCTTGCGGTCGCGGCGGGACGCGGCGGCCCGAGCCCGGGGAGCGCCGTCAATCCCGGCGCGCTTTACCGGCTGCCCCTCACGGCACTCTTCGCCTATGTCGTGGGGCCGGTGGCGCTCGGCATCGCCCAGGGCGCGCTCGAGCAGTTCACGAGCGCGATGCGCACGCGCGTCGGCACCTATGGCGGCAAGGCCCTCGCGGAGCTGCCGACGCTGCAACTCCGCATCGCCGAGGCGGCTGCGCTCACGGAGGCCGCGGAGGCGCTGATGCTCAGGGACTGCGACGCGGCGATGGCGATCGCGGAGCGCGGCGAGATTCCCGGCATCGAGGCCAAGACCCGCTGGCGTCGCGACGGAGCCTACGCCGCGGGGATGTGCGTGCGCGCGGTCGACATTCTCTTCGCGGGCGCGGGCGGCGGCGCCATCTATGAGCGCAATCCCCTGCAGCGCGCCTTCCGCGATGTCCACGCCGCGATCGGCCATCAAGCGATCACCTGGGACACGCAAGGCACGCTCTACGGTCGCGTCGCGCTGGGCTTGCCGCCCGACGTGCCCAATCTCTGAGCGATGGCACGCGATCCGGACGCGGTTCCCGTGCTCGAGACGCGGCGTCTGCGGCTGCGTCCCTTCGAGCTCGCGGACGCACCGGGCTTTCACGAGGCCTATGGCGATCCCGAGGCCATGCGGTACTGGGATTTTCCGGCCCACGCGAGCCTCGCGGAGACCGAGCGCGCCGTGCGCTGGGCGATGAAGCACAGCCCTTACGCCTACGGCGTCTGGGCGGTGGCGGCCAAGGACGGCAATCGCTGCATCGGCATGGTCAATTATCACCACCGTGAGCAGCGCAATCGCCGGCTCGAGGTCGGCTACATCCTCGCGCGGCCGCATTGGCGGCGCGGCCTCATGACGGAGGCGATGACTGCGCTCCTCGACTATTGCTTCGAGAAGCTGCGAGCGCACCGCGTCGAGGCGCTGATCCATCCGGAGAACGTCGCCTCGATGCGTCTTGCCGAGGGGCTCGGCTTTCGCCGCGAGAGCGGCCCCTTGCGCGACCGGCTTCTCGTCGGCGACACCTTCCAGGATCAGGTCATGTACGCGCTGGTCGGGCGGGAATCTCTGATCCGGCGCTGAGACCGACAGGGCACCAGCATTGGATCGCGGCGAAGCCGCAATTTTTCACCACGGAGGCACGGAGGACACGGAGAAGAGGAAGTGCGGCGTCGCCGCGAAAAAGAACCTCCGTGTCCTCCGTGCCTCCGTGGTGAATCCTACTTGGCGTCTTTGCGGTTCGACCCTATTGCCCACAATAGGGCGCCAACGTCACTGCCAAATCCAACAGCGCCTCGTCGCCGCCTTCCCACGCGATGAAGGACAATCCGGCGGGACAGCCGTCGACCGTGCCGGCGGGCAACGTGATCTGCGGCAGGCCGCTCAGCCCCGCGATGCAGGTGAGCGCCATCACGCGGGCGCGGAAGAGGTCGAGCGCTTGCTGGCTGACATCGACCGGCGGCGCGATCGAGGGAGCGGTCGGCAAGGCGAGGATCGTGCCGGGCTCGACGAGGCCGCGCACGCGGGCACGCGCTTCCGCGTGGATAAGTCGAGCGGATGTTGCGTCCTCCGCGGTCACGGTCGCGGCATAGGCGATGCGCTCGCGGACGCCGGGCCCGAGGCCGGGACGGCTCTCCCGGATCCAGGCGCCGTAGATCTCCCAGATCTCGCGCCCCTGAATGACGCGGAAGCATTGCCGCCAAGCGTCGAAGCCCGCGGGAGAGACCGTCACGCGCTCGGGCGCGGGCAGCGCCTCAGCCGCGCTGCGCAGGAGGCGCTCGCCCACGGCCGCGGTGGCGGGATCGGCTTGGGCGAACGAGTCCGAGGCGACGAGGAGGCGGTTGATCCGGACCCGCTCCGCCGCGCCCACGAGCAGCACGCCGCCAAGCTTGCGCATAAGGCCGGGGCCGCAGGCGAACCAGCCCCCGGTGTCGAAGCTCGGCGCCATCGCCATCGCGCCCGCGAGATCGACGCGGCCGAGTGTGGGACGGAGCCCATACAATCCGCAGAGCGCCGCGGGGATGCGCACGGAGCCGCCGGTGTCGCTGCCGAGCGCGAAGTCGCAGGCGCCTGCGGCGGTCGCGGAGGCGGAGCCGCTGGAGGAGCCCCCGGGTAGCCTTCCCGGCGCGCGCGGATTGACGGGCGTTCCATAATGGGCGTTCGCGCCGGTGACGCTGAAGAAGAACTCGTCGCAGACGGTCTTGCCGATGACGGTGGCGCCGGCGTCGAGGAGCTTTTGCACGGAGGGCGCGGTCGCCGTCTCCGGCGGATGGCCCGCGAGCCATTCGGGATTGCCGGCGCCCGTGCGCACGCCGGCGATCGCGTACATGTCCTTGATGCCGCAGGTGAGGCCCGCGAGCGGACCCTCGGCGGCACCCGGGATGGGCGCCGCAAGATCGTGCGGAACGAAGGCGCTGCCGCGCGCGGTCACTTTCGGGCGTCGGTGAAGGGGTAGATCACCTTGCCCGAGGTGTAGGCCGCCGGCGCCACCACGGTCTGGGTGTCCATGGTGCGGAACTGCTCGATGCTGTTGTCCTTGATGTCGTGGAACTGCACCTGCACGACGCGCGGCTCCGCCCATTCGCCGTTGCTGCCGAACCTGACGTCGCCGAGCACGGTCTTGAAGGTGTTGGCGTGGATGTAGTCCGCGATCTTGCCGTCGTCGAGGCTGTTGGTCGCGGCGATCGCCTGGCCCAGCACCTGGAGTTGCGCATAGGCCCAGGGCGTCATGTAGTAACCGAGCACGTCGACGCCCTGCCCCGCCGCTTGCGCCTGATAGCGCTGAATGAGCTCGTTGACGCCCGGGAACTGCATCTTCGGCACGGGAATCCAGAAGTCGTAGTTGACGATACCGTTCAAGGCCGGGCCGAGCTGCGTCTTGATGGCGGTCGCCTGCAAGCCCACCATGCCGCCGCCGAAGAGCTTCGTCTTGAGGCCGACCTCCGCCGCGGCGCGGACCATGCCGATCGAATCCGGCGGATAGGAGCCCACGAAGACCACGTCGGGATTGGTCGCCTGGATTGCGCGCACGATCGGCGTGAAATCCGTCGTGCTCGGCGGGTAGGTCTTGTCGTAGACGATCTCGAGGCCGATCTTCTTCGCATTCTCGCGCGCGCCGTCGGCGGCGTTGCGCGAGAACTCCGCGTCGGCCGCGACGATCGCGAGGGTCTTCGGCTTCGGGTTCTGCGCCGCCGCCACCTCGAAGAAGCCCTGCGAGATCGAGGATTTCGGATCCATGCCGCCCGTGGGCGCCATCACGAAATAGCGGGGATACTTGAACTCCGTGTTGACCGCGAGGCCGAGGAGCCCGATGAAGACCTTGTTGTGCTGCATCACCACGGGCATCGCCGGCGCCAGCATGTTGGTGGCGTAGCCGCCGATCACGAGGTCAACCTTGTCGACGTCGAGGAGCTTCGTATAGAGGCCCGGCACCGTCGCGGGATTGCTCTGGTCGTCGTAGTAGACGAGCTGCACCGGGCGGCCCAGGAGCCCGCCCTTGGCGTTGATGTCCGCTTCCCAGATCTTCTGCGCGAGGAGCGCGGATTTCCCATTGGCGGCGAGACCGCCGGTGAGCGCCATCCCGTAGCCAATGCGGATCGGCGTCTTGTCCTGAGCGAGCGCCGGCACCGCCACCAGCGCGCAAACCGCCGCAACGAAGCCGCAAACCCCCTGAATGAGCCGCTTGACCATGTCTCGTTTCCTCCCGGTTACAGTCGTTTTGTTTATCCTATGCTCAACGTGCCACGCCGTGCAATTTTGTCCCTCTCCCACCGAAGGTGCTCTCATATTCACACATCTCGCTTGCGTGCGAGGGGGAAGACTGATTCGGTGGGTGGGCATTAAGGCTCGCGGAGGGTGAGATGAGGGTGGAATACGGGCTGGGGCGGTTTGGCGACCGCCGCCTGGAAAAAGGGGGGT
>DATKNV010000015.1:0-21357 GCA_035541215.1 Allostellaceae bacterium | reverse complement strand
TTGAAGAGCGTGGGATCGAACTGGCCGTTCTGACCGCGGAAGGCCGCGTTCTCCACGATGAGCTTCAGCAGCGTGTCGTCGGCGACCGCGAGGCGGAGGCGCGCGATCTCCTGGTTCACGAGCTCGGTGCCCACGAGGACGCTGAGCTGCTGGTCGACGATGCCGAACTGCTTCGCCTGCTCCATGGTGAAGCTCGCGCCGAAGATCCGCTGCATGCGCTGGACTTCCTCGCCGACGGACTGCTTCAGGCGCTCCGCGGGGATGGCGGTCCCGCCGACGCGCGCGACGGTCGTGTCGGTGGTGGAGCGGATCAGGACGTCGCCGATGCCCCAGAGGCCGAAGCCGATGATCAAGATCGCGAACAGGATCTTGACGATGAGGGAGCCGGCTTTCGAGCGTATCGCTTGCAGCATGAGCGGGGGCTGTTTTGGAGGCGGGCCCGGATGATAGTGACCGGGCACCCCCCTCGCAACCCGCAAAAAACAAGGCCGCCGGGGAGGCTGGCGGTCGCCGTCCTCCCCGTGCTAGAGCGAGCGCGGCAGCGACGGGAGAGTAGGTTGCGCAAGCTGGTCGCCGGAAATTGGAAGATGAACGGCCTTAGGGCCGACGGCCTCGCGCTCGCGCGCGCGCTGGTGGCGCGGGCAGCGGCCGGCGATCCCCCGGATTGCGCGCTCGCGGTCTTTCCGCCGGCGACCCTCCTCATCTCCGTCGGCGAGACGCTCCGCGGCAGCGGGATCGCGCTCGGCGCCCAGGACTGCCACGCGGAGGCGAGGGGGGCGCACACCGGCGATGTCGCGGCCCCCATGCTGAAGGATGCCGGCTGCAGCTACGTGATCGTCGGACATTCCGAGCGTCGCACGGCGCATGGCGAGACGGACGCGACGGTGCGCGCAAAAGCCGTGGCCGCGCGCACGGCGGGGCTGGTGCCGGTGCTCTGTGTCGGGGAGAGCCTCGCGGAGCGGGAGCGCGGCGAGGCGCTCGAGGTCGTGGCCGCGCAGCTCGCGGGCTCGCTGCCGGAGGGGCTTGCGGCCGAGGAGATCGTCGTCGCTTACGAGCCGGTCTGGGCGATCGGTACCGGCCGCACGCCGACCGCGGAGGACGTGGCGGCGATGCACGCGCATCTCCGTCGGGGGCTCGAGGCGGCGGTCAAAGGCGGTGCCGGCGTCCCCATCCTCTACGGCGGCTCGGTCAAGGCGAGCAATGCCCGGGAGCTGCTGTCGGTTCCGAGCGTCGACGGAGCGCTCGTCGGCGGTGCGAGCCTCAATGCCGCCGAGTTCTGGGCGATCGCGCAGAGCTGCCCCTAAGCACCGGCCGCCAAATGCCGCACTAGCCTTTGAGCGGCGAACCCATTACAAAGCGGCTTCCCATCCCGTCCGGCCACCTCTGATCCATGCAAACCGTCCTGCTCGTCATCCACCTCATGCTCGCGATCGCCTTGATCGGCACCGTCCTTCTGCAGAAGAGCGAGGGCGGGGCGCTCGGCATGGGCGGCGGGGGCATGTCCGGCTTCATGACGGGGCGCTCGACCGCGAACCTTCTCACGCGCACGACCGCGATCATAGCGGCGCTCTTCTTCCTGACGAGCGTGCTCCTGGTGGTCCTGGCGACCCATCGCGGCGAGGGGACCTTGTCCATCCCGGCCTCGGCTCCCCCTGCCGCGCCCGGCCCGACGGCGCCGCCGGCCTCCGCTCCGACGGCGCCCGCTCCCGGCTCCGCCCAGCCCGCGGCACCGCCGGCTACGGGCTCCGGCGCGCCGCCCACTCCCGCCGCGCCGGCGCCTCCCGCCGAGCCAACCGCGCCGGTCACGAAGTAGCGCAATCGCACGACTCGGCGGCTTCCCGCGCGTCTCGCTCGCCTCCCAGCGGCGCTTGCGGCACCGGCTGGCCACGGGCCGCGTCCGATCGGGGCGGCGCCTCTGCGCGGAGAGCCAGGAGAATCAAGGCTTCGCCGCAGCGCACAGCGGCGGCTTGCGCCGCGGTTGTGTCCGGCCCCCGGCTTCCTTTAAACTGAAGTTCCATGACGCGGTTCATCTTCATTACCGGCGGCGTGGTCTCCTCACTGGGTAAGGGTCTCTCTGCGGCGTCCTTGGGCGCGCTCCTGCAGGCGCGCGGTTTCAAGGTGCGCCTCAGGAAGTTCGACCCCTATCTCAACGTCGATCCCGGGACCATGAGTCCCTATCAGCACGGCGAGGTCTACGTCACCGACGACGGGGCCGAGACCGATCTCGATCTCGGCCATTACGAGCGCTACACGGGCATCGCCGCCCGCCGCAGCGACAGCGTCACCACCGGCCGGATCTATTCGACGGTGATCGCGCGCGAGCGCCGGGGCGAGTATCTCGGTGCCACCGTTCAGGTGATCCCGCACGTCACCGACGCGATCAAGGAGTTCATCCAGGCCGATCTCGCGGGCGAGGATTTCGTGCTCTGCGAGATCGGCGGCACCGTCGGCGACATCGAGAGCCTCCCCTTTCTGGAGGCGATCCGCCAGCTCGGCAACGAGCTCGGCCGCGAGCGCGCCATGTACATCCACCTGACGCTCGTCCCCTGGATTCCCTCCGCGGGCGAGCTCAAGACCAAGCCCACCCAGCATTCCGTAAAAGAGCTCCTGGGTCTCGGCATCCAGCCGGACATCCTGCTCTGCCGCTGCGACCGCCCGATCCCAGAGGGCGCGCGCAGGAAGATCGCGCTCTTCTGCAATCTCCGGGAATCCCGGGTGATCCCCGCGCTCGACGTCGACACCATCTATGACGTTCCGAACGCCTATCACGCCGAGGGCTTCGACCGCGAGGTCTGCGCGCATTTCGGGATCGAGGCGCCGGAGCCCGATCTCCGGCGCTGGCAGGCGATCGTGGGCCCGATCCGCAAGCCCGAGGGCGAAGTCAACATCGCCGTCGTCGGCAAGTACACGCACTTGAAGGACAGCTACAAGTCGCTCGCGGAGGCGCTCTCGCACGGCGGGATCGCCAACAACATGCGCGTGAACCTCAACTGGATCGACAGCGAGATCTTCGAGCGCGAGGACACGGTGCAGCACCTCGAGGGCGTGCACGGCATCCTCGTCCCCGGCGGCTTCGGCGAGCGCGGCGCCGAGGGCAAGATCCAGGCCGCGCGCTTCGCGCGCGAGCGCAAGGTGCCCTATTTCGGCATCTGCTTCGGAATGCAGATGGCGGTGATCGAGGCCGCGCGCGATCTCGCGGACTTGCCCGGCGCGAGCTCCACCGAATTCGGCCCCTGCCAGGATCCCGTGATCGGCCTCATGACGGAGTGGATACGCGGCAACGTGCTGGAGCGGCGCAAGGCCGGCGGCGATCTCGGCGGCACCATGCGCCTCGGCGCCTACGCGGCGGTGCTGGCGGAGGGGAGCCGCGTCGCGGAGATCTACGGCGCCACCCGCATCAGCGAGCGCCACCGGCACCGCTACGAGGTCAACATCAACTACAAGGAACGGCTCGAATCCGTGGGCCTGCGCTTCTCCGGCATGTCGCCCGACGGCGAGCTCCCGGAGATCGTGGAGATCCCCGAGCATCCCTGGTTCATCGGCGTGCAGTACCACCCCGAGCTCAAGAGCAAGCCCTTCGACCCGCACCCGCTCTTCACGGATTTCATCCGCGCGGCGAGGGATCAGAGCCGGCTGGTCTAGCGCGCCGCTACTCTTCTGTGTCGCAGGGGAATCCCACCCAAAGCGCGTCGCGCAGCACCATGCCCGCGGGCTCGTCCACGCTGGTCTTGGGCAGGCGCTCGAATTGGCGCGTGAAGGCGAGGATCACGAGATCGGTGTCGGTGTCCTCGGGCAGGCAGAAGAACGCCTTGCCCGAATGCATGTCGGCGTCGCGCTCAACGCCCTCGAGGAAGCCCTGCACGAAGGTGCGGCACGCCGTCAGGAAGCCGGCCTCCGTCGTCGTGCACATCGCGTAGAGCACGCGTCCCGTGAGGGCGGGATCCGTAGCGGGCTGCGCTTGCGCGGCCGCTCCGGCCGCTGCGCAAGCGATGAACGCGGCGAGCGCGCGGAGTTGTCGATGTAAGAGGGCTGCGGTCAAAGCCGCTGCAGCAGGCGGAGTAAATTCACCGCGAGCAGAATGATCAACACCGAAAGAAGCGCGGCAGTGCCTTCCATGGCGTGCTCCTCCCTGTGTACGGCATGCGGGCCGGAATCGGCTGCGGCGATCCTCCAATTGAGCGGCCCCGCGTCGTTTCCAGCTAGCGCGCTCGGACGGGATTATGGGAGCGTCAAAAATGTGAGTGCGGTTAAGTCTCGAATTTGCCTCCAGGAAATGGCGCGGCGGCCGGAGTCCCATTTCGCTTGGCGGCAACCGTGGGTTCACGGTAAGCAGTGGCGCATGACCGCGCCCCGTACCGTCCATATCGGCAACATCGCCGTCGGCAACGACAAGCCGATGGCGCTCATCGCGGGCCCTTGCGCGCTCGAGAGCCGCGCGCATGCGCTCGAGATGAGCCACGCGCTCGTGGAGCTCACGGGGCGGCTCGGGCTCGGACTCGTCTACAAGACCTCCTTCGACAAGGCGAACCGTACCTCGCTCGAGAGCGCGCGGGGGCTCGGCCTCGAGGCGAGCCTGCCGATCCTCGCGGAGGTGCGGGAGAAATGGGGCTGCCCCGTGCTGACAGATGTGCACGAGCCGCAGCAGTGCGCGGCGGTCGCGGAAGCGGTCGACGTACTACAGATTCCGGCCTTCCTCTGCCGCCAGACCGATCTCCTGGTGGCGGCGGCGAGGACCGGGCGCGCGGTCAACGTGAAGAAAGGCCAGTTCCTCGCGCCCTGGGACATGAAGAACGTCGCGGCGAAGATCGCCGGCGCCGGGAACGAGAACATCCTCCTGACCGAGCGCGGCGTGAGCTTCGGCTACAACACGCTCGTCAACGACATGCGCGCGCTGCCGATCCTCGCGGAGACCGGCTATCCCGTCGTCTTCGACGCGACGCATTCCGTGCAGCAGCCCGGCGGCAAGGGCAGTTCCACGGGCGGCCAGCGCGAGTTCGTGCCGGTGCTGGCGCGGGCGGCGGTCGCGGTGGGCGTCGCCGCGGTCTTCATGGAGACGCACGAGGACCCCGACCGCGCGCCCTCCGACGGCCCCAACATGGTGAAGCTCAAGGAGCTGCCGGCGCTCCTCGAGACGCTGATGGAATTCGACCGCCTCGCCAAGGCGAGGCCCATCGCAACGCAGGGACACGCATGACCGCCATCACCGACATCATCGGCCGCGAGATCCTCGACAGCCGCGGCAATCCTACCGTCGAGGTCGAGCTGCGGCTTTCGACCGGCACGGTCGGACGCGCGGCGGTGCCGTCGGGGGCCTCGACCGGGACGCACGAGGCGGTGGAGCTCCGCGACGGCGACCCCAAGCGCTTCGGCGGCAAGGGCGTCCGGCGCGCGGTCGAGGCCGTCAACGGCGAGATCTTCGATGCGCTCTCGGGCTTCGATGCCGAGGACCAGCTCGGCATCGACCGCGCGCTGATCGCGCTCGACGGCACGCCCAACAAGTCGCGCCTCGGCGCGAATGCGATCCTCGGGGTCTCGCTCGCGGCGGCGAAAGCGGCGGCCGCGGAGGCGAGGATGCCGCTCTTCCGCTACGTCGGCGGCGTCTTCGCGCGCACCATGCCCGTGCCGCTAATGAACATCGTCAACGGCGGCGTCCACGCCGACAACCCCATCGACTTCCAGGAATTCATGATCCTGCCGCTGGCGGCCCCCACGATGGCGGATGCCGTGCGCATGGGCTCCGAGGTGTTCCACGCGCTCCGCAAGCAGCTCAAGGACGCGGGCCACAACACCAACGTCGGCGACGAGGGCGGCTTCGCGCCCAATCTCGCCTCTGCCGATGCGGCGTTGGGCTTCGTCGCGAAGGCGATCGCAGCTGCGGGCTACAAGCCCGGGACCGAGGTGGCGCTCGCCCTCGACGTCGCCGCGACCGAACTCTTCGCCAAGGGCAAATATGTGCTCGAAGGCGAGGGGAAGACCGTCGATGCCGGCGGCCTCGTGAAGATCTACGAGGACCTCGTGCGGCGCTATCCGATCGTCTCGATCGAGGACGGAATGGCCGAGGACGACTTCGACGGCTGGGCGGAGCTCACGCGGGCGCTCGGAGGCAAGGTGCAGCTCGTGGGCGACGATCTCTTCGTGACGAACCCGAAGCGCCTGCGCGACGGCATCGACAAGGGCCTCGCCAACGCGATCCTCGTCAAGGTGAACCAGATCGGCACGCTCTCGGAGACGCTGGAGACTGTGGAGATGGCGCAACGCGCGAGCTACGGCGTCGTGATGTCGCACCGCTCCGGCGAGACCGAGGACGCCACCATCGCCGATCTCGCCGTCGCCACCAACTGCGGCCAGATCAAGACGGGCTCGCTCGCGCGCTCCGACCGCACCGCGAAATACAACCAGCTCATCCGCATCGAGGAGACGCTGGGCCAGGCCGCGCGCTATGCCGGCCGTACGGCGCTGCGGCGCTGACCACTAGCGCAGCCGCACGCCCATCTCGCGGAAGAGCCGCGGCAGGCTCGGGTCGAGCGCCTTCGCCGCGGCGATATCGGCATCGCCGCCGGCGCGATCGCCCTTGGCGTGCCTGGCAAGGCCGCGGCCGTAAAGCGAGACCGCCTTCTTCGGATCGAGCTCGAGAGCGACGTCGTAGTCCGTGATCGCAGTGTCGTATCGCCGTAGCTTCAGATAGACGAAGCCGCGGCTGTCGCGGCCCTCGGGGTAGTCGGGCTGGAGCTGCAGCGCCTTGTTGCAATCCGCGAGCGCCTTCTCGAGCTCGCCGATGATGGCGCGGTCGTAGCAACGGGCGTTCCAGGCATCGGCCTTGCCGGGATCGAGCTCAATCGCGGCCGTGTAGTCCGGGATCGAGCGCCGGTATTGCCCGAGCGCGCCGTAGGAGACGCCGCGATTGAGCACCGCATCGGAATTGGCGGGGTCGAGGCGCATCGCCTCGGTGAAGTCGCGGACGGCGAGCGCGTGGTGTTTGCCGTCGCGGTAGAGGACACCGCGGTTGTAGTAGGCGCGATAGAGCTCGGCATTGCTCGCCTTGCCCGAGCGGATGATCGCGGTACAGGCGGCGATGGCGGTCTTTCCCTCGCCGGTGCGGCAGGCATCGGCTTGCGATTGCGCACGCGTTAGGCCTGCGGAAATCAAAACCAAGAACGCGACCGCAGTAGCCCATCCCCATCGCATGTGCTTCTCCCCCAAAAGATGATGCGAGGCTAAGGCAAGCCGCCCTAGGCGGGAAGGGTGGAGCAGGCCGTCCGATGTTGCAGTGCGAATCGCGGGGATTGACGTGGCGACTCCGAGTGTGATTCGCTGCGAGTCGATGCGACTCGTCGAGGACATACGCCGCCGCGCGCGGGCAATCACCGGGCCCATCCTGGCCATCTGCCTCGTCTTTTACTTCGGCTATCACCTCTTCGCGGGGGATCGCGGCTTCCTCGCGTGGATCGCGCTGAGCCAGGAGCTCCGCGACGCCAGGACGACCCTGGCCGACCTCGACGCCCAGCGCGCGGTCCTCGACCGCCGCGTGAGCCTGCTCAGGCCGGATCACCTCGACCCGGACCTGCTGGATGAACGGGCCCGGGCCGTACTCAACCTCGCCGCGCCCGACGAGATCGTGATCCCCCGCGAGCCCGCGCCCGCCGCCGGCCCGCGCTGAGCCCTCGCTTCCCTCGCTGACGCAACCCCCTCTTGCTCGGAATGCGCTGCTCTCGCGGCCGCAGCCATGCTCGCCGTGTCGATTCAGTCTGATTAACTGAAATTGAGTTAAATCTCATTTTGCTTTGCAAAACAAGATTTTGTGAGCCGGTTGGGCTTGCAATGATGGCGGCGCCGAGCCATCTTAGCGGAAGCGACGCCCGCGCGGCGGGCCCGGGCTTTCGGAGGGGGTATCGATGGCGATTGCCAAGCGCAGAGTACGGCCTTTGAAGCCCGAGGAGCCCGCGATCGAGCCGGCGCTCCTGCTCAAGCTCTATCGGGACATGCTGCTGATCCGCCGCTTCGAGGAGAAGGCCGGGCAGATGTACGGCATGGGCCTCATCGGCGGCTTCTGCCACCTCTACATCGGCGAGGAGGCCGTGGTGGTGGGCGTGCAGTCCGCGGTCTCCGAGGGCGACACCGTCATCACCTCCTACCGCGACCACGGCCACATGCTCGCCTGCGGCATGGACCCCAAGGGCGTGATGGCCGAGCTCACGGGACGCCGCGGCGGCTATTCGCACGGCAAGGGCGGCTCGATGCACATGTTCAGCGCCGAGAAGAAATTCTACGGCGGCCACGGCATCGTCGGCGCCCAGGTGCCGATCGGCATCGGACTCGGCTTCGCGCACCGCTATCGCGGGAACGACCACGTCTCCGTGACGTATCTCGGCGACGGCGCCGTGAACCAGGGCCAGGTCTACGAGAGCTTGAACATGGCGGCGCTCTGGAAGCTCCCGGTCATCTTCATCATCGAGAACAACCGCTACGGCATGGGCACCTCGATCTCGCGGAGCTCCGCCTCGCCCGATCTCTTCAGCCGCGGCCAGCCCTTCCGCATCCCCGGCCACCAGGTCGATGGCATGAACGTGCTCGCGGTGCGTCAGGCCGCGCAGGAGGCGATCGCCTACGCCCGCGGCGGCAAGGGTCCTTTCATCCTGGAGATGCAGACCTATCGCTACCGCGGCCACTCCATGTCCGACCCCGCGAAGTACCGGAGCAAGGACGAGGTCACGCGCATGCGCTCCGAGCACGACCCCATCGATCAGGTGCGCAAGCGCCTCGTCGACGGCGGCTTCGCCGACGAGGCGAAGCTCAAGGACATCGACAAGGAGGTGAAGGACCTCGTCACCGCCGCCGCCGATTTCGCGCAGCAGAGTCCGGAGCCCGATCCCTCGGAGCTCTGGACCGACGTGCTCGCCGAAGCCTGAGCGCGGGCCGAAATTCGGGGGACGCATAGATGTCGATCGACGTATTGATGCCCGCGCTCTCGCCCACCATGACCGAGGGCAAGATCGCGAAGTGGCACAAGAAGGTGGGCGACGCCGTCAAAGCGGGCGACGTGCTCGCGGAAATCGAGACCGACAAGGCGACGATGGAGGTCGAGGCCGTCGACGAGGGCGTGCTCGCGCGGATCGTCGTGCCCGAGGGCACGGAGAACGTTGCCGTGAACTCGCCGATTGCGGTGCTGGCGTCCGAGGGCGAGAGCATCGAGGCCGCAGGCGCCGCACCAGCGCGCGCACCTGCGGCACCGGCTGCGAGGCCTGCGGCGCCTCCTGCCGCTCCCGCGCCTGCGGCCGCACCCGCGCACGCTCCGCCGCCGGTCGAGGCGGAATGGACGGGGCCGACGGTCAACCTCACGATCCGCGAGGCGCTCCGCGACGCGATGGCGGAGGAGATGCGCCGCGACGACACCGTCTTCCTCATGGGCGAGGAGGTCGCGGAGTATCAGGGCGCCTACAAGGTGAGCCAGGGGCTCCTCGAGGAGTTCGGCGCGCGCCGCGTCATCGACACGCCCATTTCCGAGCACGGCTTCAGCGGGCTCGGCGTCGGCGCGGCCTTCGCGGGGCTTCGGCCGATCGTGGAGTTCATGACCTGGAACTTCGCCATGCAGGCGATGGACCAGATCATCAACTCCGCCAGCAAGACCCGCTACATGTCCGGGGGACAGATGGGCTGCCCCATCGTCTTCCGAGGCCCCAACGGCGCGGCCTCGCGCGTCGCCGCGCAGCACTCGCAGTGCTATGCGAGCTGGTACGCGCACGTCCCGAGCCTCAAGGTCGTCTCGCCCTATAGCGCGTCCGACCACAAGGGCCTGCTCAAGGCCGCGATCCGCGACCCCAATCCCGTGATCTTCCTGGAGAACGAGCTGCTCTACGGCCACAGCATGCCCGTGCCGGTGCACGACGACTGGATCGTGCCCATCGGCAAGGCGCGGGTGCTGCGCCAGGGCGATGCCGTCACGATCGTCGCCTTCTCGCGCATGGTGGAGATCGCGCTGGGCGCGTCCGAGACGCTCGCGGGCGAGGGGATTGCGGCGGAGGTGATCGACCTCCGCACCATCCGCCCGCTCGACATCGAGACCATCGTGGGCTCGCTCAAGAAGACGAACCGCATCGTCTCGGTCGAGGAGGGCTGGCCCTTCGCGGGGATCGGCTCGGAGATCGCGGCGCAGATCATGGAACACGCCTTCGACTGGCTCGACGCGCCGGTGGCGCGGGTCTGCGGCAAGGACGTGCCGCTGCCTTACGCCGCCAATCTCGAGCGGATGGCGCTGCCGCAGATCGAGGACGTGGTCGCGGCCGCAAAGGCCGCCCTATATAGCTGAGCCGGGGGAAGAGCCATGCCCATCGAGGTCCTGATGCCCGCCCTCTCGCCGACGATGACGGAGGGCAATCTCGCGAAGTGGCACAAGAAGGTCGGCGACCCCGTCAAGGCCGGCGACGTCATCGCGGAGATCGAGACCGACAAGGCGACCATGGAGGTCGAGGCCGTCGATGAAGGCGTGGTCGGCGAGCTCGTGGTGCCCGAAGGCGCGCAGGGCGTGAAGGTCAACGCCGTGATCGCGCGCCTGCTCGAGGAGGGCGAGGACAAGTCCGCGCTCAAGGCTGCGGCAAAACCCGCGCCGGCTCCGGTTGCGGCGCCGGCACCCCCGGCGGCGAAGCCCGCGGCAGCCGCGCCGGTGCCTGCTCCGCAGCCCGCGCCCAAAGCCGCGGCGGCACCCGCGCACGGCGACGGTGCCGACCGCGTCCATGCAAGCCCGCTCGCGCGGCGGATGGCGGCGCAGGCGGGGCTCGATCTCGCGCGCCTCAAGGGCTCGGGACCCGCCGGACGCATCGTCAAGGCGGACATCGACGCCGCGCTCAAGGGCGGCGCGCCCGCGCGCGCTCCTGCCGCGCCAATGGCACCCGCGCGCGTGCCGACGGTCGCTCCCGGGCCGGGAGCGGCGCAGGTGGCGGCTCTCGCGGGCAACGCGCCCTATACGCCGATCCCGCACACCAACATGCGCCGCACCATCGCGCGGCGGCTTACCGAGGTGCAGCAGACGGTTCCCGTCTTCTTCCTCAGCGTCGATTGCGAGATCGATGCGCTCCTGAAGGCGCGCGCCGAGGTCAATGCGGGGACCGATCTCAAGATCTCCGTCAACGACTTCGTCATCAAGGCGGCGGCGCTCGCGCTCCGCAAGGTGCCCGCGGTCAACGCCTCCTGGAGCGAGGAGGCGATTCTGCGCTGGAATAGCGTAGACGTATCCGTGGCGGTGGCGCTCGACGACGGGCTCATCACGCCGATCATCCGCGACGCCGACCGCAAGGGCTTGGCGCAAATCTCCGCGGAGATGAAGGACCTCGCGACACGAGCGCGCGCGGGCAAGCTCAAGCTCGAGGAGTTCCAGGGCGGGACCTTCTCGATCTCGAACCTCGGCATGTTCGGGGTGCCGGAATTCACGGCGGTGATCAACCCGCCGCAATCCTCGATCCTCGCGGTCGCCGCGGGCGAGCAGCGCGCCGTCGTCAAGAACGGCGCGCTCGCAATCGCGACGGTCATGCGCTGCACCATTTCCTGCGACCACCGCGTGATCGACGGCGCCACCGCCGCGCAATTCATGAACGCCTTCAAGAAGCACGTCGAGGTCCCCGCCTCGATGCTGCTCTAGGAGGCCGTCGTGGCCGACACTTCCTTCGACATCATCGTCGTCGGCGGCGGGCCCGGGGGCTACGTCGCGGCGATCCGTGCGGCGCAGCTCGGCATGAAGACCGCGGTGGTCGAGCGCGAGCATCTGGGCGGCATCTGCCTCAACTGGGGCTGCATCCCCACCAAGGCGCTGCTGCGGACCTCCGAGATCAATCACCTCCTGCAGCATCTCGGCGACTACGGGTTCAGCGCGAAAGAGGTGAGCTTCGACTTCAAGAAGATCATCGAGCGCTCGCGCAAGGTGGCAAAGCAGCTCTCGAACGGCGTGGCCTTCCTGATGCGCAAGCACAAGATCGCGGTCTTCGACGGCCACGGCACGCTGCTCGGCGGCGGCAAGCTCGCGGTCGCGAAGGACGGGAAACCCGTGGCGGAGCTGCAGGCGAAGCACATCGTGCTCGCGACCGGCGCGCGGGCGCGGTCGCTGCCGGGGCTCGAGCCCGACGGCAAGCTCGTCTGGACCTACAAGGAGGCGATGGTGCCGGAGCGGCTGCCGAAGTCGCTGCTGGTGGTTGGATCGGGTGCGATCGGAATCGAGTTCGCGAGCTTCTACCGCAATCTCGGCTCGGAGGTGACGGTGGTGGAGGTGCTGCCGCGGGTGCTGCCGGTCGAGGACGAGGAAATCTCCGCCTTCGCGCGCAAGGCCTTCGAGAAGCAAGGCATGAAGATCCACACAGGGACCACGGTGAAGGCGCTCAAGAAAGGCGCGGACAGCGTGACCGCGACGCTCGCGGCCGGCGACAAGAGCGCGGAGGTGACGGCGGAGCGCGTGATCCTCGCGGTCGGCATCGTCGGCAACGTCGAGAGCATCGGCCTCGAGAAGACCAAGGCGAACGTCGAGAAGACCCACGTCGTCGTCGATCAGTGGTGCGCGACGGGCGAGCCCGGCCTCTACGCGATCGGCGATCTCGTGGGGCCGCCCTGGCTCGCGCACAAGGCGATGCACGAGGGCGTGCTCTGCGTCGAGCGCATCGCCGGCGTCAAAGGCGTGCGGCCGCTCGATGTACAGAACGTCCCGGGCTGCACCTATTGCCGCCCTCAGGTCGCGAGCGTGGGGCTCACCGAGGCCGCGGCGAAAGCAGCCGGGCGCGAGGTGCGCGTGGGCCGCTTCCCCTACATCGGCAACGGCAAGGCGATCGCGCTCGGCGAGACCGAGGGACTCATCAAGACCGTCTTCGACGCCAAGACCGGCGAGCTCCTGGGCGCGCACATGGTGGGGGCGGAGGTGACCGAGCTCATCCAGGGCTACGGCATCGCCAAGACCCTCGAGACCACCGAGCACGAGCTCATGGAGACGATCTTCCCGCACCCCACGCTCTCGGAGACCATGCACGAGGCGGTGCTTGACGCCTACGGGCGGGCCCTCCACATCTAGGCGATGGACGAGATCAAGCTTCGCCATCCCGAGAAGGCGCACAAGCCCGACAATCCCATCGCGCGGAAGCCCGATTGGATCCGCGTGAAGGCGCCGGTCTCGAAGGAATACAACGAGACGCGCAGGCTCATGCGCGCGCTCAACCTCAACACCGTCTGCGAGGAAGCGGCCTGCCCCAACATCGGGGAGTGCTGGAAGCAGAAGCACGCGACGGTGATGATCCTCGGCAGCGTCTGCACCCGCGCCTGCACCTTCTGCAACGTCGCGACGGGGAAGCCCGACCGGCTCGACCCGCACGAGCCCGAGCACGTCGCGGAGGCGACGGCGGCGCTCGGCCTCTCGCACATCGTCGTGACCTCGGTCGACCGCGACGATCTCGAGGACGGCGGCGCCGGACACTTCGTGCGCACGATCGAGGCGATCCGCAGGCGCGCGCCCGGCACCACGATCGAGGTGCTGACGCCGGATTTCCTCCACAAGCCCGGCGCCCTCGAGAAGGTCGTGGCGGCGAAGCCCGACGTCTTCAACCACAATCTCGAGACCGTGCCGCGGCTTTACGCGGAGGTGCGGCCGGGAGCGCGGTATTTCCACTCGCTCCGCCTCCTCGATACGGTGAAGCGGCTCGACCCCACGCTCTTCACGAAGTCGGGCCTGATGGTGGGCTTGGGCGAGGAGAAGGGCGAGGTGCTGCAGGTGATGGACGACCTGCGCGCAGCCGACGTCGATTTCCTCACCATCGGCCAGTATCTCCAGCCGACGCCGAAGCATCACGCGGTCGCGCGCTTCGTCACGCCCGATGAGTTCGAGAGCTACCGCCGCATGGCCTTCGGCAAGGGCTTCCTGATGGTCTCGGCCTCGCCGCTGACGCGCAGCTCCTATTTCGCCGGCGACGATTTCGCGAAGCTCCGGGCGGCCCGCGCCGCGCGCGGCTGATCTGCGGCATGGCGACCCACGCGGAGCGGCGCAAGCTCCCCTACACCGCCGAGCAACTCTTCGATCTCGTCGCGGACGTCGAGCGCTATCCGGAATTCCTCCCGTGGTGCGTGGGCGCGCGCATCCGCGAGCGCGGCGAGAACACGATCGTCGCCGATCTCCTCATCGGCTTTCGCATGATCCGCGAGCGCTTCACCTCGAAGGTCGTGCTCGACCGCCCGCGCCGCATCGACGTCGCCTACAGCGAGGGCCCGTTCAAATACCTCAACAACCACTGGATCTTCGAGCCGCAGGAGGACGGCGGCTGCGTCATCGACTTCTACGTCGACTTCGAGTTTCACTCGCGCCTGCTGCAAAAGGTCATCGAGGTGCTCTTCAACGAGGCCGTCCGCCGCATGGTCTCGGCCTTCGAGGGTCGCGCGCGCAAGCTCTACGGCGAGCCCGGGGCGCGCACGACGCCGAAGCCGGCTTGACCGGCGGCTATTTCGGCGACTCGTTCCAGATGTCGCGATAAAGCTGCCACTGCCCCTGCGGGGTCCGTTTCCAGACCACGATGTATTTGCCGGCGACGTGCTTGGTCTTGCCGTCCTTCCCGCGGACGTCGAGTGCGAATTCGCCTTGCTCGTAGGCGAGCGTGCCGCTCGATCCGACCTGTACGGTATGGAGCGAGACATTGCCGACGCCGGAGTCCATCGCGCCTTGCCAGAATTTCTGGATCGCAGCGCGGCCCTTGGCGGGCGGCGCGCCGGGCGGCATCACGACCGCGTCGGTCGCATATACCGAGGCAACCGTGGCGGCATCGCCCTTGGCATAGGCCTCCAGGAAGGTGCGATTGCCGGTATCGATGGCGGCCCTGACCTTGTCCGCGGCATGGGCGGGGCCGGAGGCCGCAAATGCCACGATGCAGAGAGCCCCGAGAACGATGCTGCGCAGACGAGTCATGATGAGTTCCCCCTTGAGGTCGCCGCGGGCGACGGACCGGAAACAAAATAGTGCGGGGCGGTCCGCCGGCGACTGCGAGCCCCACGAAAAGGGCCCCGCTATCGCGCCCGCGCCAGCACCTCGGCGGTGTCGATTGCGGTCGCGTACTCGCCGTGCATGTTTGCGAGGGAGAGGGCGTGGACGACTTCGGCCTTGAAGAGCCGGCCGTCGAGCGCGCGCTTGTCGACGGCAAAGGTGCCGTCGCTCACGAGAAAAATCTCGAAGCCGAGATTGCCGCCCATGCGCACGGTGGCCTCGACGGAATTGTTGGTGAGGACGCCCGTGACGATCAGCGGGGCGTGGCCCGCGCGCTTCAATCGCGCTTCCAGATCGGTGCCGATGAAGGCGCTGTTGACGCGCTTGGCAACGATCGTCTCGCCCGGGAGCGGGCGAACCTCGTCCTTGAAGTCGTTGCCGGGCTGGCCCGGCCGGTAGGCGGAGGCGGGCTCGGTCGAATCGTGCTTGATGTGATAGATCGGCCGGCCGGTCGCGCGCCAGCGCGCGAGGAGGGCGGCGACGTTGCGCTCGCAATCGGGGTTGTTGCGCGGACCCCAATAGGGGGCGTCGATCGCCTTCTGGAGGTCGATCACGAGGAGGGCCGCGGTCGCGGGAAAGGGGCTATGAGGCGGCATGGGAAGTGCGGCTCAGATATTGCAGGGGCGTCGCGCCGAGCGCGCGGTGGAACATGGCGGTGAAGGCGCTGGCGCTGCTGTAGCCGAGGCCTTCGGCGATGCGCGCGACGGGCTCGCCCTTGGCGAGCCGCCCCATCGCCTCCGCGAGCCGTGCCTGCTGGCGCCAGGCGATGAAGCTCATGCCGGTCTCGCGCTGGAAGAGCCGCGCGAGGGTGCGGGCGCTGGCGCCCACGCGCTCCGCCCAATCCTCGAGCGTCTCGCTCGCCGCGGGATCGTCGAGAAGCGCCCGGCAGAGCGCGGCAAGGCGAGGGTCGCGAGGCAGGGGTACGCTGAGCGGCACCGCGGCGGCACGCGCGAGCTCCGACAGAATGAGGGCCATCACCAATCCGGCGCTGCCGTGCTCGTCGTACTCGATGGGCTCCTCGACCGCGCGGAGGATGAGCGCGCGCAGGAGCGGCGTCACCTCCAGCACCGTGCAATCCGCGAGCGTCGCCGGGGCGGCATTCGGCTCGATGTAGAGCGTGCGCATCTCGACGGCGCCGCTCATACGCACCTCGTGCTCGATCCCCGCGGGAACCCAGACCGCGCGATAGGGCGGCACGATCCAGGCGCCGCCCGGCGTCGTCACGCGCATTACCCCTTCGGCGGCATAGATGAGCTGGGCGCGGGGGTGGCTGTGCCGCTCGATCACGAAACCGCTGCGGAAATCCTTGGCCATGGCGGCGACCGGCCGCGGAACCCGCTGATAATCCTCGCGATCTGTGCTGCGTACCGGCATTGTCCGATCCTCGACAAAAACTGTCAGGACAGTGTGGTTCCGCCATAGTACTTTGTCCACGGCCACGATCGCGGAGAGAAGGCATGGCGAGCTCGGCTCGGGTAGTCCGCTTCATCAACGTCGCGCACGCCCTCGACCACCTGATGGTGCTGATCTTCCCGACCGCCGTGCTGGGCATGGGCGCGAGCTTCGGCGATTCCTACGGCAACCTGCTCGCGCTTTCGCTCGGCGGCGTCATCGCCTTCGGCGCGGGCTCCATTCCCGCGGGCTGGCTCGGCGACCGCTGGAGCCGGCGGAACATGATGGCCGTCTTCTTCATCGGCATTGGCGCGGCGGCGATCCTGACAGCGTTCAGCACGACGCCGCTGATGCTCGCGGCCTGCCTCACGCTGGTCGGACTCTTCGCGGCGATCTATCACCCCGTGGGCACGGCGATGCTGGTGGGAAACGCGGAAAAGCTCGGCCGCACCATCGGCATCAACGGCGTCTGGGGCAACATGGGCGTCGCCTTCGCGGCGATCCTGACGGGCGCGATCACGAAATATCTGGGCTGGCAGTGGGCCTTCGTCATTCCCGGCGCGATTGCGATCGGGCTCGGCCTCGCCTTCCTGGCCATGGTCCCGGACGAGCGCATCGCCAAGTCCGCGACGAAGAAGGCCGCAGCCGCCGTTCCGCGCAACGTCGTCATCCACGCCTTCGCCGTTCTGGTGCTGGTGACCTCCGTCGGCAGCGTCGTCTTCAGCGCGATCACCAATGCCATGCCCAAGGTCTTCGACGAGCGGCTCACCGTGCTCGCGCGCGATCCCTTCTGGATCGGCGTGCTCCTGGCGGCCGTCTACGTCATCGGCGCGATGGCGCAGCTCATCGTGGGACATTTCGTCGACCGGCATCCGCTGCGCTCGGTGTTCTTGCCGCTCTCGGTGATCCAGGCGCCGTGCCTGCTGCTCGCGGCCTGGGCGCAGGATTGGGCGATGCTCTTCCTCGCCGTGGGGATCGCCTTCGGCATCTTCGGCCAGGTCACCATCAATGACGCGATGGTCGCGCGCTATACGGACCAGGCCTGGCGCGCCCGCGCCTACGCGTTCCGCTACGTCGTCTCCTTCAGCGCGGGCGCCTGCGCGGTGCCGCTGGTGGCGCTGCTGCACGAGCGCGCCGGCGGCTTCAACCTGATCTTCCTCGTGCTCGCGATCTTCGGCTCCTTCGTCTTCGTGGGCGCGCTGCTCTTCCCGCACCGGCCCGAGGAGCTCGAGATCCTGCCGGCGCGTGCGCAAGCGGCGGAATAGCCCGCGACGCTAAGCCCGCCGATAGCTGTAGACGCCGTCCGCTCGCGTCTCGCGGGCGAGGCGGCCGAGATTGAGCAGGTACTGCACGTGCGCGAGGGTCTCGCCGATGGCGAAGCCCAGCTGATGCGCATCGAGCGTGCGTCGGAACAGCACCGGGACGATCTCCGCCGCGGTGCGGGGCGCCTCGCAGGCGGCTTCGAGCTCGTTGAGGCGCTCCTCGTGATGCTCGGCGAGCCGGTCGATCCGTCGGTGCAGGCCGCGGAAGGGGAGCCCGTGCGAGGGCAGCACCAAAGCGGTCCCCGGTATCTCCCGCTTCAGCCGCGCGAGCGATCGGAGATAGAGCGCCAGCGGATCGCCCTCGGGCTCCTGCGGCCAGAGGCTCACATTGGGCGAGATTTTCGGCAGCACCTGGTCGCCGGCGATGAAGAGATCGAGCTCGGGCGCGTAGAGGCAGGCGTGCTCCGGCGCGTGTCCGCGGGCGACGACGACGCGCCACTCGCGGCGGCCGACGCGCACGGCCTGGCCGTCGCTCAGGCGCGTGTAGCGATGGGGGATCGTGGTCACGCGCTTGCTGTAGGTGTTCCCGCGCCCCGCGAAGACCGCGCGCATCGCCTCGTCCATGCCGGTGCGCCGGTAGAAGTCGAGGGCGTTCCGCATGAAGGCCTCGCCCTCGTCGAGGCTCAGCATGCGCGCGAAGAGCCATTCGGTCTCCGTGCACCACAGCGGTATCCGCAGCGTCTCCGTGAGCCAGCCCGCCAGGCCCATGTGGTCGGGATGGAAATGCGTGACGAGGAGCCGCTTCACCGGCTTCCCCTCGAGCGCGTGCGAGAAAATCTCGCCCCAGAGCTGCTTCGTCGTCTCCGTGTTGAGGCCGCTGTCGACGATGGTCCAGCCGTCGCCCTCGTCGAGGAGCCAGAGATTGATGTGGTCGAGCGCGAAGGGAAGCGGCATGCGCAGCCACTTCACGCCGGGCGCCACCTCCGTCACGGCGCCGGGGGCGGGCGGGGCCGCATGCGGGAAGCTCAGCGCGGCGGCGCCGGCATCGGGCGGGGTCATGGCTTTCTTGAGTTGCTGCACGGGGTCAGACGCGCTCCAGCACGGCGGCGATGCCTTGGCCCACGCCGATGCACATGGAGACGAGGGCGTAGCGGCCCTTGCGCCGTTGCAGCTCGCGGATCGCGGTGAGCGCGATGCGGGCGCCCGAGGCGCCGAGGGGATGGCCCACGGCGATGGCGCCGCCGTTGGGATTGACGCGGCCGTCTTCCTCCGGGAGCTCCAGGAGCTTGAGGCAGCCCAGCACCTGCGTCGCGAAGGCCTCGTTGATCTCGATCACGTCCATGTCTGCGAGGCTGAGCCCCGCGCGCGCCAGCGCCTTCTTCGCGGCCGGCACGGGGCCGAGCCCCATGACGCGCGGCTCGACGCCGGCGATCGCCGCGGAGACGACCCGCGCCATCGGCGCCTTGCCCGCTTTCTCTCCGGCCGCGCGCGTGCCCACGATGACGGCGCCCGCGCCGTCGTTGATCCCCGAGGCGTTGCCGGCGGTCACGACGCCGTTGGGGAAGAGCGGCTTCAGCTCCTGCAGGCGCTCGAGCGTGGTGTTGGGGCGCGGATGCTCGTCGAGCGCGATCGTGGTCTCGCTGCCGCGCTTGGCGCCGGGGACGGTGACCGGCGCAATCTCGGCCTCGAAGAAGCCCGCGGATTTCGCCGCCGCGTATTTCTGCTGCGAGGCAAGCGCGAAGCGGTCGGAGCTCTCGCGGGAAATGCCGAGATCGCGGCCGACGTTGTCGGCGGTCTCGGGCATGGTGTCCTGGCCGAAGCTCTTGCCGATGCGCGGGTTGGGAAAGCGCGCGCCGATGGTGCTGTCGAAGACCTTGACCTCGCGGGCGTAAGGCTGCTCGCTCTTCGCCATCACGAAGGGCGCGCGGCTCATGCTCTCGACGCCGCCCGCGACGAAGAGCTCGCCTTGCCCCGCGCTCGCGGCGCGCGCGGCGTCGCAGATCGCGGCGAGCCCGCTCCCGCAGAGGCGATTGACCGTGAGGCCGCCGATCGAGGTCGGCAGACCCGCGAGCAGCGCCGCGTGGCGCGCGACGTTCCGCGAATCCTCGCCGGCCTGGTTGGTGCAGCCCATGACGGAGTCCTCATAGGCCTCCGGCTTGAAGGGGTTGCGTGCGACGAGCTCCTTGATCACGCCCGCGAGGAGATCGTCCGGCCGCACCGGCGCGAGGCCGCCGGCGTGGCGGCCGAAGGGCGTGCGCAAGCCGTCGTAGATGAAGGCGTCGGTCATGATGTCAGCGTCCTCTGTAGCTGGGCTTGCGCTTCTCGATGAAGGCCTGCATGCCTTCCTTGGAATCCTCGGTCGCGAAGAGCACCTCGAAGGCGCGCCGCTCCAGCAGCAGCCCCGTCTCGAGCGAGGCGTCCTGCCCCGCGAGCACCGCTTCCTTCGTGAGCGCGACGGAAATGGGCGGCATGCCCGCGATGGTCTGCGCCATCTTGAGCGCGGCCGGGACCACCTCGGCGTCGGGGACGACCTCCGAGACGACGCCCATCTCATAGGCCTCGCGCGCGGAGACGGGCTTTCCCGTGAGCACCATCTTCATGGTCTTGAACTTGCCGGCGGCGCGCGTCAGGCGCTGCGTGCCCCCCGCGCCGGGCATCAGGCCCACACGGATCTCCGGCTGTCCCAACTGCGCGCTCTCGCCGGCGATGATGATGTCGCAGTGCATCGCGAGCTCCATCCCGCCGCCGAGCGCATAGCCGTTGATCCCAGCGATGATCGGCTTCGGGCATTGGGTGATCGAGCGCCAGAGCGTGTGCGAGCGGCGCAGGAGGTGATCGACCGAGGAGAGCTTCACCATCTCCTTGAGGTCGGCGCCCGCGGCGAAGGCCTTCTCGTTCCCGGTGAGGACGATCGCGCGCACGGTCTCGTCCGCCGTCAGCTCCGCGAAACGCTCCGCCAGCAGCTTGCGGAGCGCCGCGTTCAAGGCATTGAGCTGCTCCGGCCGATTGAGCCGCAACAGCGCCACGCCCTCGCTCGGCCGCTCGAGCAAAACCTCGCTCATTCCGCCGGTTCTCCGATGTTGGGTAATTTTATTTCGTGCGATTGACGGGCAGGGTAGGCCAATGCGACAGTGCGGGACAAGCGATTTGTCCCGAGATTCTCCCGACCAAGGACCTGTTGATGCGCGATTTTCACCACCCGAACCGCTCGATGGCGGTGGCGGGCGAAGCCATGGCCGCTACCTCGCACCCCCTTGCGACCCTGACGGCGGTCGAGGTGCTGAAGTCCGGCGGGAACGCCGTCGACGCCGCGATCGCGGCTGCGGCCGTTCTCTGCGTCGCCGAGCCGCACATGACGGGGATCGGCGGCGACTGCTTCGTGCTCTATGCGCCGAAGGCGAGGCTGCCGATCGCCTATAACGGCTCCGGCCGCACGCCGAAGGCCGCCGAGCTCGCCTGGTATCGCGACCGCGACTTCAAGGAAATCCCGATCGAATCCGCACACGCCGCGACAGTGCCGGGCGCAGTCGAGGCGTGGTTCCGTCTCAATCGCGATCATGGCACCCGGCAGATGGCGGAGCTGCTGCGGCCCGCGATCCGCGCGGCGGAAGCGGGCCTGCGGCTCACGCCGCGCGTCGCCTATGACTGGAGCCTCGACGTCGAGAAGCTGAAGCGCGATCCCTCGAGCCGCGCCATCTTTCTCGTGGACGACCG
>DATKNV010000014.1:0-8016 GCA_035541215.1 Allostellaceae bacterium | reverse complement strand
AGGCCGTGTAGACGGCACCCCCCGTCTCCGCCAGCACCTTCGTGATCGCAGCCGTCAGCGACGTCTTCCCGTGGTCGACGTGCCCGATCGTCCCGATGTTGCAGTGCGGCTTCGTCCGCTCGAATTTCGCCTTCGCCATGGGTCAGTCTCCGATCCTCTCCTGTCCTACCGCTCGCTACCGCCGCGTCACGCCATCTTGGCGCGGACTTCGTCGGCCACCGCTTGCGGCACCTGCTCGTAGTGGTCGAAATGCATCGTGTACTGTGCGCGCCCCTGGCTCATGGAGCGCAGCGTGTTGACGTAGCCGAACATGTTCGCAAGCGGCACCATCGCGTTGATGACCTCGGCGTTGCCGCGCTGGTCCTGGCCGGTGATGCGGCCGCGGCGGCTGTTGAGGTCGCCGATGACGTCGCCCATGTAGTCACGGGGCGTCACGACCTCGACGCGCATGATCGGCTCGAGGAGCTTCGGCCCCGCCTTCGCGATGCCTTCCTTGAAGGCCGCGCGCGCCGCGATCTCGAAGGCGAGCGCGCTCGAATCGACGTCGTGATAGGCGCCGTCGTAGAGCGACGCCTTGAAGTCGATCACGGGGAAGCCCGCGAGCACGCCGCTGTCGAGCGAGCCCTTGAGGCCCTTCTCGACGCCGGGGATGAATTCCTTCGGCACGTTGCCGCCGACGACGTCGTTCTCGAACCGGTAGCCCGAGCCCGGCGGCAGCGGCTCGAAGCGGATCTTGACCCGCGCGAACTGACCGGAGCCACCGGTCTGCTTCTTGTGCGTGTAGTCGACGTCGGCGGCGCGGGAAATGGTCTCGCGATAGGCCACCTGCGGCGCACCTACATTGGCCTCGACCTTGAACTCGCGCTTCATGCGGTCGACGATGATCTCGAGGTGGAGCTCGCCCATCCCCTTGATGATGGTCTGTCCGCTCTCGTGGTCGACCGCGACGCGGAAGGACGGATCCTCGGTCGCGAGCCGCGCCAACGCCTGGCCCATCTTCTCCTGGTCCGCCTTGGTCTTGGGCTCGACCGCGATCTCGATCACGGGGTCGGGGAACTCCATCTTCTCGAGCACCACGGCATCGCTGGTATCGCAGAGCGTGTCGCCGGTGGTGGTGTTCTTGAGACCCGCCAAGGCCACGATGTCGCCGGCGCGCGCCTCCTTGATGTCCTCGCGATGGTTCGCGTGCATCTGCAGCATGCGGCCGATACGCTCGCGCTGGTCCTTGACCGAGTTGAGCGCCTGCGAGCCCGCCGCCAGCACGCCCGAATAGACGCGCACGAAGGTGAGCGAGCCCACGAAGGGATCGGTCATGATCTTGAAGGCGAGGCCGGAGAAGGGCTCGTCGTCCGAGCACTTGCGCACGACCTTCTCGTCCTTGCCGGGCCGCGTCCCCTCGACGGCCGCCACGTCCGTGGGCGCCGGGAGGAAGTCGACGACGGCGTCGAGGAGCGGCTGCACGCCCTTGTTCTTGAAGGCGGCGCCGCAGAAGATCGGCACGAAGGCGTAGGAGATCGTGCCCTTGCGGATGCACTTCTTGAGCATCTCGATGCTGGGCTCCTCGCCGCCGAGATAGGCTTCGAGGGCGGCGTCGTCCTGCTCGACCGCGGCCTCCACGAGCTTCGCGCGCAGCTCCTCGGCCCGGGGCCGGAGCGCGTCGGAGATCTCGACCGTCTCGAACTTGGCGCCGAGCGTCTCGTCGAGCCAGCGCAGCTCCTTCATGTTGATGAGGTCGACGACGCCGATGAAGTCGCTCTCGAGCCCGATCGGGAACTGGCAGACCAGCGGCACCGCGCCCAGGCGGTCCTTGATCATGTCGACGCAGCGGTCGAAGTTTGCGCCCATCCGGTCCATCTTGTTGACGAAGCAGATGCGAGGCACGCCATATTTGTCGGCTTGGCGCCAGACGGTCTCGGATTGCGGCTCGACGCCGGCGACGCCGTCGAAGACGGTGACGGCGCCGTCGAGGACGCGCAGCGAGCGCTCGACCTCGATGGTGAAGTCCACGTGGCCGGGCGTGTCGATGATGTTGATGCGATGGTCGCGCCAGAAGCAGGTGGTCGCGGCTGAGGTGATGGTGATGCCGCGCTCGCGCTCCTGCTCCATCCAGTCCATGGTCGCGGTGCCCTCATGGACCTCGCCGATCTTGTAGGCGCGGCCGGTGTAATAGAGGATCCGCTCGGTGGTCGTGGTCTTGCCGGCATCGATGTGGGCCATGATGCCGATGTTGCGATATCTATCGAGGGGCGTGGTGCGTGGCATGGGGGAGCTCCCGGGGGTCGGCGCTAGGCCTTACCAGCGATAGTGAGAGAAGGCCTTGTTCGCGTCGGCCATGCGATGGGTGTCTTCCCGTTTCTTGACGGCGGAGCCGCGATTGTTCGCGGCGTCGAGCAGTTCCCCCGAAAGCCTTTCCTGCATCGTGTGCTCGGAGCGGTCGCGCGCGGCGCCGATGAGCCAGCGGATCGCAAGCGCCTGGCCGCGATCGGGCCGCACCTCGACCGGCACCTGATACGTGGCACCGCCGACGCGGCGCGAGCGCACCTCGACCGCGGGCCGCACGTTGGTGAGCGCGTCGTGGAAGATGCGGATTGGATCCTGGCCCGAGCGCTTGGCGATGCGCTCGAAGGCGCCGTAGACGATGCCCTCGGTGACCGACTTCTTGCCCTCGTACATGAGGCAGTTCATGAACTTGGTCACGACGGGATCGCCGAACTTGGCATCCGGAAGCACTTCCCGCTTGATCGCAGCGCGACGACGCGACATGGCTCGCCCTTCTCCTTACTTCGGCCGCTTGGCGCCATACTTCGAGCGGCGCTGCTGGCGGTCCTTCACGCCCTGGGTGTCGAGCGTGCCGCGGATGATGTGGTAGCGAACGCCCGGGAGATCCTTCACGCGGCCGCCGCGGATCATCACTACCGAGTGCTCCTGCAGATTGTGCCCGATGCCGGGGATGTAGCTCGTGACCTCGAAGCCGTTGGTGAGCCGCACGCGCGCGACCTTGCGCAGCGCCGAATTCGGCTTCTTCGGCGTCGTGATGTAGACGCGCGTGCAGACGCCGCGCTTCTGCGGACTCTGCTGCAGCGCCGGCACCTTGTTGCGCGCGGCCTGCGGGCGCCGCGGGCTACGGATGAGCTGGTTGATCGTCGGCATCGCTTCGCGACCTCGTTCAAACGACAACGCCGAGCGAGGTGCCTGCCGCACCGCCGCCGCGACGCTTTGGGAAAATCCCACCGGATGATGCGCCACCTTGCAGCGGCGCTGTGCCATCGACCTTGATTACCGGGCTGCGTCTAGGATGGCCTTCTACCGCCAGCCCCCCTTTTCAAGGTGCGCGGATACTAATGACGCCCCCCACCCCGGTCAAGCGCTATTGACGCTGGAAGAGCCCGGAATCGCAGGGAAGTTCGGCGGTTTTCGCATCGGAGGCCGGCCCTTTTTGGGGAGGCCCGGATCAGCGCGCCTCGCCGCCCTCGCGACCATAGAAGGCGACCCAGACTTCAAGGTCATTCGTGAAATCCTCGAAGCGGTGCTCGGAGCCCGCCGCGACGAAGATGAGGTCGCCGGGGCCGAACGGGGTGCGGGTGCCGTCGCGGAAGAACCGGCCCTTGCCGTTGACCACGACATAGATTTCGTCGCGGGTATGCGGGGTCTGCGGGTCGCTGCCTCGAGGAGCATAGAAGCGCACCTCGAGGCTCCCATGGGTGAAGAGCTCCGCCGAGCGCCGTCCCGGGGGGAGCGGTGCGAGCCGAGCCTCCGCCAGGGTGGTGACGGCTTTGGGCATGGGCTTGCGGGCAATGGCGGCGGTCATGGGCGGCCTCCTGCGGCGGTGGGCGGAGGCAAAAAGCCTAGACCTCGCAGCCCAACGCCGGGAGTGGATTCTTGTCGGCGTGACAAGCGCTGAAACGCCCTCTCCCCGCCGGGGAGAGGGTTGGGGTGAGGGGGCGTCGCGCCGGCCCCCAGAGTTTTTCCCAGCCTCCCGGCGGTAACGCCCCTCACCTGACCTCTCCCCGATGGGGAGAGGGAATTCAGGCGATCTTCTGACCGGCCTCGATCGCGGGGGGTGCGCCCGGGCTCTCGGCGGCGGCGAGCGCCGCGAGCTCCCGGTCGCGCTCGGCGGCGAGCTGGCGCCAGCGCGCCATGACGCTGCCGGTGCCGGCGGGGATGAGCCGGCCCACGATGACGTTCTCCTTGAGGCCCGAGAGTCCGTCGATGCGGCCGGAGACGGCCGCCTCGGTCAGCACGCGGGTCGTCTCCTGGAAGGACGCCGCGGAGATGAAGGAGTTCGTCTGCAGGCTCGCCTTGGTGATGCCCTGCAGCACCGGATGCGCGATCGCGGGCTTGCCGCCCTCGCGCTCCACCTTGGCGTTCTCCTCCTCGAACTCCGCGCGGTCGATCTGCTCGCCCACGAGGAAGGTGCTGTCGCCGGCCTCCTCGATCTCGACCTTCTGCAGCATCTGCCTGACGATCACCTCGATGTGTTTGTCGTTGATGCGCACGCCCTGGAGGCGATAGACCTCCTGGATCTCGTTGATGAGATATGACGCGAGCGCCTCGACGCCGAGCACGCGCAGGATGTCGTGCGGCACGGGGTTGCCGTCCATCAGCAGGTCGCCCTTGGTGACGAAATCACCTTCCTGGACGCTGATGTGCTTGCCCTTGGGGATCAGGTACTCGACGGGCTCCCTGCCCTCCTCGCCCGGCACCACGAGGATGCGGCGCTTGGTCTTGTAGTCCTTGCCGAACTCGACGCGGCCGTCGACCTCGCTGATGATCGCGAAGTCCTTGGGCTTGCGCGCTTCGAAGAGCTCGGCGACGCGCGGCAGGCCGCCGGTGATGTCGCGGGTCTTCGAGGACTCCCTCGGAATACGCGCGAGCACGTCGCCGGCCTTGACCTCGGCGCCGTTCTCGACCGAGAGGATCGCGTCCACCGACATGAAGTAGCGCGCCTCGAGCCCGTTCGCGAGGATGAGCGCGCGGCCCTGCTTGTCGTGCAGGACGATCCTCGGCTTCAGGTCGTTGCCGCGAGGCTGCTGCTTCCAGTCGATCACCACCTTGGAGGAGATGCCGGTGGCCTCGTCCACCACCTCGCGCACCGAGACGCTCTCGATGAGATCGACGTAATGGGCGACGCCGTCCCGCTCCGTGATGATCGGGATGGTGTAGGGATCCCACTCCGCGAGCTTCTGGCCCTTCGTCACCTTGGCGCCGTCGTCGGCGAGGAGACGCGCGCCGTAGGGGACGCGATGGCGCGCGCGCTCGCGGCCGGCCTCGTCGAGGAGGACGACCTCGCAGTTCCGGCCCATCACGATCGGGATCTTGGACGAGTTCACGACCACGTTGCGGTTGCGGATCTTGAGCTTGGCGTCGAAAGCCGCCTCGACCTGCGACTGCTCGGCGCCGCGCTGCACCGCGCCGCCGATGTGGAAGGTGCGCATGGTGAGCTGGGTCCCGGGCTCGCCGATCGACTGCGCCGCGATCACGCCCACGGCCTCGCCGATGTTGACCATGGTGCCGCGGGCGAGATCGCGCCCGTAGCATTTGGCGCAGACGCCGAAGCGGTTCTCGCAGGTGAGGACCGAGCGGATCTGGACGGAGTCGATGCCGGAGCGCTCGATCCGCTCCACCGCCTCCTCGTCCACGAGATCGCCCGCCTTCACCAGGAGATCGCCGCTCATGGGATCGACCACGTCGACGGCCGCGGAGCGGCCGAGGATGCGGTCGGAGAGCGGAGCGATGACCTCGCCGCCCTCGACCACCGCGCGCATGGTGAGACCGCGGCTCGTGCCGCAGTCCTCCTCGGTGATGATGGCGTCCTGCGCGACGTCGACGAGACGGCGCGTCAAGTAGCCGGAGTTCGCGGTCTTGAGCGCGGTGTCCGCCAAGCCCTTCCGCGCGCCGTGCGTCGAGTTGAAGTACTCGAGCACGGTCAGGCCTTCCTTGAAGTTCGAGATGATCGGGGTCTCGATGATCTCGCCCGACGGCTTCGCCATCAGGCCGCGCATGCCCGCGAGCTGCTTGATCTGCGCCGCCGAGCCGCGGGCGCCGCTGTCGGACATCATCCAGACGGAGTTGATGGGCTCGCCGGGCTTCACGGCCTTGACGACCTTCATCATCTCGTCCGCGACCTTCTCGGTGCAGCTCGACCAGACGTCGACGACCTTGTTGTACTTCTCGCCCTGGGTGATGAGGCCGTCCAGGTACTGCTGCTCGTACTCCTTAACCTTCTCGTGCGCGTCGGCGACGAGCTTCTCCTTCGCCGGCGGGATGATGAGGTCGTCCTTGCCGAAGGAGATGCCCGCGCGGCACGCGTGCGTGAAGCCCAGCGTCATGAGGCGGTCGCAGAAGATCACCGTCTCCTTCTGTCCGCAGTGGCGGTAGACGTGGTCGATGAGGTTGCTGATCTCCTTCTTGGTGAGAAGGCGATTGATGAGATCGAAGCCCACATTGGGATGCCGCGGCAGGATCTCCGAGAGCAGCATGCGGCCGGGCGTCGTGGTGACGCGCTGGACCACGGGCTTCCCTTCCTTGTCGACGGTGTCGAGGCGCGCCGTGATCTTGGCATGCAGCGAGGCCGCGCCCTCGTCGAGCGCGTGCTCGATCTCGCCCATGTCGGAGAACATCATCCCCTCGCCCTTCTCCTTCGGGCGCTCCATGGAGATGTAGTAGAGGCCGAGCACGATGTCCTGCGACGGCACGATGATGGGCTTGCCGTGCGCGGGCGACAGGATGTTGTTGGTGGACATCATGAGGACGCGCGCCTCGAGCTGCGCCTCGAGCGAGAGCGGCACGTGGACGGCCATCTGGTCGCCGTCGAAGTCAGCATTGAAGGCGGTGCAGACCAGCGGATGGAGCTGGATCGCCTTGCCCTCGATGAGGATCGGCTCGAAGGCCTGGATGCCCAGGCGGTGCAAGGTCGGCGCGCGGTTCAGCAGGACCGGATGCTCGCGGATCACCTCCTCGAGGATGTCCCAGACCTCCGGCCGCTCCTTCTCGACCATGCGCTTGGCGGCCTTGATCGTGCTCGCCATGCCGTAGAGCTCGAGCTTCGAGTAGATGAAGGGCTTGAAGAGCTCGAGCGCCATCTTCTTCGGCAAGCCGCACTGATGCAGCTTGAGCTCGGGGCCCACGACGATCACGGAACGGCCGGAATAGTCGACGCGCTTGCCGAGCAGGTTCTGGCGGAACCGGCCCTGCTTGCCCTTGAGCATGTCCGAGAGCGACTTCAGCGGACGCTTGTTGGCGCCCGTAATGATGCGGCCGCGGCGGCCGTTGTCGAAGAGCGCGTCCACCGCCTCCTGCAGCATGCGCTTCTCGTTGCGCACGATGATGTCGGGCGCGCGGAGCTCGATGAGGCGCTTCAACCGGTTGTTGCGGTTGATAACGCGCCGGTAGAGGTCGTTCAGGTCCGAGGTCGCGAAACGGCCGCCGTCGAGCGGCACAAGCGGGCGGAGCTCCGGCGGGATGACCGGGATCACCTCGAGGATCATCCACTCGGGACGGCTCTCCGACTGCAGAAACGCCTCGACGAGCTTCAGGCGCTTCACGAACTTCTTGCGCTTGGCCTCCGAGGTCGTCTCCTTGAGGTCGACGCGCAGCCGTTCGCGCTCCTCCGGCAGCTTGATCGCCGTGAGCATCTCGCGGAGCGCCTCGGCACCGATTTTGGCAGTGAAGGCGTCGTCGCCGAACTCCTCCTGCGCCTTGATGTACTCGTCCTCGCTCAGAAGCTGGTGCAGCTTCAAGGGCGAGAGGCCGGGCTCGATCACCACGTAGCTCTCGAAGTAGAGCACCTTCTCGAGGTCCTTGAGCGTCATGTCGAGCAGCAGGCCGATGCGGCTCGGCAGCGACTTCAGGAACCAGATGTGCGCCACCGGCGAGGCCAGCTCGATGTGGCCCATGCGGTCGCGGCGCACCTTCGAGAGCGTGACCTCGACGCCGCACTTCTCGCAGATGATGCCGCGGTACTTCATGCGCTTGTACTTGCCGCACAAGCACTCGTAGTCCTTGATCGGCCCGAAG
>DATKNV010000013.1:0-135447 GCA_035541215.1 Allostellaceae bacterium | reverse complement strand
GATCATGTCGGCGTAGGTGATGAGCCAATCGTCGCCGTGATCGGCGCTGGGCCGCGCTGCCGGCGAGTATCGCCTCATGCGCCGACGACCTTGAGGCGCGGTTGGGGAACGATCACTTCGGGATCGGAGTTGAAGGTGTCGAAGTAGTCGTGACGCTCGGGCCGGAGGAAGCTGTTGAGGCGGTCCCTGATGTAGGTCGGCGTCCGGTTCTCCACGAGCATCACCATGCCTTCGGTGATGAGCTGGTTACGGAATCGATGCTTGGCGACAATCTGCCGGAGCTTCGCGGCGGCCGGCATATAGACCATGCGGGCGGAGACGACGCCGTAGAGCGTCGATAGGAAGGCCACCGAAAGGTTGGAGCCGATGCTCGCGACGTCGTCGCCGAGGCTGCAGAGCATGGCGACCATGCCCACGAGCGTGCCGATCATGCCGAAGGCGGGCGCGTGGCTGGTCATGGTCTGCAGCACGTCCACGGGCATGCTCTCGCGCTCGTGGCAGGCGTCGGCCGCGGTCTCCATCATCGCTCGCACGTCCTCGGGGGCGTAGCCGCTGATGACCATGTTGAGGCCGTATTTCGTGAAGGGATCGTCGATCCCCCGCCGCGCGAGGCTGGATTCGAGCCGGCGCAAGCCTTTCTCCTTGACCATGTAGGCCCAGCCGATGATCTCCATCATGTCCTGATGCAGATTGTCCTGCCGCGTCCGCGGTCGCTCCTCGAAGAGGGAGGCGACGACCGAGAGGGCCTTGCGGACATCGTCGATCTCGTAGCTGAGGAATGCGACCGCGATGACGCCGCCCACGACGATCAGCAGTCCCTCGATGCTGAAGAAGGCGAGGAGGCTGCGTGTGCTCAAGACGACCGCGCCGAGCACGAAGACGAAGGCGATGCCCAGTCCCACCACGGGGTTTCGGGCATAGAAGCTGAGGAGCCGCTCGCAATATTTCCGCATCTCTATCGCTCGCCTTGACTGCTGACATCCATCGTAAGTCTCCGTTTCAGGATGCGAGCCGGCCCCACGCAGCGCACGGGGGACCGGGTAGCACCGCTCCGATGCAAGCCCGGTGCCGCCGCTCGGAAATTCGGGACCCGGTATTTCAACGTCTTGCGGTATGCGAGGTCGCACCGTCCGGGAGCGCTGGGGCGAGATTTTCCGGCCGAGGGAAGAATTTGCCGGGATGGCAAGCAGCGGGGGCTCCACAATTTGGGTAGGTAGGGGGATGCCATCGCCCCTCCCACCTCGACCCTGCGGAAATCGATTTCGCGCGGGGCGCCAGTCCGTCTAGCATGGGTCGGGGGGCTCCGCGTCGGGCGGCGCTCGCAGTGGGGCCGTTAACCGCCGAAATCGATGGCGTCTTATTCCTTCCTTGCTATAGCCAAGAACGCACTCGCAGGACATCGGAACTGGCCGCGCGCCTGGCGCGATCCCGAGCCGAGGCCGCGCTATCAAGTCGTGATCGTCGGCGCCGGCGGCCATGGGCTCGCCACCGCCTATTACCTCGCGAAGGAGCACGGCATCACAGACGTCGCGGTGCTCGAGAAGGGCTGGCTCGGCGGCGGCAATACCGGACGCAATACCACAATCATCCGATCCAACTATCTGCTCGACGCAAACGCGCGTCTCTACGACTTCTCGCTCAAGCTCTGGGAGGGCCTCAGTCGCGATCTCAATTACAACGTGATGGCGAGCCAGCGCGGCGTCCTCAATCTCGGGCATTCGGACGCGCAGATGGACGGCTATGCGCGCCGCGGCAACGCAATGCGCCTCAATGGCATCGACGCGGAATTGCTGGGGCGCGAGGACGTCCAGCGCATGGTGCCGCTCCTCGATTTCTCGCGGGAGGCGCGGTTTCCGATCTACGGTGGGCTGCTGCAGCGACGCGGCGGCACGGCACGGCACGATGCGCTCGCCTGGGGCCTTGCGCGCGCGGCCGACCGGCGCGGCGTCGACATCATCCAGAATTGCGAGGTGACGGGAATCCGCGTCGAGGGCGGGCGAGTGCGCGGCGTCGAGACCAGCCGCGGCGACATCGCCGCCGATAAGGTCGGGATCGCCGTCGCCGGGCATACGAGCCACGTGGCGGCGATGGCGGGGCTGCGCTTGCCCATCGAAAGCCACGTGCTGCAGGCCTTCGTCTCGGAGCCGCTGAAGCCCTTCCTCCACACCGTCGTCACCTTCGGCGCGGGGCATTTCTACGTGAGCCAATCCGACAAGGGCGAGCTCGTCATGGGCGGCGATCTCGACATGTACAACAGCTACGCCCAGCGCGGAAACATGCCAATGGTGGAGCACACGCTCGCTTGCGGGCTCTCGCTCTTTCCGTCCTTCAGCCGGCTCCGCATGATGCGGCTCTGGGGCGGGGTCAACGACATGACCATGGACGGCAGCCCCATCATCGCGAAGACGCCGATCGAGGGCTTCTACATCAACGGCGGCTGGTGCTACGGAGGCTTCAAGGCGAGCCCGGGCTCGGGCTGGGTCTTCGCCCACACCATCGCGCAGGACCGGCCGCACGCGCTCAACGAGGCCTTCGCCCTCGAGCGCTTCGAGCGCGGCTATGTGCTCGACGAGAAGGGCGCGGGGCCCACTCCCAATGCGCATTGAGGAGCTTCCGCGATGCTGCTGATCGAGTGCCCCTGGTGCGGCCCGCGCGAGCAGGTGGAGTTCACATACGCCGGCGACGCGAAGCCGCGACGGCCGCAGCCGGCGGCGGGGCAGCAGGCGTTCTTCGAGTATGTCTATCTCCGCGACAATCCCCGCGGCCCCCATCGCGAGCTCTGGCATCACACCGGCGGCTGCCGGCGGTTCCTGGTGGTGACGCGCGATACCCTCACTCACGCCATCAGCGCGACCGCGCCCGTCGACAAGGCCGGCACATGACGGGCTCCCGCAGACGCGCCGAGGGAGGAGCGGGGATCGACCGCAGCCGCTCGCTTTCCTTCAGCTTCGATGGCCGGCGCTTCAGCGGATACGCCGGTGACACACTGGCCTCGGCGCTGCTCGCGAGCGGCGTCCGCGTGGTCGGCCGCAGCTTCAAGTACCATCGTCCCCGCGGCGTCTACACCGCGGGACCCGAGGAGCCGAACGCGCTGGTGGCCTTGCGGCGCGGCGCGCGGCACGAGCCGAATACGCGCGCGACCATGATCGAGCTCTATGACGGGCTCGAGGCCGTGAGTCAGAACCGCTGGCCCTCGCTGCGCCTCGACCTCATGGGGATCAACGACCGGCTCTCTGCGCTCATCCCTGCGGGCTTCTACTACAAGACCTTCATGTGGCCGCCCAAGGCCTGGATGGCCTATGAGCGCTGGATCCGCCGCGCCGCGGGGCTCGGGACGGCGCCGGAAGGGCGCGATCCCGACCGCTACGAGCACCGGCACGCGCACTGCGACGTGCTCGTGGTCGGCGGCGGCCCCGCCGGGCTCATGGCGGCGCTCGCCGCGGGGCGCGCGGGGCTCAGGGTCATTCTCTGCGACGAGCGTGCCGGGCTCGGCGGCAGCCTGCTGCGCGAGACCCACGCCGTCGGAGGCGAGAGCGGCGCGGAGTGGACGCGCAGCACCCTCGCGGAGCTCGCTGCGATGCCGACGGTTGCGATCCTGCCGCGCACCACGGCCGCCGGCCTCTTCGATCACGGCACCGCGACGCTCGTCGAGCGCATCGCGGATCATCTACCGGAGCCGCCGCCTTTCCTACCGCGGCAGCGGCGCTGGACCGTCCGCGCGCGGCGCACGCTGCTCGCGACCGGTGCCATTGAGCGGCCGCTCGTCTTCGCCGGCAACGATCGCCCCGGCGTCATGCTGGCATCGGCGATGCGCGCCTATGCAAATCAGTATGGCGTCCTGCCGGGCTCGCGGACGGTGGTCTTCGCCAACAACGACGCCGGCTACCGCACCGCCCTCGATCTCGCGGCCGCGGGCGTCGTCGTGGCCGCAGTGGTCGACAGCCGCGATGCGGCGGCCTCGCCGATTGCGGAACGGGTCCGAGCGCGCGGCATCGAGGTTCTCGCGGGGCATGTGGTCAGGGCCGCGCACGGACGCTTCGGCGTGATGTCCGTGGACGCGGCACCATTGGGACGGACGGAAGCCAAACGTAGCATCGTCTGCGATTCTCTCGCGGTCTCCGGCGGCCTCAATCCGACCGCGCACCTCCATTGTCATGCGGGCGGCAAGCTCGAATGGGACGAGCGTCGCCTCTGCTTCGTTCCCCTGCGAGGCCGTGCGGATGTCGAATGTATCGGCGCCGCCCGCGGCCTCTTTTCGCTGGCGGAATGCCTCTGGGACGGCGCGCGCGCGGGCACCGACGCCCTCGGCGCCTTGCGAGGCGCCAAAGCCGCAAAGGCTGGGATTCCCGCCGTCGAGGAGGAACCGGAGCGGCCACCGCAAGCGCTTTGGGCAGTGCCGGGCCGAGGCAAGAAGCGCTTCGTCGACATTCAGGACGACGTGACGGCTGCCGATGTCGGACTCGCCGCGCGCGAAGGCTACGTCTCCGTCGAGCACCTCAAACGCTACACGACGCTGGGCATGGGCACCGATCAGGGCAAGACCGCGAACGTGAACGGGCTCGCGCTGCTGGCGGGCCACCGGCGCGAGGCGATTCCCAGCGTTGGCACCACGACCTTCCGCCCGCCCTACACGCCCGTCACGATAGGCGCGCTCGTGGGCCGCGAGACCGGACTCCACTTCATGCCGATCCGGCGGACGGCGATGCACGAATGGCACGAGGAGCACGGCGCCGTCATGATCGAGACGGGGCTTTGGATGCGGCCCCGCTGCTATCCGCGCCCCGGCGAGACCCCCGCGCAGGCCGTCGAGCGCGAGGCCACGCATGTCCGCAAGACCGTCGGCCTCGTCGACGTCTCCACCCTTGGCAAGATCGACGTGCAGGGGCCGGATGCGACGGAGTTCCTGCAGCGCGTCTACGCCAACAACTGGGCGAGCCTCGCCGTCGGCAAGGCGCGCTACGGCATCATGCTGCGGGAGGACGGCATCGTCTTCGACGACGGCACCACGAGCCGGATCGGCGAGTGCCGCTATTTCATGACGACCACCACCGCCAACGCCGCGGCGGTGCTGCTGCACCTCGAGCACCTTCTCCAGGTCGTGTGGCCGGAGCTCCGCGTGCAGGTGACCTCGGAGACCGAGCAATGGGCGGCGATGGCGCTGGCGGGGCCGCGGAGCCGCACGGTGCTGGCGCGCGCGATCGAGGGGGTCGACGTCTCAGACAAGGCTCTGCCCTTCATGGGCGTGGGCTTCGGACGCATCGCGGGCGCGCCCGTCCGCGCCTTCCGCATCAGCTTCTCGGGCGAGCTCGCCTACGAGATCAACGCGCCCGCGGATTACGGGAGGGCGGTGTGGGAAGCGCTGCTGGCGGTGGGAAGCAGCGACGGCATCGCGCCCTACGGCACCGAGGCCATGGGCGTGCTGCGGATCGAGAAGGGCCATGTGGCGGGACCCGAGATCGACGGACGCACCACCGCCGAGGACCTCGGTCTCGGCCGCCTGGTCTCAGCCAGGAAGCCGGATTTCATCGGCAAGCATCTCATGGGGCGGCCGGGTTTGATCGATCCCAAGCGGCTGCGCCTCGTTGGCCTGGTTCCCGTCGACGGCAAGACGCGCATCCGCGCGGGTTCGCAGATCGCCTTGGAAACCGCGCCGGCGACGGCCGCAAAGGGTCTCGGCCACGTCACCTCGACGGCGTTCAGCCCGGAGCTCGGCCATCCCATCGCGCTCGCCCTGCTGCGGGGCGGGCTCCAGCGCAAGAGCGAGACGCTGCACGCGCTTTTCCCGCTCGACGGCAGCGCCGTTGCCGTCCGTGTCGCCGATCCCGTCTTCGTCGATCCCGAAGGAGCGCGCCTCCGTGCCTGAGCGCCGCTCGCCCCTCGTCGAGTGCCGCAGGCCCGGCCTCCACGGCGCGAGCCCCGCCGGGGGGCCCGGCATCGAAATCGGCGAGATCGCGCCGCTCTCCGCGGTCCAGGTCGCGGCCTTCGACGAGGAGAAAGCCGCGGCGGCGCTCGGCGCTGCCATCGGTATCGCCGCACCGCGGCAGCAAAACTCCACCGCCGTCGACGGCGAGACTGCCGTGCTCTGGACCGGCCCCGCGCGCTGGCTGGTGGTCGAGCGGGAAAAGCGGGACCTCGGTGAGCTCCTCGCGCGCCACTGTACGCCCGAGATCGCCGCCGTCACCGATCTCAGCCACGCGCGCACCGCGATCCGGATCGAGGGCAGGGCGGTGAGGACGCTGCTCTCGAAGCTCTGCACCCTCGATCTCGATCGCGCGGCGTTCCCGCAGGGGTGCTCGGCGCAGACGGTGATGGGCCATATCGGGATACTGCTCCACTGTCGGGCGGAAGCCTGCTTCGACCTCTTCGTCTACCGCGGCTTTGCGGTCTCGGCCTGGGAGACGATCGTGGATGCCGCGCTCGAATTCGGATGCCAAATACGCTGATCGCTCAATGGAACGGAAAGGTATCGACCGATGCCCGCCAAGAAGCCCGCGAAATCGAAGCCGCTGCTGGAGCGTCTCGCCGAAGGCCCCGTGATCTGCGCCGAGGGCTATCTCTTCGAGTTCGAGCGCCGCGGCTATCTCCAGGCCGGCGCCTATGTGCCGGAGGTGGTGCTCGAGCATCCGGAGATGGTGGGGCAGCTCCATCGCGAGTTCGTGCATGCGGGATCGGACGTGGTCGAGGCCTTCACCTATTATGCGCACCGCCAGAAGCTGCGCATTATCGGGCGCGAGCGCGACTTGGAGCCGATGAACCGCACCGCTCTCAAGATCGCGAAGAAGGTCGCGCGCGAGACGGGGACGCTCTTCGCGGGTGACATCTGCAACACCAACATCTACGACCCCACGGACGCCAAGTCGCAGAAGGCGGTGCGCCGCATGTTCGAGGAGCAGGTCGGCTGGGCGACGGATGCGGGCGTCGATTTCATCGTCGGCGAGACCTTCTCCTTCGCCTCGGAAGCGCTGCTCGCGCTCGAGACGATCAAGCGCGCGGGGAAGCCCGCGGTCATCACGCTCGCGATGCACCAGGAGGACGTGACGCGCGAGGGCTGGCCGGTCGCGGAGGCGGCGAAGCGGCTCGAAGCCGCGGGCGCGGACGTCGTCGGGCTCAATTGTATCAGGGGGCCGCGCACGATGCTGCCGCTGCTGCGACGCATGCGGAAGGCCGTCAAATGCCAGATGGCTGCGCTCCCGGTACCCTATCGCACCACGCGGAGCCAGCCCTCGTTCCAATCGCTGCGCGACGCGCATTGCGACTGCATCCCCGGCGACAGGCCGTTCCCGACGGCGCTCGATTCATTCGCCTGCAACCGCTACGAGCTCGGGGAATTCGCGAAGACCGCGTACGGGATGGGAATTCGCTATCTCGGCGTCTGCTGCGGCGCGGGGCCGCATCACATCCGCGCGGTGGCCGAGGCGCTCGGGCGGCACCCGCCGGCGAGCCGGTTTTCCCCGGACATGTCGAAGCACGCGTTCCTCGGCTCGCACAAGCTCGTGGCGCAGGTCAACCGGACCTATGTGAAGCAGCTCTAGGTTTGGTACTATTCAACGGTTTCTCAAAAGGAGCGGGGAGGGAGAGATGAGGATAGCCATCAGGACTCTGATCGTCGTTCTCGCGGCGCTCATCGTCGCGAGAACTGCGGCGGCCGAGGACACGCTCGAGGCGGTCAAGAAGAAGGGCGTGATCGTCATCGGCGTGAAGAACGACTACAAGCCCTGGGGCTTCCTCGATCCCTCCGGGCAGATCATCGGTCTCGAGATCGACATGTCCGACGAGATCGCGAAGAAGATCGGGGTGAAGCTCGAGAAGATCCCCGTCACCGCGGCCAACCGGACCGAGTTCCTGCAGCAGGGCAAGATCGACGCGATCATCGCGACGATGGGCGACACGCCGCAGCGCCGCCAGGTGATCGGCATGATCGAGCCCAACTATTACGCCGGCGCCACCAACGTGCTCGCGCTCAAGACTTCCGGGCTCAAGGAGTGGAGCGACCTCAAGGGCAAGAAGGTCTGCGCGGTGCAGGGCGCCTACTACAACCGCCGCGTCTCCGAGCTTTATCAGCCGGAGCTGGTCGTCTTCCCGGCGGTGCCGGAGGCGACGAACGCGCTGCTCGGCGGCGCCTGCGTGGGCTTCCTCTTCGACGACACGCTGTTCTCGTCATGGCTCTCCTCGGGCGATGCGAAGTGGGCGAACTACGCCATGCCGCTCGTGAGCGAGGATCCCCAGCCCTGGGCGATCGGGGTACGGCAGGAGGACCTCAAGGGGCCGTTCGGACAGCTCCTCTCGGCGATGGTGACGGAGTGGCACAAGTCCGGCTGGCTCCTGGAGCGCGAGAAGAAATGGGGCATCAAGGAGAGCCCGTTCCTCGTGGAGATGCACAAGAAGCTGATGTGATCGCCGGGGGCGGCGCCCGTTTGCGGTAGGTCGCGATGTCCGCCGTCGCGGAGTGGTTCCGCTGGCTCAACTCCGCGCACGGCATCAATCTCTCGATCTTCTACGACGGCTTCGATCAGCGGCGGTTCGTGACGGGGCTCGAGACCACGCTCGGTCTCTCGCTCGCCTGCGTGATCGCGAGCTTCGCACTAGGCGTGCTCGGCGCCTGGCTCCAGGGATCGAGATCGGCGCTCCTCCGCGGCGGTGTGCGCTGCTACGTCGAATTCTTTCGCAACACGCCGCCGCTGGTTCAGCTCCTGTTCTTCTATTTCGCGGTCGGGACGCTGCTGCCGACCCTCCCAGACGGCGCAGCCAGCGGACGCCCTCTCATATCGAACGTGGGCTGGGCGATAATCTCGCTCTCGCTCTTCGCGGGGGCGCACAACGTCGAGATCTTCCGCTCGGGAATCGAGGCGGTTCCCGCGGCCATGCGCGAGGCCGCGGAGGCGCTCGGCCATTCGCGCTTCCAGATCTTCCGGCTCATCGTGTTCCCGCTGGCCTTCCGCATCTCGCTTCCGGCTTTCAACAACAATCTCGTCAATCTCGTGAAGACCACGACGCTCGCTTACGCGATCGCGGTGCCGGAACTGCTCTACGCCTCCGCGCAGATTTGGTCGGAATCCTTCAACGTGAAGGAGATGATGAACGTCCTCCTGCTCGTCTACCTCGCGCTGATCGCGCTCGTCGTCTGGGGCATGGGCTGGCTCGAGCGGCGCCTGCGCATTCCCGGCTACAACGTGTGAGAAGCCCATTGCATCGGGTTCCGTCACCTCGCTCGCGGGCGTGGCCGGGCCCATCGCATTTCCGGCTCGAGCCTCGTTGGTTCGGAACCGTCGGCATCATGCTCATCGTGGCGTTGCCCGCATCGCTTGCGCTCGCGCAGGCAAACACGGGGTCCGGCTCGGGGTCGATCCTGACGGGCCTCCTCCGGTGGCTGCCGCTCGTCTTCTCGGGATTCCTGTTCAACCTCCTCGTGAGCGTGCTCTCGATGGCACTGGGGACGGCGCTGGGCGTGGTCCTCGGCCTGGGCCTCATCGCGCGCGGCAGGCCGACGCGCGTCATGAGCCTCGGTGCCATGCAGTTTTTTCGGAACGCGCCTTGGCTCGTGCTTCTGTTCTACGCCATGTTTTTGATTCCCTACCAAGTCACGCTCTTCGGGAAGACCGTGCCGTTTCCGGATTGGATGAAGGCGGTGATCGGCCTCGCGCTCCCCGTCATGGCCAACATCTCGGAGATCGTGCGCGGAGGCGTGCTGTCGATCCCGGCGGGTCAATGGGAGAGCGCGAGGGGCCTCGCTTTCACGCGGCGGCAAATCCTCTGGCTCGTCATCATCCCGCAGGCGGTGCGGCGCATGATTCCGCCCTGGATGAACCTTTACGCGACGCTCACGATGGCGACGCCGCTCATCTCCATCGTCGGTGTGCAGGACGGCCTCACCATGACCCGCAGCGCGCTAGTCGCCGAGGGGAGGCCGGAGCTCTTCCTGCCGATGTATCTGGCGCTCCTCGTCATGTTCTTCGCATTCTGTTATCCGGTCGCGCTCGCGACCAGGGCTCTCGAGTGGCGGCTCGAGGTGCAAACCTAGCACCAAGCGAGGTCGGATGCCCCGGAAGAAGTCTCCCGCTCTCGCCAGTCCCGTCATCGTCGGTGACGAGCGCATCGCGGTCTCGACCGTGGCGCGAGTGGGCCGCGACGACACCAAGGTCGAGCTCTCCGCGGCGGCGCGGAGCCGCATCGTCGCGGAGCGCGCGGTGGTGGAGCGCGCGGTCGCCGGCGACAAGCCGGTCTATGGCCTCACCACGGGCTTGGGCGCCGCGGTCGACACGCGGCTCCCGCCCGAGGACGTGGCGGCCTTTCAGGCCCGGGCCCTCCGCGCGCGCTGCGTCGCCGTGGGATATCGGCTGCCGCGCGAGGCCGTGCGCGTCGCGATGTTTGCGCGGATCGCCGGAATGGCCGCCGGCGGCTCCGGTGTCTCGCCCTCGGTGCTCGATGGCTTGGTGGCTTTGCTCAATGCCGGCATTCATCCGGCCGTCCCCGCGATCGGGTCGATCGGTGCGGCAGATCTCGCGCCGCTCGCCCATCTCGCCTCCGCCCTCATCGGCGAAGGCGATGTGGAATTCCGGGGCAAGCTCCTGCCCGCGGCCGAGGCCCTCCGCTCCGCGGGGCTGAAGCCGGTGACGCTCGGCCCCAAGGACGGCCTTGCGCTCATCAACTCGAACGCCCTCTCCGTGGGCTCGGGCGCGCTCGTGCTCCACGATGCCGCCAGCATCTTGCGGGCGCTCGACGTGTCCGCGGCGCTCGCGCTCGAGGGCTTTCGGGGCAACCTGAGCCCACTCGATCCGCGGGCGCAGCGCGCGCGCCCCGCGCCGGGCCAAGCCGCCGCGGCAGAGCGGCTTAGGGCGCTGCTGGCGGGGAGCGAGCTCTGGCAGCCCACGGCGCCCCGCCGTCTCCAGGACCCCCTGAGCTTCCGCTGCATCGCGCCCGTGCATGGGGCGGCACTCGATGCGCTCGATCTCGCAACCGACGCCCTCGAGACCGAGCTCAACGCCTCCGGCGACAATCCTCTGGTGATCGCGGACGAGGAGCGTATCATCTCCACCGGCAATTTCGACGCGACCGCTCTCGCTCTGCGCTTCGAGCATCTGGGCCTCGCCCTCGCGGCCGTAGCCGGGCTCTGCAGCGAGCGCAGCCTGAAGCTGCTCGCGCCGCGCTTCAGCGATCTCCCGCGCTTCCTCACGCCGCGCGGGGGCACGCGCACGGGCTTCGCCACGGCCCAAAAGACCCTTGCCGCGCTCGAGGTCGAAATACACCACCTCAGCCTTCCCGTCTCTCTCGGTCTTCGCGGCGTCGCGGACGGGGTCGAGGACCATGCGAGCCTACTGCCCCAGGCGGTGGCGAAGGTCCGGGCAATGCTCGACCGGCTGCCCTTCCTCGTCGCGATCGAGCTCATCGTCGCCGCGCAGGCTCTCGATCTGCGGCCGGCGCGCCTCGGAAAACCGATGCGCCAATCCTACGAGGCGGTCCGCGCGCTGGTGCCGGCGCTCGACGAGGATCGTGCGATGGGGCCGGAAATCGAGCGCGTGGCGGCCGAGATCGAGGCGGGAACGCTCATTCAAGAGCCGGATAGCCGCCGCTGACGGCTTCGGTCTCGAGCGCGACGAGAACGGCGTAGCGGGCGACATCGACCTCCGCGAAGCCCGAGAGGGTAAGGCGCTCGAGGAGATGCGCCGGTGCTCGCGTAAGGGCTTGCCGCAATCTTGAGGCCTGGTTCCGCTCGACGCCAGCAGACGCAATCAGCGGCGGTATCGGTGCCGCGGCGGTGCTCTCGACCGTCCTTACCGAGCGCGCGAGAGCAGGATCGTATAGGCGGAGGAGATCGAGCGCGTAGCTGTCGATGGGGGCGACCTCCGCGTTGCCCGCCGCGACGGCCTCGACCGCGCGTCGCGGCGTGACGACGGGGCCCACGGCTTCGGCGTAGAGGCGCCGCCGCTCCGGCTTGCGGTAGCGCAGGAGATGATGCCGTGCGGCGTTGTAGCCGGAATGCGATCCCGGGGTCGTATAGGCGATGCGGTGGCCGAAGGTTTCCGTGAGCGCGCGGAAGGGACTATCGGTCCGCACGACGAAATCCGTGAAATAAACGGGCCGGCCTCCATAGCGGGCAGCGGCGGGGATCGGCGCCGCGATCGCCACGAGCGCTCTGCGGTCCCTGGCGAAGGGAAGGCCGCACATGGAGACGGCGGCGAGGTCCTCGCGGCGCCAGAGGTCGTCGAGGCTCGCGGGGTAGGCGTGCTCGACGATCTCGAGGGGGAAGCCGCTCTCCTTGGAGACCCATTCGAAGAGGCGCCGCCACGCCTCCACCGCCGCGGGGGCCACGGAATACATCCGGGCGTTCGCGATCACGCAGGACTACTCCGCGAAAACGAGCTGCTGACCGATCCCGAGCCGCCGGGCCTTCTCGAGCATCGCGTGGCAGAGAGCGATGTCGGTGATGCCGAGGCCGCGATGCCAGAAGAGGATCGTCTCGCTGTCCTTCTCGCGGCCGGGTCTCTTCCCCGCGACGATCTCGCCGATCTCACCGTGCAGATTCTGCTCCGAGAGCCGGCCCGTCTCCACATGCGCCCTCAACGACCCGAAGATGCCTTGCCTGCACTGGCCCCAATCATCCACGACGATCTTGTCCATGATGTCCGTGAGCGTGAGCTCGACCGCGCTCATGGTGCCGTAGGGCACGACCAAGGCGCCGGGCTTGATCCAATCGGTCTTGAGGAGCGGCGCGGGCTCGGTGAGCCGCGATGCCTCCACGACGATGTCGGCACCGCGCAGACAGGATTCCCAGTCGTCGCAGACGGTGACGGGCTTGCCGAGATCGTGCGCGAGCTTCTCGCCGAAGGCTCGGCGGCTTTCCGGCCGGCGCGAATGAACGCGGATCTCCTCGAAGCCGAAGAGCTTGTCCAGCAGCCGTACGTTCCAATAGGCGGTGCCGCGCGCGCCGATGTGGCCGAGGACGCGGCTTCCCCTGCGCGCGAGGTATTTGGCGCCAACGGCGGTGACGGCGCCGGTCCGCATGTCCGTGATGGCGCTCGCGTCGACGACGGCGATGGGAGTTCCCGTCCTGGGATCGAAGAGGTTGAGGAGCGCCATCTCCGAGGGCAGGCCCTGCTTGTAGTTGTCGACGTAGTCGCCGACGATCTTGACGCCCGCGACGCCCAGCGGAGCCACGTAGCCCCGGAGCACGTTGAAATGGCCGTGGACCTTCCTGTCGGGAATCAGGTGGACGCGGGGCTCCACGACGGTTTCCCCGCGTCCCTGCGCGCGGAGGACGGCCTCGACGGAGTCGATGATCTCCTCATCCGTCAGCGCTATGCGCTGGACTTCCGGGCCGCCCAGATATGTCAGGCGGATCGGCGCCATCACCCGCGCATCCGCTTGCCTTCGGGGTCGAAGAGCGGCTTCGGCGCGATCGCGGCGGGCCGGCGGTTGCCGAGGATCTCGATCTCGAAGCCCGATGGTGCGGCGGCAAGCTCCGCGGGGACGTAGCCGAGTGCCACCGACTTTCCGACGTGATGCGCGTAGCCGCCGGAGGTGATCCAGCCCACGACCTTGCCTTCATGCCACACGGGCTCGTCGCCGATGCAGTCGGCACCGGCATCGCTCACGACGAAGGTGACGAGCCGCCGCTTCGGCCCGGCTTCCTTCTCCGCGAGCGCGGCGTCGCGGCCGATGAAGTCGTTCTTGCGGAGATCGACGAAGCGGCTGAGACCGGCCTCGAAGGGTCCGTAGATCGGGCGGAACTCGCGCGCCCAGGTGCCGAAGCTCTTCTCGAGGCGCAGCGAGTGCAAGGCGCGGGCGCCGAAGTGGCGAAGGCCGAATTCGCGGCCGGCCTCGACGATCCGGTCGTAGAGCGCCCGCTGGTAGTCGACGACCACCCAGATCTCGTAGCCGAGATCGCCGGTGAAGGTGATGCGGCCGATCTTCGCGGGGATCATCCCGATGTCGATCTGGCGGAAGGAGAGGAACGGGAAGGCGTCGTTCGAGAGGTCCTCTGCGACGAGCGACTGCAGCAGCTCCCGCGACTTCGGTCCCGCGACCGAGAGACCCACGAGCTCCGAGCGCAGGGGGCGGATCGCAACGCCGGAAGCGGGGAGCTGCGCCTCGAACCAGCGCATGTGATAGTCCTCGGCGATCCCGGAACCGAAGACGTAGAAGCGCTCGGGTCCCGCCTTCGCGACGGTGAAATCGCCGATCAGCTTTCCCCCGGGGTTGAGCATGGGCGCCAGCACGATGCGTCCCTGCTGCGGCATGCGATTGACGAGGAGGCGCGAGAGCCAGGCCTCCGCGCCCGCGCCGGTCACCTCGTATTTCGAGTAGGTCGAGGTCTCCATGAGGCCGACGCCGGTGCGGACGGCGCGGCACTCCTCGGCGACCGTCGCATGCGCGTTCGAGCGGCGGAACGCCACTTCCTCCACGGGCTCCATGCCCTCCGGCGCGAACCAGAGCGCATGCTCGAGCCCGTAGGAGACGCCGAACACGGCGCGGCGCTCCTTGAGCCGGTCGTAGACCGGCGTCGTGCGGAGCGGACGCGCGGCCGGGAGCTCCTCGTTCGGGAAGCGGATGCGGAAGCGGCGGGAGTAGTTCTCGCGGACCTTCGCGTTCGTGTAGGCGAGCGTGGCCCAATCGCCGAAGCGCGCGACGTCCATCGCCCAGATGTCGAAGCCGGGATCGCCGTTCACCATCCAGTTCGAGAGCGCGAGGCCGACGCCGCCGCCCTGGCTGAAGCCCGCCATCACGCCGCAGGCGACCCAATAGTTGCGAAGGCCGCGGATCGGCCCCACGACGGGATTGCCGTCGGGCGCGAAGGTGAAGGGGCCGTTGATGACCTTCTTGATGCCCGCGCGCTCGATCGCGGGATAGTGCTTGAAGCCCACTTCGAGGCTGGGCGCGATGCGGTCGAGGTCGGGCGCGAGCAGCTCGTGCGTGAAGTTCCAGGGCGTGCTGCGCTCGGACCAGGGCACGCCGCGGCGCTCATAGGTGCCCATGAGCATGCCCGTGCCTTCCTGGCGCATGTAGATCTCGCCCTCGAAGTCGATGACGTGGAGCATCTCCGTCTTCGAGGCCTTCACCTCGGGGATTTCCTCCGTGATGAGATACTGATGCTCCATCGCTAGCACCGGCAGTTCGAGCCCGACCATGCGGCCGACCTCGCGTGCCCAGAGTCCGCCGGCATTGACGACGTGCTCCGCGCGGATGCTTCCCTTCTCGGTGACCACGTTCCAACTGCCGTCGGGGAATTGCTCGAGCGCGGTCACCCGGGTGAAGCGATAGACCTCGGCGCCTTGCACGCGCGCGGCCTTGGCGTAGGCGTTGGTGACGCCCGCGGGATCGACGTGTCCCTCGATCGGATCGTAGAGCGCGCCCTTGAAGTATTTCTTCTCCATGAGCGGGAAGCGCCGGACGGCCTCGTCGAGCGAGACGAACTCCATGGACATGCCGAGGTAGCGGCCGCGCGCATGCGCCTGGCGGAGCCAGTCGAGACGCTCCTCGGTGCCCGCGAGCATGATGCCGCCGGTGATGTGCACACCGCAGGATTGACCGGAAATCTCCTCGATCTCCTTATAGAGGTTGATCGTGTATTGCTGGAGCTTCGCCACGTTGGGATCGAGGTTGATCGTGTGCATGCCGCCGGCCGCATGCCAGGTCGAGCCCGAGGTGAGTTCGTCCCGCTCGACCAGCACGACGTCCTTCCATCCGGCCTTGGTCAGGTGATAGAGCACGCTGCACCCGACCACGCCGCCGCCGATCACTACCACCTGAGCATGGGACTTCATCGTTAACCGCCGCTCCCTGACGTTTCCTCTTGCGATCATAGGTCAGAAGAGGACACGGCGCACGGTTTGACCGGTCTCCCTCCTAGGGATAGCATTCTTCGAAAGAGATCCCGCACGCGACCGGGGCTCGACTTAGGGGAGGTGGAATTCCGTCCCTTGCGGCGTGACGATCCTGCTTGCGATGAGCGCACTCAACGCAAAGGCGGACCATGGCCCGGTTCTTTCTGAAGCATCTCCTGTTCCTCTGCGTCACGCTCACGGTCGTCTCGCTGCTCGTCTTCCTGCTGACGGAGCTGACGCCGGGCGACGTCGCGCGCAAGGAGCTCGGCCCCTACGCGACCCAGGAGCAGGTCGAGATCCTGACGAAGAAGGAGGGGCTCGATCGCCCCGTGCTCGTGCGCTACGTCGAGTACGTCGGACGGACGCTTTCCGGCGATCTCGGCACCTCCCAGCGCTTCCGCGTCCCGGTCAAGGACATCATCTTCGACCGCCTGCAGAACACGGCGCTGCTCGCGGCGGTGTCCTTCGCGCTCATCGTGCCGCTCTCGATGCTGCTGGGGGTCGCCGCGGGGATGCGCGAGGGCTCGCTCCTCGACCGGACGATCCTGCTCGGCAGCGCCGTCGCAGCCTCGGTGCCGGAATTCGCGATCGGCGTCTTTCTCGCGAGCGTCTTCGTGGTGACGCTGGGCTGGCTTCCGGGCACCGCGACGCTCCAGCCCGGCGGAAGTTGGCCGATCGCGGCGCAGATGGTGCTGCCGGTCGCGGTGATCGTGCTCTTCGACATGGGCTACGTCGTGAGCATGGTGCGCGCCTCGATGGTCGAGGTCATGCGCCAGCCCTATATCCGCACCGCCGTCCTCAAGGGCATGCGCTTCCGCCAGGTCGTGCTGGGGCACGCGCTCCGGAACGCGATGATCAATCCCGTCACGATCATCCTGCTGCAGATCAACTACCTCGTGACGGGCGTCGTGGTGGTCGAGAGCGTCTTCGCCTATCCCGGCTTCGGCCGCATGATGCTGGAGGCCTCGCTCTACAAGGACATCGCGCTCATCGAGGCGGGCGCGCTCGTTGCCGTCTTCGTCGCGGTGATGACGCAGATCCTCGGCGATCTCGCGTACATGCTGCTCGACCCGCGCATCCGCACCTGAGGCGGCAATGGGTCTCGACGGCACCACCGAAACGAGGGCAGCGAGAGCGGAGCCCGCGCGCGAGCGCAAGGAAGTCGCGCGGCGGCTCGGGGCGCGTCTCGCGCTCGCCGGCCGGCTCGGCGAATCCACGACCACGGTGGTGGGGCTCTCGATCGTACTCTTCTGGGTCGCGATGGCGGTGCTCGCGCCGGTCATTGCGCCCTATCCTCCCAATGCGACGGACGTTGCGGCGGCAGCGCATCCGACGCCGTCTGCGGCGCATTGGCTCGGGACCGACCATCTCGGGCGCGACATTCTCTCCCGGCTCCTTTGGGGCGCGAGGCGCGTGCTGACGGTGGCACCCGTCGCGGTGCTCTCCGCCGCCGCCGTCGGAACGATCCTCGGCCTCTGCGCGGGCTATTTCCGCGGCGTCATCGACCTCGTGATTTCCCGCGTCGCGGACATCCTGCTGTCCTTCCCGGTGATCATCCTCTACATGATCGTGCTGGCGATGTTCGGCTCCTCCGCGCTCAACATCGTCCTCGTGATCGCGATCACGAAGGCGCCGATCATCGCGCGGATCGTCCGGGGCCTCACGCTCGATCTGCGCAACCGCGAATACGTCGCTGCCGCGAAGATGCGCGGGGAGTCCGCGCTCTACATCATGTTCGTGGAGATCCTCCCCAATGCGCGGGGACCGCTCATCGTGGATATGTGTCTGCGCATGGGCTACACGACCATCACCATCGGCGTGCTCGGCTTCCTCGGGATCGGCTTGCCGCCGCCCGATCCCGATTGGGGCGGCATGGTGAAGGACACCTACGGCATGATGTCGGTCTGGCCGCACATGTCGCTCATTCCCTGCGCGGCGATCTCCTCGATCGTCGTGGGGTTCAATCTGCTCGCGATCGGCCTCCGCGAGACCGCGCTCCGTGAGTGAGCGGGCGCCGGTCCTCGAGGTCGAGCGCGTGCGGCTATCCTACGGGCTGCGCGCGGGCGAGATCGTGGTCGCTCCGGATCTGAGCTTCCGCATCGCGCGCGGCGAGGCGCTGGGGCTCGTGGGCGAGTCCGGCTCGGGCAAATCCACCGTTGCCTTCGCGATCATGCGCTACCTGGGTCCGCTCGGACGCATCGCCGGAGGCCGCATCCTCTTCGAGGGGAAGGACATCGCCGCCATGGGCGAGGCCGAGCTCCGGAGCATCCGGGGCCGCCGCATCGCCATGGTCTATCAGGACCCCATGAGCAGCCTCAATCCCGTGATGACCATCGGGCGGCAGCTCATGGAGGTGCCGATGCTGCACGAAGGCGCCGACGCCGAGGAGGCGCGGCGCCGCGCGCTCGCGATGCTCGTCGAGGTGAATTTCGCCGATCCCGCCGCCATCATGGCGCGCTACCCGCATCAGCTCTCGGGCGGGCAGCAGCAGCGCATCGTCATTGCCATGGCGCTCATCGGGAAGCCCGCGCTCCTTGTCATGGACGAGCCCACGACCGGCCTCGACGTGACGGTGGAGGCGGCGGTCCTCGCGCTGGTGCAGGAGCTCCGCCGCAAGCACGACACCGCGCTCCTCTTCATCAGCCACAATCTCGGCACGGTGGCGCAGGTCTGCGATCGCCTCGCCGTGCTCTATGGCGGGGAGATCGTCGAGGAGGGGCGGATCGGCGACGTCTTCCGCGACCCCCGGCATCCCTATACCCGCGGTCTTCTCGAATGCCTGCCGCGTCTCGGCCGTAGCAAGCACGAGACGCCGCTGCGGCCGATCCCCGGGCGCCCGGCCTCTCCGATCGCGCGCCCCAGCGGCTGCGGCTTCGCGCCCCGCTGCGCCCATGCGGAGCCCGGACGCTGCACGGTGGGCACGATACCCGATGTGGAGTTGCCCGGCGGCGGCGGGCATTTCGTGCGCTGCGTCAAGGCGGGAGAGCTCGGGCCTTGGCGGCAGGAGAGGGGGCTGGCGCCGGTCCATGCCGAGGAGAAAGCTGCCGATGTGCTCGTCCATGCGGAGGCGCTTGCCAAGCGCTATCGGCAGTCGGGCGGGGTGTTCGGCCGCCGCGGCGCGCCCGTGCGCGCGCTCAATGGCATCGACCTCGAGCTCGAGCGGGGCGAGACCTTGGCCATCGTCGGGGAATCCGGCTGCGGCAAGTCGACCTTCGCGCGAGTCCTCAGCGGGCTCGAGGTCGCGAGCGCGGGACGAGCGACGCTCGACGGCGAGGAGATCGGCGCCATACCCGTCGAGGCGCGCCCCGCCGCGCTCAAGCGCAAGCTGCAGATGGTGTTCCAGAATCCCGAGAGCACGCTCAACCCGAGCCACGCCGCGGGCTATTCCGTCGCCCGCGCGGCTCGGCGCCTGCGCGGCCTCGGCGGCGCGGAGGCTTGGCAGGAAGCGGAGCGGCTGCTGAGCGTCGTGGGCCTGCCGCCGGAGCTTGCACGGCGCAAGCCGTCGCAGCTTTCGGGCGGGCAGAAGCAGCGCGTCGCCATCGCCCGCGCGCTCGCGGGCGAGCCCGAGGCCGTCATCGCGGACGAGCCGGTTTCCTCGCTCGATGCGTCCGTGCAGGCCGCGATCATCAATCTGCTCTCGGAGATCCAGACCGGGCGCGGCTTGAGCCTCGTCTTCATCTCGCACGACCTCGCGGTGGTTCGCTATCTCGCGGACCACGTCGCCGTCATGTATCTCGGCAAAGTCGTGGAATATGGGCCGGTCGATGCGGTCTTCGCGCCACCGTTCCATCCCTATACCGAGGCGCTTCTATCGGCGGTGCCCGAGCCCGATCCCGAGCGCCACGGCGCGCGCATCATCCTCGAGGGAAGTCTTCCGAGCGCGATCGACGTGCCCCAGGGCTGTCCCTTCGCCTCGCGCTGCCATCGCAAGCTCGGCGCGATCTGCGAGACCGCGCCGCCGCCGACGCAACATCTTCCGGAGGGCCACCGGATCGTCTGCCACATACCCGCGTCGGAGCTCGGCTCCGGCGAGACTCAGGCGATGCGGCCGTAGCGCCGGAGCTTCAGCCGTTCCGAGCTCATCGTGCCGGGCTTCGTGTCGTAGCCCAGCAGCGCGATGAGGCGCGTCGTCGGACCCTCGATGGGACTCACGCGGTGGATCGAATAGCGCCCCTCGAAGAGGGCGAGCGTGCCGGGCTCGAGGTCGAGCTCGATCACCTCCTCGCGCGACCCCTCGAGCAGGCGCTGCACGCGGCCATAGTTGGGCGCGTCGGCGCTGCGGATGTGCGGCACGTATTCGAAGACCCCGCCGCGGATGCTCTTTTGCAGCATCAGCGACACCACGAAATCGGTCTGGTCGAAATGCCAGAGCAGCGCCTCGCCCGCGCCCATCGCCGCGACGTTGAGCCCGCCCAGGGGATCGGCGTAGCGATAGAGCGTGCCGCGGCCGAGCGCGCGCTCGAGGAAGAGCAGGAGGCCGTCCCATTCGTAGAGCCGGCGGATGAGCGACTCCCTCGGAATAAGGTCGTAGGCGATGGCGCCGACGGAGGTCGGCTGCAGGCGCCGCTTCGGATGACCCTCCGGGAAGCTCTCGTCGGGCGCCTCGAGATAGGCGGTGCTTTTGTTGTGCCGCTCGCGATGCGCCAGCGGCTCCAAGGCGCGCGCCTCCGCTGCCATCGCCGCGGTCGCCGCATCCGTCAGGAAATGCGTGAGGAGGCAGGAGCCAGTCGCCGCGAGCTGCCGCCGGCATTCCGCGATGAGCGCCACGGCACCGGGGCCGTCGAGATCGTCGAGGGGATAGCGGGCGAGGTCGATCGCGCTCGCGATCGGCCTCTCCGCCTCGGCGACTGCCGCGCTCAAGCCGCCTCGATCCCGATCTCGTTGGCGAAGATGTATCCCGTCGGATGCATCTTGAAGCCCTTGACCCGCTTGTCCATGAAGGTGAAGAGCGAGCGCCAGACCGGCTGCACGATGTTGCCCTCCTCCTGCAGGATGGTCTCGAGCTTCGCCATCACCTCGCGGCGCTTGTCGACGTCGAGGATGCCCTCGGCCTGCGAAAGCAGCTTATCGAACTCGGGATTCGAGAAGGCGGACTCGTTCCAGGGCACGCCGGTGCGATAGGCAAGCCCGAGCGTCATCACGCCGAGCGGCCGGTGCGCCCAGGTCGTGAAGCCGAAGGGCACCTTGGTCCAGACGTCCCAATACTGGGTCGAGGGCATGACGTTGATCTTGATGCGAATATCAGCGGCCTTCCATTGCTCGACCATGGTCTGCACGGCGACGAGCTCCCAGTCCGGCTGGGGCCGCGCCGCGATCTCGGCGTCGATGCCGTTGGGATATCCCGCATCCGCCAGCAGCTTCTTCGCCTTCTCGATGTCCTGCTTGAAGGGCGCGAGCTGAGCGTATTCCGGATGGACCTTGCAGACGTGATGATGCTCGCCCGGGAGACCGAGGCCTCGGTAGGAGATTTTGAGCACGCTCTCGCTGTCGATCGCATAGCGCATCGCCTGACGCACGCGCTTGTCGTCGAAAGGCTTCTGCGGATGGAAACGCGCGACCGCGGTATAGGCGGTGCCGACGTCATACATCTGCACGTGCGCGAGCTGGCGCATCGCATCGAGCTGCGCGACCTCGCCGAGATAGAGCCCGTCCACCTGCTTCGAGGCGAGCGCGCTCAGCGCCGCCGCAGAGTCGTCTCCGAGATCGATGTTCTGCCACTCGTCGACGTAGGGTCCGCCGCCCCAGTAGCTCTTGTTGGGCTTGTAGACCTGGCGCCGGCCGACCTCGTCCTCGACCATCATGAAGGCGCCGGTTCCGTTGGCGCCGACCTTGTGAATGCCACCGCTCGCGGGATCCATAATGAGCAGCGGATAGTGGAAGAGGTTCTCGGGGATCGCGAGCTGCGGCGACTTGCCGTTGAGGCGGACGGTGAAGTCGTCGACCTTCTGGATCGCTTGCGCGTCCCAGAGCCGCGAGGACTTCTTGGGGTTGCCCTTGTCGTCCTTCTCGCCGGTCTCGTAGTCCTCCATGATGAAGCCCTTGAAGAGGCCGAGCACCGAGGAGCCGGTCGCGGGGTCGAGGACGTGCTTCAAGTTCCAGACGACGTCCTCCGCCGTGAATTGGCGCCCGTCGTGCCATTTCACGTCCTTGCGGAGATAGAGCGTCCAGGTCTTGAGATCCTCGCTCGCCTCCCACTTCGCGCAGAGCGCGGGGCGCGTCACGTTGTCGACGCCGGTCTTGGTGAGATAGTCGTAGACCATGCGCCCTGCGTTCGAGGATTCGACCCAGCTATATTTGTGCGGGGTCTTCAGATCCTGGCAGCGCATGCCGAGACGCATCGTGCCGCCCTTGGGCATCACGGCCTGCGCCTGCGCGGGGCTCACGAAACTGCCGCCCGCGACCTTTCCGGCGAAGGCGTAGGCTGCCGAGGCCGACATGCCCAGGAGCGTTGCCGTGCGCAGGAACTCGCGCCGGTCGATCTTGCCGTCGGCGAGATTGCGCTTCAGGACGGGAATGTATTTGTGCTCGCGATCATCGGTCATGGCAGCCTCCCTGCTGGGCGAGCCACCCGGACGTGTAGACCTCGACGGCGTCTCCTCGGGCGGCCCAGGGCGCGTCGATTGAGAACGCGATATCCTCCGAGGCGCCCATTGCAATGTCAAGGAATCGCGGGCGCGACGCTCGGCATTCGCTATGATCTCGTCCATGAAGATCACGGGCATTGCGATCAGCCATCATCGGCTCCCGCTCGATCCGCCCTTTCATGCCGCCTGGGACAGCCGGCCGCGGACGAGCTTTCGAGCGACTGTGGTGCGGGTTGCGACCGACGCAGGATTGACGGGCATCGGCTCCGGCGACCTGATGCTGGGATTCGAGGGGCACGAGGACCTCTTCATCGGCCGCGATCCTCTCGATCTCGATCGCCATGCGGGAGTGATCGAGAATCTCTCCTTCCATTACGGCCGCTGCTGGCCGCTCGATCTCGCGCTCTGGGACCTCGCGGGCAAGATCAAGGGCGAGCCCTGCTGGAAGCTGCTGGGCGGGAAATCCGGGAGGCAGCGAGTTTATGCCTCCTCCGGCACCTCGCGTGGGCCGGAAGCAATGGCGGATGCCGCGCGCGCCTATCTCGCCCGTGGCTTTCCCGCGCTCAAGGTCCGGTTCCAGCGGCCGGACTGGCGCGAGGACATCGCCGTCATTGCCGCGGCCCGCGCTGCCGTCGGCGATCGGCTCGTCCTCATGGTCGATTGCAATCAGGGTTGGCGAATGCCCTGGGACAACACGCAGCCCTGGACCCTTTCGACCGCGGCGGAGGTCGCACGCGTTCTCGACGAGCTCGGCGTCTATTGGATGGAGGAGCCGCTCCATCGCGCCGACTATGCCGGCATGGCGAAGCTGCGCCGGCGTGCGAAGGTTCGGATCGCCGGCGGTGAGCTCAACCGCGAGATCTACGAATTCCGCACGCTCATGGAGCGCGAGTGCCTCGACGTCTACCAGCCCGACGCGACGATGGTCGGCGGCATCACCGGCCTTGCGAGGCTCGGGCGTGAGGTGCTCGGGCGCGGCCTCGCCTTTACGCCGCACACCTGGGGCGACGGGCTTGCGGTGGTCGCGAACGCCCATCTTGCCGCCGGCATCGGTGCCGGACCCTATCTCGAATTCCCCTTCGATCCGCCGGAATGGACGCCGGAGCGGCGCGATTTCATTCTCTCGAGGCCGCTCGAGGCGACCGCCGACGGCTGCATCGAGCTCTCCAATCGTCCCGGCTTCGGCGTCGAGCTCGACGAGGCGACGCTCGCGCGGACGCGGCTCTAGCCCGCGAGTTGCTCCTCGAAGGGGAAAGTCGAGAGCAGCTTGCAGCCTGCATCCGTGATCAGCACCTGCTGCTCGAGCTTGATGCCCTCGACGCCGCCTTCCTCGCCCATGTAGCTCTCGACGCACATGGTCATGCCCGGCAGGAGCTCGCCGTCATAGGCGCTGCGCTCGCGGTCCTGAATGTGCGTGATCTTCGGCCACTCGTCGCAGAGGCCGACGCCGTGTGCGACGCAGGAGTAGCGGTTCTTGACGAAGGCATTGGGAATGCGCCAGGCGAGCTCGGAGGCCTCGCGGAGATTCATGCCGGGCTTCATCAGCTTGTCGATGTTGTAGTGGATCTGATCCATCGCGAGGCCGTAGAGGCGCCGCTGCTCCGCGCTCGGCTTGCCGGGGCCGCAGAAATAGGTGCGCGAGATGTCCGCGCAATAGCCGTATGGCCCGATCAGGTCGGTGTCGAAGCTCACGAGGTCGCCGGGGCGGATGATCCGGTCGCCGCATTCCTGGAACCAGGGATTGGTGCGCTCGCCGGAGGAGAGGATACGGGTCTCGATCCATTCCCCGCCGAGGCGGATGTTGGTCTCGTGCAGGATCGCCCAGACCTCATTCTCGGTCATGCCTGCCTCGACGCGGTCGCGCATCCTCGCCATGCCGGCCTCGCAGACCGCGATCGCCTGAACCATGCAGGCGATCTCCTCCTCGGACTTGACGGCGCGCGCGACCTCCGCGGGCTCCTGCCCGTCGAAAATCTGAATCCCGTGCTTCTCGAGCGCGTGGGTTCCCGGGGGATCGAGGCGATCGATCGCGATGCGCTTATTGGCGCCGCAGTGCTTCGCGATCACGTCCGCGATCTCGTCGGCCCAGCCCTTCGCCTTCTCCGCGACGCGGCTTCCGGAGCCGAAGAAGTAGAAGCTGCGGGCGGGCCGGGTCTCCTTGATGGTCTCGAGCCCCGCCGAGAGGTGCTCGCAGTTGTGAAAGTCCCAGAGGATCGCCTTGCCCTCGGCCGGCACGAAGCAGTAGCGGGCGGGCGTGTGCGAGGTCCAGACGGACATGTTCCGGCTGCCGGTCGCGTATCGGATGTTCATGGGATCGGTCAGCAGCGCCGCCGCGTAGTCGTGCCGCTTGAGCTCTGCCTGGAGCCGCGCGAGGCGATAGCCCCGCAGCTTAACCATGTCGATCTGGCGCTCGTAATCCTTGGTGCCCGCGCCGGTCCAGCGCGGCGCAATCCGAGCCTCGCGCATGTCGCTCATGCCGATCCCTCCGAGATCACCCCCGCAATTGCCTCGCGTATCTGAGGTTCTGCTCGCGCAGACCCTTGGTCTTGCCGAAAATGTAGTGCTTGGACATGTCCGGCGAGTAGCGGCTCGCCGGCGGATGCCGTCCCAGCGCCTCCGCGAGCGCGCGGATGTGATGCGGTCCCGCGCCGCAGCAGACGCCGAGATAGCGCACGCCGAGCTCGTAGGCGGCCTTGCCGAATTCCGCGATCTCGAAGCGGTTGCAGGTGAAGGGATCGAGCGCGATCGGAAAGGGATGATCGCCGGGAATGCAGTCGCAGTGCTTGTCGCTGAGGGACTGGAAGGTCGGCTCCTCGGGCGTGGTGCGGTAGGGCACCGGCAAGGCCGCGACGTGGCATTTCACGGCTTTGCGGATGCGCTTCAGGAGTGGCAGCATCGTCTTGGGGCCGCGGCTGCAATTGAGGCCGACGACCTCGGCGCCGCCGTCCTCGAGGCGTTTGCAGGCGTCGACGGGATCCCAGCCCTCGCGCGTCTTGCCGCTGGTGTGGATCGCGAGCGTCACGACCGCGACCTGCTTTGCGGCCTTGATCGCCTCGAGCCCGATCAGCGCCTCGCCGCCATGCGAGTAGGTCTCGCCGACGATGAAGTCGACGCCGGCATCGACCGCCCAGCCGATCTGCTCGTCGAACATCTTGCGGCTCGCCTTGGCGGTCGCGGGATCGCCCGGCACGTAGGAAGTGGTGTTGCAGATGTTGCCGGCGAGGAGCGTGCCGGTATCGCGCGCGACCTTCTTCGCGATCTTGAGCGCTGTGCGGTTCATCCGCACGAGGTCCTTCTCGCGTCCGATGAGGCGCAGCTTCGCGCGGTGTCCGTAATAGGTGAAGGCCTCGACCACGTCAGAGCCCGCGTGCACGAACTCGCGATGAAGCTGCTCCACCAAGTCGGGGTGCTCGAGCACGACCTCCGGTACGAAGGCGCCGGCTTGCAGGTAGCCGCGGCGCTCGAACTCGAAGAGGTAGCCCTCGGCGCAAATGACCGGCCCTTTCTTGAGCCGTGCCAGCAGGCCGGGCCCGCGGGCCTTTCCCGATTTCGCCATCTATGTTGCTCCCGTGTGGTATTGCCCTGCGAATAATACTCCGACGTGTCCCCGTCGGTGGCCGCACTACGCGGTCTCGATGATGAGGACCTCGCCGTCGGTCGCTTCGGTCGGAGAGGCCAGGAGAGGACCGAGATTCTCCTTGATCCACGGCATCAGCTTTTGTGTCGAGCCCTCGGCGACCGTCTTGCTCGAGAACAGCGACACCGCGATGATCGTGTCGTCGGCACCCGCGACGAGATAGTAGGCCTTGAAGCCTTCCATCTGCTTCATAGCGGGCAGCGCGCCCGCCTTCACCCGCTTTGCGAACTCGGCCGCCATTCCCGGCTTGCATTTCCCGCGTCTGATCGCTGCGAATAATGCGGACACGTCGTCCCCCCTGATTCAATGCAAATTCACGATAGCGCTTTTTCGGCGCGGGCGCGACCGCACCTTCGGGCGTCACGACCCGGGCTCGATCACGACCCTGATCGCGTCGCCGCGCCGCATCCGATCGAAACCTTCGTTGATTTTCGCGAGCGGCAGCCGCGCGGTGATGAGCTCGTCGAGCTTCAGCCGCCCCTTCAGGTAGAGATCGAGTATCTTGGGAAAGTCGAGGAGCGGCCGCGCGCCGCCGTAGAAGCTGCCGGTGACGATCTTCTCCTCGCGCGGGAGCCGCACGGCCGGCAACTCTAGCTTCGCGCCGTCGGCGGCGATGCCGATGTAGACGACGGTGCCGCCGCGCGCGGCGAGCTCATAAGCGGCCGTCATGGTCGTGGGATTGCCGACGGCCTCGAAGGCATAGTCCGCGAGCTCGCCGCCGAGGAGCGAGCGCAACTGCTCGACGAGCGGGCCCGCGCGGGGATCGAGGAAGTTCGTGAGCCCGAAGACTTCCGCGGTCTTCGCTTTCGCGGGATTGCTGTCGATGCCGACGATGCGCTCGGCGCCGCAGAGGGCCGCTCCCTGCACGACGTTGAGTCCCACGCCGCCGAGGCCGAGCACCGCGACGGTGCTTCCCGGCCGCACCTTCGCGGTGTTGACGGCGGCGCCGATCCCCGTCATGACCGCGCAGCCCACGAGCGAGGCCGGCGCGAAGGGCGCCTCCGGGTCGATCGTGATGCAGCTCGCCTCCGGCACCACCGCGCACTCCGCGAAGGTCGAGAGGAAGGAGTAATGGAAGACGCCCTTGCCGGCGCCGTCCTCGAGCCGGGTGGTGCCGTCGAGGAGCGTGCCGTCGAGGACGCGCGGCGCCGATGCCGTGCAGAGATTGGGCCGTCCCGCGACGCAGTAGCGGCAGACCCCGCATTCCGGCGCCCAGGAGAGCGCGACGTGGTCGCCGAGCTTGACGCGCGTCACCTCGGGCCCCACGGCCTCGACCACGCCCGCGCCCTCGTGGCCCAGCACCACCGGAAGTGGCACCTCCATGTCGCCCTCGATGACGTGGAGGTCGCTGTGGCAGAGGCCCGTCGCCGCGATGCGCACGCGCACCTCGTGCGCGCGAGGGGCGCCGAGCGATAGCGTCTCGATTGCGAGCGGCTTCCCCGGCGCTCGCAGCACTGCTGCCTTCACACCCACGGTAACGCTCCCTTGCGATCCACCGCCGCCTTGCCGCCTCGAATGTTAGCGCCGTGGGGAATTGCGAGCGATACCTATTCCCAGAAGGCCTGGACGATGGTCTTGCCGTCCTCGCCCAACACGATGTTGAGCCGGTTCATGTTGTGAGTAATGCCGGCGACGCCCTTGTTGGGCGGGATCACGCGCAAGTTCCTGGGCATGTCCTCCTCGCGGACGACGCCCGGGGTTCCCGCGGCGCCGCCATGGTCTCGCTCGAGAGCACGGAGATCACGTGGAAGGGAACCTCGTGCCGGCGCAGCAGCCTTATGCCCGCGACGGTCTTGTCGAAGGTGCCGCGACCCGAGCGCGTGCGCCGGTTCCGGTCGTGGAAGCGCTGCGGGCCGTCGATGCTGACGCCGAGATTGATCCGCGCCTCCCGGAAGAACGCGCACCAGTTATCGTCGATCAATGTGCCGTTGGTCTGGAAGGAATGCGTGAGCGCGAGCCCCTCGGGCTTCAAGCGCTCGATCGCCGCGAAGGCGTCGCGATAGAAGGCGATGGGCAGCACCATGGGCTCGCCCGCGTGCCAGACCACCGAGAGGCAGTCCTGCGCCTAGCCGGAGGCGAACACCTGCGTGAAGAGATTGTGCAGCGTCTCCGGCGCTACGACCGACTTAGAATTGCGTTCCGGGAGGTAGCAATACCGGCAATCGATGTTGCAGAAGGGCGTCGGCTGCACCACGAGTAGCCGGATGGTGGGCATGACCGTGTCCCGTGCCCGCATCCGACCCCGTCCCGCGCATCACCAATTGCGCCAGTAGTTGCGCCAATTGCCCCAGTTGTTGTGCCAGTTGTTCCAGTTGTTCCGGTTGCCCCAAGGCGGCGGCAGGAACGGGAAATTGCCCCAGTTGCCCCAGGCGAGCTGGCGCCCTTCCTCCTTTGGCGGCGTCGTCCCCTGGACGCAAGGGCGATTAAATGAATAGTGAATCAAATGGAGGCGGCCGGCATGTTGGATCGAAGGCAGTGCCGTCCGTCAGATCGTGTGCAAGACGAAATCCCCGGCGATTAGTTCCGGCGCGCCCTTCGCGGCGTCAAGCCGGAGCCGGCGCTTTTCGGGCCGGGGCAGGGCCACCGCGATTCTGTCATACGGAAGAGAAAAGTTGCCCGCTTTTTCAACGCTGAGGCGCACGCTCCGGGCATCCGAAACAAGCTCAAAAGTGAGGCGCGCGAAATCGCCGTTGCGATGACCGAGGCCGATACCGTCGTCCTCGTAAAGGACGAAGCGCGATTTTCCCGCGCCCTTGAACGGGAAGAGCCTGACGCAGCGCGAGGGCTCGTCGTGGAGCCGCGAGAAATCCGCGGCCTCCGCGGTGAGCGGCAGGATCGCGCCCTCGGGAGCGAGGAGCGGCACTGACTCCAAGGGTGACGGAAGCGTCACGGTCTTGGCCGAGGCATGCCAGGCATCGCTCGCGAAGTCGTACCAGCCGGCGGGGCCGCGCGGGAGGTAGACGCGACGCTCGCGCGCGTCTTCCTCGACCACCGGTGCCGCCAGGATATTCGGGCCGAGCATCAGCTCGTCGTTGTCTGCGGATGTGGCGGGGTCCGCGCCGAAGTCGAAGAAGGTCGGGCGGAGGATCGGCACGCCTGCCTCGAAGGCGCGCCGGTAGAGGCTGTAGAGATATGGCATGAGGCGATATCTGAGCCGGATCGCCCAGCGGACCGCCGGCAGAACCCGGGGATGGAGCCAGGGCGTGGTGACCGTGCCGTCGGCCTTCCAGGAGTTCATGATGAAGCGCGGATGCAGCAGTCCGAGCTGCGTGAACCGCACCAGCAGCTCCGGCGACGGCACGGGCCCGGAGAAGCCGCCGACGTCGTGTCCGATGTTGAACATGCCGGAAAGGCTCATCTGCAGGCCCGTGCGCAGGTTCCAGCGCAGGCTCTCCCAGCTCGTGGAGTTGTCGCCGCTCCAGGTCTGCGCGTAGCGCTGGATGCCCGGGCAGCCCGCGCGCGTCACGGTGAAGGGGCGCTCCGCGGGTTTCGAGCGCCTCTGCTCCTCGAGCGAGGAGCGCGTCATCAGCAGCGCCTGGATGGGACGCACGAGATCGAGCGCAACGCCATGGCCGAAGCCGTCGCAGCGCGCGTCCTCGTTCCACAGCTCGTATTCGTTGTTGTCGTTCCAGGCGGAGTCGATGCCCATCGCGAGGATCTGCTCACGGAGGCCGCGCTGCCACCACTCGATGCCCGCGCGGCCCGTGAAATCGAGATGCGCGCCTTCGCCGTCCCAGAATTGGCTGAGCGCGGGCTTGCCCGTCGTCGCGTCCGTGACGAAGGCGCCGGAACTCGCGGCCTCGGAAAAGCGCGGGTGGTCGTCGAGAAGGCACGGCTTCAGATTGGCGACGACGCGCATTCCCGCCGCCTTGAACTTCGCCATCAGCTTTTCGGGCGCCGGGAACTTCTGGCGGTTCCAATTGAAGACGTAGCGCCGGCGGCCGATCATCGTGTAGCCGGAGCCGAAGTGAAAGGAGCTGATCGGCACCGCCTCGGCGGCGCAGCGGTCGACGAAGCCGGCGATGCGGTCCTGCGCGTCGGGGGCGTCCGCGAGCGCCATCGCGGTCTGCGCGAAGCCGAGGCTCCAGCGCGGACCGAAGGCCATAGGGCCCGTCAGCCGCGCGAAGCCCGCGACGACCTCGGCGATCCCCGGTCCCGGAATCAGCGTGTAGTCGAGATCGCCGTCCGCGGCCTCGTAGCTGCGATAGAGGCCGTAGTAGTTGCTGTGCTCGCAGCCCAGATCGAAGGTCGCCGCGACGAGATTGTCGTAGAGGATGCCGTAGTAGCTCCCGGTGGCGCCGTCGCGGACGATGAGGAAGGGCCAGTGCTTGTATAGCGGATCGCCCGATTTGGGATCGAAGCCCAGCGCATCCGTCATGACCGTGCGCAGCCGGCGTCCCCGGAGATCGAGCGGCCCGGTCTTGTCGCCGAGCCCGTAGTAGCGATCCTCGGGGTGCCGCGCCATCGCGTGCAGCAGCGAGGGCTCGTGCCGTCCGAAGGCATAGGGGCGGCTCGCGCGATCCGCGGCGAAGAGCGCGCCGTCGGGGCGGTGCCAGTGCAGCGCGAGGGACGGGAGGGCGATCTCGAGCGAGATGTCCGCGCTGCGGAGCGTCAGGCGATCCTCGGCGGTCGCGACCTCGAAGGGGACCGGCGCGGCATCGCCGAGGTCGAGACGGTCGCGCCCATCCCACGGCACGTCTTCGGTGCCGAGTGCCACCATCCAGCTCCGGCCCTGGCGGAAGCCGGTGGCCGGTATGAACACGACGCGCACGAAACCCGGGGCCGGTAGCAGGATTCGGCAGGAGAGCCCCTCGCCGCAATCGAGCTCGATGCCGCGCTGAAGCTTCCGTGCGAGCCTCGCTTTCGCGATCGACCTCATGATGCGGACCCTCTCGATCGCCTCGGCAGCGCCTTGCCCGCGGCATCGAAAACGTGGCAGCGCTCCGGCGGCAGGTTGAGCTTCATGGCCTCGCCGCGGCGCGCGGGAACCTGGCCCGCGACCTGCACGGCGAAATTGGGCGCGGCGAAGAAGAGCGTCGTGGCGTTGCCGAGCTGCTCGCTCTGCGCCACCGCAAAGGTCGCATCGTTGGAGCCGCAATGGCCGAGCGCCACGTGCTCGGGCCTGATGCCGAGCGTCACGGGCGCGTCCTCCGTCAGCCCCTCGCCGGAGGCCTCCGTGCGGATCGTGCCGATGCCCTCGAGCGCGACCGCGACCGCGCCGTCCGCCGCCGTTACCCTCCCCTCCAGGAAATTCATGCGGGGCGAGCCGATGAACCCCGCGACGAACTGGTTCGCGGGCGCGTTATAGAGCTCGAGCGGCGCGCCCACCTGCTCGACGCGGCCCGCGCGCAGCACCACGATCTTGTCGGCCATGGTCATCGCCTCGACCTGGTCGTGGGTCACATAGATCATGTTGGTGCCGAGCCGGTCGTGGAGCTGCGCGATCTCCGCGCGCATTTGGACGCGGAGCTCGGCGTCGAGATTGGAGAGCGGCTCGTCGAAGAGGAAGATGCGAGGCTCGCGCACGATCGCGCGGCCGATGGCGACCCGTTGCCGTTGTCCGCCCGAGAGCGCCGTGGGCCGGCGGTCGAGGAGCTGCTCGAGGCGGAGCATCCGTGCGGCCTCGCGGACCTTGGCGTCGATCTCCGCCCTGGGCAGGCGCAGGTTCTCCAATCCGAAGGAGAGGTTCTGATAGACCGTCATGTGCGGATAGAGCGCGTATGACTGGAAGACCATCGCGAGGCCGCGGCGCGCCGCCGGCACGTCGTTGACGCGCACGCCGTCGATGAGGATGTCGCCCGCGCTCACTTCCTCGAGGCCGCAGATCATCCGCAGCAGCGTCGACTTTCCGCAGCCCGAGGGTCCGACGAAGACCACGAACTCGCCCTCGCGCGCCTCGAGGTCGACGCCGTGGATCACGGTAGTCTCGTGGAAGCGCTTGACGACGCTGCGGAGCTGCAGGGTTGCCATCATTTCACTCCGGCGGAGGCGATGCCCTGGGTGATGTAGCGCTGCAGCAGCACGAAGATCGCGGTCACCGGCAGCAGCGTCAGCACCGTCATCGCCAGCAGGTAATTCCAGGAGGTAGTGAGCTCCCCTTGAAAGGAATTGAGAGCGAGCTGGAGCGTGAAGGTCTCGCTCTTGTTGAGGACGATCATGGGCCAGAGGAACTCGTTCCAGCGCCACATCACCGAGAAGATCGCGAGCACCGCGAGCGCGGGGGCGGAGAGCGGGAGCACGATCCGCCAGTAGATGCGCCATTCGCTCGCGTTGTCCATGCGCGCGGCGTCGATGAGCTCGTCCGGGATCGTCAGCATGTATTGTCGCAGCAGGAAGACGCCCGTGGGTGTCGCGACCCCCGGCCAGATCACGCCCCAGGGGCTGTTCACGAGACCGAGCGTCGAGGCGATGAAGAAATTCGGCACGAGGATGATGGTCGGCGGGATCATCAGCGTCGCGAGGATCGTGACGAAGATCGCGTCGCGCCCGGAGAAACGGTACTTGCTGAGCGCAAAGGCCGCCATCGAGTTGATGAGCAGCGTGATGAGCGTCGCCGTCACCGTGATGAAGACACTGTTCCAGAGATATGTCCCGAAGGAGAATCGGCCCGCGAGGTCGGTGTAGTTCTCGAGCGCGAAATGGAGCCGCATCACGCGCTCGCGGTCCTGCGCGGGAACGCGGAGGATCTCGCCGGGGCTGGCGGGATCGAGCATCTGCGCCTGCAAGCCGATGCGGCGCACCTCCGCGAGCTCGCGGCCCTTGAAGTCGCCGGCGGTGATCCGGAAGACCGGCAAGGGCTGCGGATATCCCTGAACGGAGACCCGCGCCTGCTCGTAAGGGAGTAGCCGCGGCGGGAACTCGATGAGGCCGGCCTCGCTCTTGAACGAGGAGAGCACGAGCCAGAGCACCGGTCCGAACATCACGAGGAGGCCGAGGAGCAGGTGCAGGTAGCTCGCCCAATCGGTCCAATGGAGCCGGCCGCGTCCGCGCCTTGCCGCGAGCATGGCGAGGAGGCGCCTCATCGGTCCTTGCTCCGCATCGAGCGAAGCTGCAGCAGAGTGAGGCCGAAGAGCACGCTCGCCAGCAGCAGGGACGCGGCGGCGGCGAGGCCGTATTGCCGGACCTGCTGCGAGAAGGCGGTCTGGAAGACGTACTGCACCATGAAGGTCGTAGCAGAGCCAGGGCCGCCGCCGGTGAGCACGTAGACCTCGTCGAAGATCTGCACCGCCCGGATGAGGGCGAGCACCACCACGACCGCGAGGTTGGGGGCGAGGAGCGGGAGGGTGATGCGGCGGAAGACGCGCCAGGGGCTAGCGCTGTCCATCTCCGCGGCCTCGTAGACGTCGCGCGGGATCGCCTGCAATCCCGCGAGCAGGATCAGCGTGTAGAAGCCCATATGGGCCCAGATGCTCACGAAGACCGTCCAGCCGAAGGCCCAGTGAGCGTCGAGGAGCCAGTTGACGGTCGAGAGTCCCGCCCCGTCGAGCGCCGCATTCAACAGGCCCTGGCGCTGGAGGATCCATTTCCAGATCAGCGCGACCACCACCGGCGAGAGCAGCACCGGGTAGAAGAAGACCGCGCGGAAGAAGCTGCGGCCGATGATCTTGCGGTTCAGCACCAGCGCCGTGATCAGGCTGAAGACGACCATGAGCCCGACCTGGAGCACGACGAATTCTGCGGTGTTGTAGATGCCGAACCAGAAGAGGTCGCGCTTGCAGCTCGTGGGATCGAGGTAGCTCTCGCACTCGAAGAGCTCGCGGAAATTCTGCGCGCCCACGAAGGGCCGATCCGCCGGGAGGAGCTGCGCGCCGCCCGTGAGGCTGTAATAGACGTCGATCGCGATCGGCAGGAACGTGAAGATGCCGAAGACGACGAGGTTGGGCGTCAAGAAGACCCAGGGCAGGCGAGGGGCCCCGAGCACGCGCTGTGCGAGCGCCATCGGGCGCTCCGCGAGATTGAAGACGAGACCGATGAGCGACGCGCCGATGCGGGCGAGGGCGCCGCTTCGGCCGGCGACGGCGTCGCTCACGCCCGCGCCGCCTTCCCCGCCTATTTCTTCGCGACCGTCGCGAGCTGGTCCTTGACGTCGGCGGAGATGCGGTCGAGCGCCTGATCGACGGTGATCTGGCCCGCGACCGCCTGCCCCAGCCGGTCCGCGATCGGGTTGAAGATCACTTGCTTGTAGCGATATCCCTGCAGCCGATAGGCGACCGGCGAGAGCAGCGCGCCCTGCTGCACGAAGACGTTCATCGCCGCGGTGCCCGCGGGGGAGAGCTTGTACTGGATGCCTTTCTTTTGCAGCGCGGCGTTCGCGGGAATGTTGCTCGTCGTCGCCATCCATTCCGCGTAGATCGGCTCGGAGGCCATGAAGTCCAGGAACTCCGCGACCTCCTTCGGATGCTTGCTCGTCTTGAAAGCAACGAACTCGGCGCCGCCGGGCATGCCGCTGCAAGCCGCGGGGCCGCAGGGATTGGGCACCGCCACCCAATCGAAGGCAGTCCCGATCTGCTTCTCCATGCGCGCGATGTTCCAGCTTCCGGACAGGTAGAGCACGATCTGGCCGTTGGCGAACTCCTCGAAGGCGTCGCGATACCCGCCGCCGCCTTGGCCGCCCCAGACCTCCTTGGGCATGGTGCCGTCCTGGTTCCAGCCGACGAAGCTCTTGGCCATCGCCTTGAAGGCGTCGTCGACCACGGCGGGCGTGCCGTCGGCGGCGAAGTACTTGGCGCCCGCGCTGATCGCGGGGCCGGAGAACCGGTGGCCGCTGCGGTCCCAGGCCATGGCGAAGGGCACGTTCGTCGCCTTCGCGACCGCGCGCGTCGCCTTGGCCCAATCCTCCCAGCTCGCCTTGGGACCGGGCATCTCGACCTTCGCCTGCTCGAACAGCGTCTTGTTGACGAAGGGCGCGCTCACGGTGATTTGCGTCGGGAGGCCGTAGATCCCCTTGTCGCTGGGATCGGCGCGCAGCCAATCGAGCGTCGGCCCGTAATTCGCGTCCCAATAGGCCGCGTCCTTCAGCAGCGGGCGGAGGTCGAGGAAATACTGGCTGATGATGCCGAAATCGGTGGTGCGCGCGATGTCCGGGCCTTGTCCAGCGGCGAGCTGCACGGGGAGGCTCTCGAGGATCGCCTTATAGGCCTGCTTGTCGATGACGACCTTGATGTCCGGATGGTCCTTCTCGAATTTCGGCAGCAGCGCCTGTGTCGCCTCGCACTCGTTGCCGTCGGAGTAGCAGGCGACTCGGATCTCGGTCGCGGCATTGGCGCCTGCGCTCAGCGTAGCGAGTGCCATGCCGGCCAAGAGTGCGCGGAATCCGTGCCCAGGCTTCATCGAGCTTCCCTCCCGTGTTGCATTTCTCGAGACCGAAAACCCCGATCTCCGTGGAGCCGGAGCGGAGCGCGGCTCAATGCATGCTGCCGAGAGGGTTCCGCTTCGGCCGAGCCGCTGTCAAGCGCAACCTCGGACTGATTCCGCCTCAGGCCGAGACGAAGTCGAGGGCCGCTCGCAGCGCGCGCGAGAGCCTGCCGAGAGGGCGCCGATCGTGGCTCGGTTCATCGAGCTTGGACGCCGGCATCGGAGCCGGACCCTCGCTCATCGCGGCGCGGCGGTCGGCGCCGACGTCGCAGAAGCGATCGAGCAGGTCGAGGGCTCTTGCCCAATACCACCGCTGGGCCGCGGGGCTCGGGGCGCATTGCACCAGCGCCGTGAAGAGCTGGCCGACCCGTGTGGCCATCGCGAGCCACTCGCGCCGTTCCGCGGCGTCGCGCACACCGCGGAAGCGAGCGCCGATGCTCTCCAGAGGCTCGCCGTCGTTCCAGCTCGGGCCTATGCTGAGGAGCGACTTGTTGCCGAGCTCGAAGGCCGCGCGGCTCCGCCCCTCGAGGAAATCCCTCGACGCGCGCGGCAACAGTTCTTCCATGACCGCTTGCAGGGCGATCCCGGCGCGCTCGAAATCCCGGCCGTCGTTGCTCCCGACGATGCGCGGGGCGAAGGGCTTCAAGTCGCGGCGCAGTTCCGAGGGAACGCCGTCGTTCAACTGGATGGCGAAATTTCGCAGGAAGGGCGAGGCGGTTCTTGGATGGTCGGTATGGCGCTCGCCCGCGAGATACGCCACAAAGGACATGATGCAGAGCTGACCGCGCTTGCGCCGGCCTGCCCCCCGGACGAGCTCTATGTGGTCGTAAAGACGTTCAGCCTGGAGATCGAGCGACATGGTGGCCTCCTCGATCGCGCGCCGACGAGCTCGGGGCGCGCGGCAAATGGCTCTGAGAAAATGAATTAGTGCGCTGCGGGAAGTCGGCTACGGCCCCGGCACCGATCTATTTGACAGCCGCTTCGGTTGGACGATAATTTTCTAAAGGAAATAAACTGAACGGGGTCGGCCGCAACCCGTGGGTCGGCCAAGGGCTGGAGGAAACAACTAATGAATATAGAACTCTCGCGGCGCCGATTCTTGCAATCGGCGGGCGCGGGCGTGGTGGGGACGAGCCTCGGTGCCTTCGGATTCGGCGACGTCGAGTCCGCGTATGCCGAGATGATCCGGCCCTTCAAGCTCGCGGGCACCAAGGAGACCCGTAACACCTGCCCCTACTGCTCCGTCGCCTGCGGCGTGATCCTCTATTCGCAGGGCGACCGGTCCAAGGGCGATAAGGCCAAGATCGTCCACATCGAAGGCGATCCCGATCATCCCACGAACCGCGGCACGCTCTGCCCGAAGGGGGCGGCGCTCCTGGACTTCGTCCAAGCGGAGACGCGGCTCCAGTACCCGATGATCCGCAAGCCCGGCTCGAGCAAGTTCGAGCGCGTGAGCTGGGATCAGGCGCTCGACCGAGTCGCCAAGCTCCTCAAGGAAGACCGCGATAAGAACTTCATCGCCAAGAATGGCGACGGCGTGACGGTGAACCGGTGGACGACCACCGGCTTCCTCGCGGCCTCCGCCACGACCAACGAGACCGCGTTCGCGACCTACAAGGTCGTCCGCAGCGCCGGCATGGTGGTATTCGACAACCAAGCAAGAGTTTGACACGGCCCCACGGTGGCCAGTTTGGCCCCAACTTTCGGTCGTGGCGCGATGACGAATTCGTGGACGGACATCAAGAACACGGATCTCGTCGTCATCATGGGCGGTAACGCCGCGGAGGCTCACCCCTGCGGCTTCAAATGGGTCGTCGAGGCGAAGGCGCATCGCGGCGCCAAGCTCATCGTCGTCGATCCCCGCTTCACCCGCTCGGCCTCGGTCTCCGATCTCTATGCGCCGATACGGCAAGGCACCGACATCGCCTTCCTGCTTGGCGTCATCAACCATTGCATTGCCAACGACAAGGTGCAGTGGGACTACGTCAAGGCCTATACCAACGCGACCTACATCGTGAAGGAGGGCTTCTCCTACAAGGACGGGCTCTTCGCGGGCTACGACGAGGCCAAGCGCGACTACAACCGCTCGAGCTGGGACTACGACATGACCGCGGAGGGTTTTGCAGCGACCGATCCCAGCCTGCAGAACCCCCGCTGCGTCTGGAATCTGCTCAAGGCGCACGTCGCGACCTATACGCCGGAGATGGTCGAGCGCATCTGCGGCACGCCCAAGGACAAGTTCCTGAAGGTGTGCCAGTGGATCGGCGAGACCTCCGCCAAGAACAAGGTCATGACGTCGATGTACGCGCTGGGCTGGACCCAGCATTCCAAGGGCTCGCAGAACATCCGGGCCATGGCGATGCTGCAGCTCATCCTCGGCAACATCGGCGTGCGCGGCGGCGGCATGAACGCGCTCCGCGGCCACTCCAACATCCAGGGCCTCACCGATCTCGGGCTCATGTCGAATCTGCTCCCCGGCTATCTCACGCTGCCGGTGGAGCGGGAGGCCGACCTCAATACCTACATGTCGACCCGCGGCTTCAAGCCGCTGCAGCCCAACCAGATGAGTTACTGGCAGAACTACAAGAAGTTCTTCGTGAGCTTCCAGAAGTCGATGTGGGGAGCGGCGGCGACGAAGGACAACGACTTCGCCTACGATTATCTGCCCAAGCTCGACGTGCCGTCCTACGACGTGCTGCGCGCCTTCGAGCTCATGCACCAGGGCAAGATGAACGGCTACGTCTGTCAGGGCTTTAACCCGCTGCTCTCGGCGCCCAACCGCAAGAAGCTCACGGCGGCGCTCTCGAACCTCAAGTTCCTGATCACCATGGACCCGCTCGATACCGAGACGGCGCGGTTCTGGGACAATCACGGGAAGTACAACGAGGTCGATCCCACGAAGATCCAGACCGAGGTGATCCAGCTCCCCTCGACCTGCTTCGCGGAAGACGAGGGCTCGCTCACGAATTCCGGGCGCTGGCTGCAATGGCACTGGCCGGGCGGCGACGCGCCGGGCGAGGCCAAGGCCGACACCTGGATCATGGCGCAGGTCTACCTGCGTCTCAAGGCGCTCTACGAGAAGGAGGGCGGCGCCTTCGCCGACCCCATCGTGAAGCTGCACTGGCCCTACAAGGAAGCCGGCGATCCCAAGCCCGACGAGCTCGCGCGCGAGATCAACGGCTACGTCGTCGAGGACGTCCCCGACCCCAACGACTCCACCAAGAAGATCCTGGAGAAGGGCAAGCAGGTCGTGAGCTTCGCCGTCCTGCGCGACGACGGCAGCACCGCTTGCGGCTGCTGGATCTATTCCGGCTGCTTCAACGAGGCCGGAAACAACATGGCGCGCCGGGACAACACCGACCCCGACGAGACCGGCGCCTTCTTGAAGTGGGCGTTCTCCTGGCCGGTCAATCGGCGCATCCTTTATAACCGCGCCTCCGCCGATCTCGAGGGCAAGGCCTGGGATCCCACCCGCAAGCTCATCGAGTGGGACGGGACGAAGTGGGCGGGCTACGACGTGCCGGATATCCTTCCGACGGCCAAGCCCGACGTGGTCATGCCCTTCATCATGAACCCCGAGGGCGTCTCGCGCCTCTTCACGCGCGGTCTGATGCGCGACGGGCCGTTCCCCGCGCATTACGAGCCCTTCGAGTCCCCGGTCGTGAACCCGGTGGCGCCGAAGATACGCGGCAATCCCGTGGCCCGCGTCTTCAAGGGCGACATGGAGCAGTTCGGCGACAGCAAGGAATTCCCTTACGCCGCCACCTCCTATCGTCTGACCGAGCACTTCCACTTCTGGACCAAGCACGTCTGGGTCAACGCGGTGATGCAGCCGGAGTTCTTCGTCGAGGTCTCCGAGCAGCTCGCGAAGGAGAAGGGCATCAGATCGGGCGGCTGGGTCCGCGTCTGGTCGAAGCGCGGCTCCGTCCAGGCGAAGGCCGTGGTGACCAAACGCATCGTGCCGCTCACCTGCGACGGCAAGACCGTGCACATCGTGGGCATACCGTTGCACTGGGGATTCATGGGCGCGGCGCGCAAGGGCTTCGGGCCCAACAGCCTCACGCCCTTCGTCGGCGATGCCAACATCGAGACGCCGGAATACAAGGCGTTCTTGGTGGACATCGAGCCGATCCCAGAGCCCGTGGCTTGAGCGAGAGGAGGGAACAGCAATGGCCAGCCTCTCGCCCCAAGACCTGATCCGCCGCTCGGCGTCCTCGATCACGCCCGCAGCCAACAAGCTGCCGGAAGTGGCGAAGATGATCGACGTCTCCAAGTGCATCGGCTGCAAGGCCTGCCAGGTCGCCTGCCTCGAGTGGAACGACCGGCGCGAGGAGGTCGGCGTCAACACCGGGGTCTACGAGAACCCGCACGACCTCACGCCGAACAGCTTCACGCTGATGCGCTACACGGAGTGGGTCAATCCGGAGACGCAGAGCCTGGAATGGCTGATCCGCAAGGACGGCTGCATGCACTGCGCCGATCCCGGCTGCCTCAAGGCCTGCCCCGCGCCGGGCGCGATCGTGCAGTACTCGAACGGCATCGTCGATTTCGTGCACGTGAACTGCATCGGCTGCGGATACTGCATCAAGGGCTGTCCCTTCAACATCCCGCGGATCTCGCAGGTCGATCAGAAGGCCTACAAGTGCACGCTCTGCTCCGACCGCGTGGCGGTGGGACAGGGGCCGGCCTGCGCCAAGGCGTGCCCCACCCACGCCATCACCTTCGGCACAAAGGAGCAGATGCTGAAGGATGCGGCGCTGCGGATCGAGGATCTGAGGTCGCGCGGCTACAAGAACGCGGGCATCTACGATCCGCCGGGCGTCGGCGGCACGCACGTGATCTACGTGCTGCACCATGCCGACAAGCCCGAGATCTACGCGAGCCTGCCGCGCGATCCCAAGATCAGTCCGGTGGTCGAGATCTGGAAGGGGCTCACCAAATACGCGGGCCTCGCGGCGATCGCGATCTTCGGCGTGGTGGGCGTGCTGCATCATCTCGTCAACGGCGCCAATCGCGTGTCCTCGCAGGATGAGGAGAACGCCAAGCGGCTCAAGGAGGGCCGCTCCTGATGGCCACTCCACCGAAAGAGCCGATTACCGTCAGCCGCTACACCGCGGCGGCGCGCCTCAACCACTGGATCACCGCGATAAGCCTCGTGCTCCTGGCAATCTCGGGCCTGTCGCTGTTCCATCCGAGCCTCTTCTTCCTGTCCGGCCTCTTCGGCGGCGGCGCCAGCGCGCGGGCGATCCATCCCTGGATCGGCGTGGTGCTCTTCTTCGGCTTCTGCGGCCTCTTCATTCGGTTCTTTCGCGCCAATCTCTGGGATCGTACGGACAACGTCTGGCTCTCGAAGCTTCGCGACGTGCTCGGGGGACACGAGGAAAACCTGCCGGAGGTTGGCAAATACAATGCCGGCCAGAAGCTCGTGTTCTGGCTGATGTCGATCCTGATCGTGGTGCTGATCTCGAGCGGGCTCGTGATCTGGGACCAATACTTCTACGGCTACACCACGATCGACCAGAAGCGGCTCGCGGTGCTGATCCACGCGATCGCGGCGGTGACTGCGATCTGCGTCTGGATCGTTCACGTATACGCGGCGATCTGGGTGCGCGGCACCATCCGCGCGATGACGCGGGGCTCGGTGACCGGCGGCTGGGCCTGGCGCCACCACCGCAAATGGCTCAGGGAGCTTGTCAGCGGCGGCCCCAAGGATTAACAATTCCGCCCTGAGGCACGGCATTTTCCGTCGATGCTCGCGTGGCCCGTGCGGTTCGTGAGGATTAGCGATGAGCGGTATCGGCGCGCCGCGCCCTGACACCATTCCCATCGGCAATGAGGCCAAGCCGCCTTTCGCGGTCCTGCCGGAGCCCGGAACGCTCTTCGCCCATCGCGCGGAGCGGCTGCGGGACCTCGCGCGCTCGCACGATCTCGCGGCATACCTGACGCTGCTGGCGGGCATCGCCTCGGCACAGCACCGCGTCCAGGAAGGCCTCGCCGAGCCCGAGCTTCCGCCGGAGGATGCCCGCGACCGCGCGCATCAATTCGCGATGCCGCCCCTCGACCGCGCGCGCTTCGCGCCGGACGCGGCATTCCGTACGACGTTCGAACGCCTCCTCGACCTCCTGCGCGCGGTTCCGATGCCGGATATGGCGCGCGAGGCGCTCGATCGGCTGACTTGGCTCGAGGAGGCCGGGCGCGACGCCATGATGCGCGACGTGCTTGCGGAATCGATCCCGATGGCGGAGCTCGCGGAGCACACTTTCGTCGCCGCGGCGCTCCAGGTGCATTTCGCGCGCATGGCGGCGCGGCTCGATGCGGCGGCGCTGGTGCCCATCGCCGACGGCGCCTGCCCCGCTTGCGGCGGCCCGCCCGTCGCCTCTCTCGTCGTGGGCTGGCAAGGCGCGCACGGCACTCGCTTCTGCGCCTGCTCGCTCTGCGCCACGCTCTGGAACTACGTCCGCATCAAATGCGTGCTCTGCGGCTCGACCGAGGGGATCGCCTATCAGGAAATCGCCGGCGGCACCGGTCACGTCAAGGCCGAGACCTGCGACAAGTGCCGCGGCTACGTGAAGATCCTGCAGCAGCAGAACGAGCCCGCTCTCGAGCCCGTGGCCGACGACGTCGCGACGCTGGCGCTCGACCTCCTCGTGCGCGACACCGGTTTCCGCCGCGGCGCCTTCAACCCCTACCTCCTGGGGTATTGAGGACCTTGCCCAGACCAGGCCGCCAAGCCTCCACCCCACCGCCGACGCGGCTGAGCGCGCTGCCGTCGGTCGACGAGATGCTGCGGCTGCCGGAAGTCGTCGGCGCCATCGCCGAGCACGGCCGCGCCTCCACGCTGGCGGCAGTGCGCGCCGTTCTCGCGGAGGCGCGCACGAGAGCGCGCGCGGGAGCGACATTGCTCCCCGAGGTTCCCGATCTCGCCGCGGTCGCGCTCGCCCGCCTCGCGACCGAGGCGCGGCCCCATCTCCGCCCGGTCATAAACCTCACGGGTACCGTGCTTCACACCAATCTCGGCCGCGCGATCCTCGCGGAGGCGGCGGTCGAGGCCGCGGCGACCGCAATGCGTCGCGCCGTCGCGCTCGAATTCGATCTCGGCGGCGGGAAGCGCGGTGAGCGCGACGATGTCGTGCGCGGGCTCCTGTGCGAGCTCACGGGCGCGGAGGACGCGACCGTCGTCAACAACAATGCCGCGGCAGTGCTTCTGGTGCTCAACACGCTCGCGAAGGGTCGCGATGCCGTGGTCTCCCGCGGCGAGCTCATCGAGATCGGCGGCGCCTTTCGCATGCCCGAGATCATGGCCCGCGCCGGCGCACGCCTCCTCGAGGTCGGCACCACCAACCGCACCCATGCCAAGGACTACATCGCCGCGATCGGGCCCAAGACCGGGCTCGTCATGAAAGTGCACACCTCGAACTACCGCATCGAGGGCTTCACCGCGGAGGTCAAGCCCGCGGCGCTCGCGGCAATCGCGCGCGAGCGTGAGGTCCCCTTCGTGAACGATCTCGGCTCCGGCACGCTCGTCGATCTCGCGCGCTGGGGCCTCGCGCACGAGCCCACCGTCGCCGAGGCGGTGGCGGAGGGCGCCGATCTCGTGACCTTCTCCGGCGACAAGCTCCTGGGCGGGCCGCAGGCGGGGTTCATCGTGGGGCGGAAGGAGCTGATCCAGCGCCTCAATCGCAATCCCCTGAAGCGTGCGCTGAGGCTCGACAAGATCCGCCTCGCGGCGCTGGAGGCGACGCTGCGGCTCTACCGCGACCCCGACCGGCTTGCGGAGCGGCTGCCGACGCTGCGAGCGCTCGCGCGGCCCGCCGTCGATATCGCGGCGCAGGCGCGGCGCCTGCTGCCGCGGGTCGCGGCTGCGATAGGCTCCGGCTTCAGCATCGAGACCGTCTCCTGCGCGAGCCAGATCGGCTCCGGCGCGCTCCCGCTGGAGACCATCGCCAGCGCGGGGCTCGCGATCCGGCCGCAATCCGCGCGCGAGGGCGGCCGCGCGATCGTAGCGCTCGCGGACGCGCTCCGGGCCTTGCCCACACCCATCGTGGGACGCATCGCCGAAGGCGCGCTCGTCCTTGACCTCCGCTGCCTCGAGGACGAGGCGGAATTCCTCGCGGCGATTGCCGCGCTCGAGCCCGCGGAGACGGCTCATGGGCTGGCTTGACCGCCTCGCCCGGCGCCCCGCCGCAGCGCCCGCGATCGGCGAACGCTTGGCGGCGGCGCTCGATGCCGTCGAGCGCGGAGACTACGCGCTGGCGTTGGAGATCTGGGGCCCGCTCGCGCATGCCGGCGTCCCGCGGGCGCAAAGCAACATCGGCGCCTGCTTCGCCGAGGGGCTCGGCGTCGAGCGCGACCTCGCGCTCGCGGTCAAGTGGCTCACGCTTGCCGCCGAGGGCGGCGACGCCATCGGCCGCCGCAATCTCGCGGCGCTCTATTTCCGCGGCGAGGGCGTGGCGCAGGATTACGCGCGGGCGGCCGAGCTCTATCGCGCCGCCGCGGAGGCCGGCGACGCTCCCGCGATGGACATGCTGAGCTGGATGCTGCTGGAAGGGGAGGTGATGCCGCCCGACCCCGCAGAGGCGCGGCGCTGGGCGCTCGCCGCCGCCGAGCTCGGCGTCCCCGCCGCGATGACGCGGCTCGGCATGATCCATCACAACGCGCTCGGCGTCGCTCGCGACCCCGCGGCCGCCGCCCGCTGGTGGGGGAGGGCCGCACTTCTCGGCGATGCCGACGGGCAGGCCATGCTGGGGGCGGCGCATTTCCTCGGCGCCGGGGTCGAGCGCGACGGCGTCACCGCGCTCGCGTGGCTGCTGCGCGCGCGTGCCGGCGGAAGTGGGCTTGCGGAGCCCTTCATTCCCCAAGCGCGGAACGTGCTCACCGCGGAGGAGATTGCCGCGGCCGAGCGCCGCGCGGCGGCGAAGCTCGCGGAGGCGGCACCATGATCGTCGGCACCGCCGGTCACATCGACCACGGCAAGACCGCGCTGGTGCGGGCGCTCACGGGCGTCGACACCGACCGCCTCAAGGAAGAGAAGGCGCGCGGCATCACCATCGATTTGGGCTTTGCCTATCTGCCCACGCCCGATGGCCAGATCCTCGGCTTCATTGACGTGCCCGGCCACGAGCGCTTCGTGCATAACATGCTCGCGGGCGCCACGGGGATCGACTACGTGCTCCTCGTCGTCGCGTGCGACGACGGCGTCATGCCGCAGACGCGCGAGCATCTCGCGATCGTCGATCTCCTCGGTATCTCCCGGGGGATCGTCGCGCTCACCAAGGCCGACCTCGCTTCGCCCGGGCGGCGCGCGGAGGCGACGGCCGAGGTCGCGGCGCTGCTGCAGACGACGGCGCTCGCGGGCGCCGAGACGATCCCGGTCTCGACCGTCACGGGCGAGGGGATCGAGGAGCTGCGCGCGCATCTCTTCGGCGCGGCAAAGGAATTCGGCGCGCGCGCCGCGAGTGGCCGCTTCCGCCTCGCGGTCGACCGCTGCTTCACGCTCGCGGGCGCGGGGACGGTGGTGACGGGGACGGTGCTGTCGGGAGCGGTGGCGGTCGGCGACCGCGTCGCCGTGAGCCCCTCGGGCCTCGTCGCGCGCGTGCGCTCGATCCACACGCAGAACCGGCCCGCCGAGCGCGGCCAGGCGGGCGAGCGCTGCGCCCTCAACCTCGTGGGCGACGGCGTCGAGAAGCAGGCGATCCTCCGGGGATACGTGGTGCTCGAAGCCGGTCTTCACGCGCCCACGGAACGGATCGACGCGACGCTGCGCGTCCTCGCCTCGGAGCCGCGCCCGGTCGCGCAATGGATGCCCGTGCGGCTTCACACGGCCGCGACGGAGGTGGGGGCGAGGGTCGCGCTGCTCCAGGACCGGCCGATCGCGGCAGGCGAGGAGGGTTTCATACAGCTCGTGCTGGAGCATCCCATCGCAACGGCTGCGGGTGACCGTTTCATCGTCCGCGACACCTCCGCGCAGCGCACCGTCGGCGGCGGCCGCTTCCTCGACCTGCGCGCGCCCGCGCGCAAGCGCCGCACGCCCGAGCGCTTGGCGCAGCTGAGAGCGCACGCCCTCGCCGATCCCGGCGCGGCGCTCGCGGCTTTGCTCGCGGCACCCCCGCGCTATCTCGATCTCACGGGCTTCGCTCGCGACCGCGCGCTCGCCGCTGCCGAGATCGAGGCGATCGCCGCGCGCGAGGGTCTCGTGCGCGTCCCCGCCGGAGACAAGGTCTTCGTACTCGCGGCTCAGAGCTGGACGCAGTTGCGGCAGAGCGTGCTCTCGACGCTCAAGGCATTCCACGTGGAGAACGCGGATTTGCCGGGCATCGGCCTCGAGCGCCTGCGGCTTCAAATCGAGCCGCGCCTTCCGGCGCCCGCCTTTCTCGCGGCGCTCCAGGGCATGGCGCGCGCGAACGAAGTGGGGCTCGACGGCGCCTGGGTGCGGCTTGCGGGGCACAGCGTCCGCCTGACGCCGCAGGACGAGGAGCTCTGGCGCAAGATCCGCCCGATGCTCGGCGGGAACGAGCGCTTCCGTCCGCCGCGCGTCCGTGACATCGCGGCCGTCTTGCACGCACCTGAGGCCGGAGTGCGCCGCGTCTTGAAGCTACTGGGCCGCATGGGCAAGGTCGACGAGGTAGCTCAGGATCACTTCTTCCTGCGCGACACGGTCGCGGAGATGGTTGCGGTCGGGCTCGATCTCGCGGCCAAGGCGCCCGGCGGCCAATTCGGCGCGGCGCAGTTCCGCGACCGGCTCGACAACGGCCGCAAGGTCGCGATCCAGATCCTCGAGTTCTTCGACCGCCACGGCGTCACCTTGCGCCGCGGCGACTTGCGGCGGATGAACGTGCATCGCACAGATCTGTTTCGACGGCCCGCGGACGAAACGCCCGCGCCCGTCAAGCCGAGCGCTGGAAGAGAATCGTCCCCGGTGGGGCGTCCGGACTTCAAATCCGGGAGGGGTCGCGAGACGGTTCCTGGTGGGTTCGACTCCCACTCTCTTCCGCCACGTCGCGGACGCACGCGATGACGCCCGCGACGGCGCCTTTCCTCGACGCCATGAAGCAATCGGCCGAGCGAGCCGCCGCCGCGGAAGAGGGCTTTCGCCGCGAATACGCCCAGCGCGTGGCCGTGCTCGAGCGCGAGCGGGCCTATGCGTTCCGGCGCTTCAATCTCGTGCGGAGCCTCGCCGATGCCGTGACTGCCGCCGAGAAGGAAACTGCGGTCGCGAGCGGGCTCGCGGTCCTTCGCGACAAGCTCGGCTGGGCCGGCGACAGCGAGGCGCGGACGAGGACGATCGAGCATTTCAGGCCGGTGATCGAGGCCATGGTCGAGGCGCTCGGAGCGAAGGGCGGGGAGGCCGTGCCCGACGTTCCCGCTGCCCTCTCGGAATTCGAGACGTGGTACGCGGCCGCGCATGGGAGCGCGTTCTGGGTCCTGTTCGACCATTACATGCCGGAGACGCCCCGTGTCGATTTCTGAGAACGGCGGCGGCGCCACGGAATTCGACCGCTGGCTCCGGGCGGAGTTCAGGGAAGGCGGCGCCTTCACCGCGCTGGTGGTGCTGGTGGAGATCGCGGGGGTCCGGGTGAACACGCTCTGCTCGACCTACGTCCACGTCATCGGCGACGAGGCCGATTGGGGCGAGATCGTCGTGCTCTTCGCGGGATCGGGTGTGAACTGGGACGGCGCCGCGTTCTTCCCGGAGCGCGGACCGCATGCGGGGCCGCTCGACAATCCCACGGCGCGGCTCCGGCTCAAGGCCCTGGAGGGGCGGCTCGATCTCGACCGCCTTGTGCTCAACGAGGGGCACTTCTTCGACAAATGGGGCCGGCGCATGAGGATCGAGGAGGTCGAGCGATCGTGAGCACGGCTCGCGTCATCGACACCGGCGTCCGGCCCGCGCGCTGGAACCTCGCGATGACGGCGACGCTCGCAGCCGCGCACAGGGCGGGCTCGGGCGAGGTCACGCTCCGCTTCCAGCGCTTTCCGCCCTCGGTGTTGATGGGACGGCATCAGGTTCTGCACGATGCCGTCGATGTCGAGGCGTGCCGCCGGCGTGGCGTCGAGATCGCGCGCCGGCCGACCGGCGGCGGCGCGGTCTACATGGCGCCGGGGATCCTTGCCTGGGACGTGGTCGCGGACCGCCAGCGCTTCGGCGGACGGTTGGCACTGGCCGCGGCGGCAATAGGCAGCGGCGTTGCCGCGGGACTGTCGCATCTCGGCGCCGCGGCGGAATTCCTCCCGCCCAACGATGTCCGATGCCGCGGCCGCAAGCTCTGCGGCACCAGCGGCTATGTCGAGGGCGCAACGCTCGTCTTTCAGGGCACCGTGCTGATCGAATTCGATGCGGCGGCGATGGCGGAAGTGCTGATCCTGCCGGGCATGACCGCGGGGATGCTCGGGAAGGCGCTCATCGGCCTCTCGGAGGCCTTGGAGCGAATGCCGCGCGAGGGCGAGGTCGAGGGCGCGCTCGCCGACCGCATTGCCTCGACGCTCGGCCTGCGCTTCGCGCCGGATGCGCCGCGCGCCGAGGAGATCGCGCTCGCGGACCGGCTCCACGCCCTGGAGTTCGGCACCGATGCCTTCGTCACGGGAGAGGAGGCGGCATGAAGAAGCGTCTCCTCGTCGTGCTCGTGAACACCGATCCCCGCAATCCCGAGGAGCTCGGCGCGCCTTTCTATCACGCGGCCGTGGCGGCAGCGATGGAGTACGAGGTCGATGTCGTCTGCGCGGCGACCGCGGGCAAGCTGCTCTTCAAGGGCGTCGCCGAGGGGATCGTCATCAAGCCAGGCAGCCGCAAGACCGTCTACGACTGGATCAAGGACGCGCATGCGAACGGCGCGCGGCTCTGGGCCTGTCCCGCCAATCTCGACCTCTTCGAGAGGAGCAAGGACGACCTCGTGCCGGAATGCAGCGGCTTCATGGGCACCGCGGCCATGATCGAGCGTCTCATGGACGACGACTGCCGCGTGCTCACTTACTAGGCGGGCGCGCGATGGCGACCGTGCGCGGCTGCGACTTTCCGGAGCATCTCTTCTACGACGTCCTGAACCAAATCTGGTACGCGCCGCTCGGAGATGGGACGCTCCGCGTGGGCTGGACCTCCATCGCCGTCGTCCTCGCGGGCAAGATCCTGGTCTTTACGCCGAAGCGGAGCGGTCTCGATTTCGAGAAGAACCGCTCCTTCGCGACGGTCGAGGGCGGGAAATGGGTGGGCGCCGCCAAGGCCGCCTTCGACGGCAAGGTCGTTGCGCACAACGCGGCGCTCGTGGAGCGGCCGGAGATCGCGAACGCCGATCCCTACGGCGAGGGCTGGATGCTGATCGTGCGTCCGGCGGAGCCGAATTGGCAGACGGGCCTCGTTACGGGCGAGGCGGTTGCCGGCGCATTCGAGGCCTGGATGGCAGCCGAGGGCGTTGAGGGCTGCGGCCCCACATGATGATCCCGCAGGAGGTGCGCACGGACATCGTGCTCGTGGGCGGAGGGCACGCCCATGTGCACGTGCTGACGGCTTTTGCGATGCAGCCGGCGCCAGGCGTGCGGCTCACATTGGTGACGCGCGATCTCGAGACGCCCTATTCCGGAATGCTTCCCGGAGTGATTGCGGGGCTATACGAGAGGCAAGAAGCTCATATCGATCTCCTCCGCCTCGCGGCTGCCACGGGCACGCGGCTCATCCACGCGGAGGCGGTGGGGCTCGACCGCGCGGCAAAACGCTTGGAGCTCGCGGGCCGTCCGCCCATCGCCTACGACATCCTCTCGCTCGACGTCGGCATTGCGCCAGCGCTCGGGGGCATCGCGGGTGCCGCCGGGCATGCGATCGCCGTCAAGCCCATCGGCTCCTTCCTGGAGAAATTCGCGGCGTTCCGCGAGCGCTGCCGGGCAGCGGCCGGACCGCAGCGCGTCGCCGTGATCGGCGGCGGCGCCGGAGGCGCGGAGCTGCTGCTGTCGATGCGCTCGCGCTTGCTGGCGGAGGCGCGCGAGCCCGCGCGGCTCTCCTTCGCGCTCGTCACGGCGGAGGAGATCCTGCCAACTCACAATACGCGCGTGCGTCGAGCATTCCGGCGCGTCTTCGCGGAGCGCGGGATCGCGCTCTACGAGCACCGCCGTGCGATCGAGGTGCGCCCCGATGCGATCGTGACCGAGGGCGGAGAACCGATCCTCGCCGACGCGGTCTTCATTACGACCCAGGCGGCGGCGCCCGCGTGGCTCGCGACTACGGGGCTCGCGCTTGCGCCCGGCGGCTTCGTCGCCGTCGGCGCCACGCTGCAGGCCGTGAACGATCCCGACGTGTTCGCCGCGGGCGATTGCGCGACGCTCACCCATGCGCCGCGCGAGAAGGCCGGGGTCTATGCGGTGCGTGCGGGTCCGCCGCTTGCGGAGAGCCTCCGCCGCCGCGCGCTTGGCATCGAGCCCAAGGCTTGGACGCCGCAGCGCGCCCATCTCGCCCTCGTCTCCACCGGCGAGCGCTACGCCATCGCCTCCCGCGGCGCGCTCAAGGCTGAAGGCGCCTGGCTCTGGATGCTCAAGGATTGGATCGACCGGCGCTGGATGCGAATGTACCAGGATGCCGATGCCATCTCCGTACGAATGGCCTCGCGGCCCCAGTCGGCATTACCCGCATCTCAGTCGGCGGCGGAGATGCGCTGCGGCGGCTGCGCGGCGAAGGTGGGTCCTGGGCCGCTCAGCCGCGCGCTGAAGCGCTTGCCGCCGGGCGAGGCGGGTGAAGTCGTGGTGGGGCTCGACCGGCCAGACGACGCGGCGGTGCTGGTGCCGCCCGCGGGCCGGCATCTCGTGGAGACCGTGGACTTCTTCCGCGCCTTCATCGACGACCCCTATCTGTTCGGCGAGATCGCTGCCAATCACGCGCTCAACGACGTCTTCGCCATGGGCGGAAGCCCTCGCCACGCGCTCGCGATCGCGGTGGTACCGGCGGCTGCACCCGAGAAGACCGAGGAAGCGCTGTTCCAGCTTCTCGCGGGCGCCCGTGCTTGCCTCGACCGCGAGGGCGTGGCGCTCGTCGGCGGCCATTCCAGCGAGGGCCCGGAGCTCGCACTCGGCTTCTCGGTTTCGGGCGAGGTCGATCCCGCGCACATCCTCCGCAAGGGCGGGCTCGGCGCCGGCGACGCGCTCATCCTGACGAAGCCGCTGGGCACCGGCATTCTCTTCGCGGCGGCAATGCGCGCGCGCGCCCCGGCCGCTGCGATCGAGCAGGCGCTCGCGTCGATGCGCCGATCCAACCGCGACGCGGCCAAGATCCTCATGGCTCACGGTGCGAGCGCCATGACCGATGTGAGCGGCTTCGGCCTCATCGGCCATTTGAGCGAGATGCTCTCGGCGAGCGGCGCCGACGCGACGCTCGATGCCGCGGCGATCCCCGCCTATCCGCAGGCGCTGGAGCTCGCACGCGCCGGGATCGCCTCGACGCTGCTGTCGGAGAATCTGGCGCTCGCGTATCTGCTGCGGGGAGCGGAGGATGCCGCAACGCATGCACTGCTGTTCGATCCGCAGACGAGCGGCGGCATGCTCGCGGGCGTGCCGGCCGGGAAGGCGCGCGCCTGTGTCGCCGAGCTCGCGGCCGCGGGCCATGGCGCCGCCGCAATCATCGGCCGCGTCGGTCGCACCGGCCTCGCGGCGGCGGACGTGCTGATCTCGCTTTCGTCCTGAAGCCTCGGCTCAGGGCGCCGGCAGCTCGGTGGCGTTCCAGCCGCCGCCAAGGGCCTGGATCAGCGAGATGCTCGCGCCGAAGCGGCTCTCGAGGATGTTGAGCGCGGTCTCGCGGTTCTGCAGCGCCTGCGCCTGTGCGACGATCACCGCGGTATAGGCGACCGTGCCGGCCTTGTATTGATTGACGGTGAGCCGCTCGGTCTCGCGCGCCGCGGTGACCGCGCGGTCCTGCACCTCCGCCTGCTGCTCCAGGATGCGCAGAGCCGCGAGCTCGTCCTCGACCTGCTGGAAGCTCGTGAGCACGGTCTGCCGGTAATTGGCGACGCTCTGGTCGTAGGCGGCGCGGGCCGCCTCGACCTGCGAGCCGCGGAGCCCGCCGTCGAACACGGTCTCGGCGAGCTGCGGCCCCACGGACCAGACGGCATTCTGCGCGCGGATCAGATTGTCGAGGGCGCTGCCGATGAAGCCGTAGGACGCCGTCAGGGTGATGTCGGGATAATAGGCGGCCTCGGCGACGCCGATCTGCGCGTTGGCCGAGGCTACCCGGCGCTCCGCGGCGGCGACGTCCGGCCGGCGCTCCAGCAGCGCCGAAGGCAGGCCCGGCGGCACCACCGGCACGTCGAGCGAGAGCGGCGCCTTCGCGATCGAGAATTGGCTCGGCGGCTTGCCGATGAGGACGGCGATCGCGTGCTCGAGCTGCGCGCGCTGCACGCCCACGGCGATCGCCTGGGCGCGCGTCGATTCCAGCTGCGTCTGCGCGCCGGCGACGTCCGAGCGCGCCGCGGTCCCCGCGTTGTAGCGGTTGACGCTGATCTTGAGCGAGACCTCATAGGCATCGGCGGTCTCGTTGAGGAGCCGCTCCAGCTCGTCGTCGACGCGGAGCTGGAAATACTGGACAGCGAGGAGAGACTGCGCGGAAAGCTTTGCGGCGGCGAGATCGGCGGCGCTCGCCTGCGCCCCCGCGACCTCGCTCTCGACGCTGCGCCTGATCTTGCCCCAGACGTCGATCTCCCAGCTCGCGCCCGTTGAGACGCTGACGACGGCGCGGCTTCCGGCCCCCTTGCTCCCGGCATTCGCGCGGAGCGCCGAGGCGTTGGCGTCGACCGTCGGGTAGAAGGCGGCGCGGGCCTCGCCGACGACCGCCACGGACTGGCGATAGGCCGCCTCCGCCGCCTTCAGATTCTGGTTGGAGATTTCGACCTGCTTCTCGAGCTCGTCGAGCAGAGGGTCCTCGTAGATCGTCCACCACTGCTCGCTCGAAACGTCCCGCGGGCTCGCGGCGCGCCAGCCGTCCATCTCCTTGAACGCCGGGGGCGTCTCGACCGCCGGTCGGTTGTAGTCGGGGCCGACCGTGCAGCCGCAGAGCGAGACGAGTGCCATGGCCGCGAATGTTCTGCGAAAATTCGAATCCGCCATTTCAGCGCGCCTCGTCGAGTGAGCCGGTCTCGCCTCCGCCGCGCCAGCCCGCGAGCCAGAGCCGGAAGCGGTCGAGATATAGGTAGATCACGGGCGTCGTGTAGAGCGTGAGCATCTGGCTCACGACGAGCCCGCCGGCGATCGAGATGCCGAGCGGCCGCCGCAGCTCGCCGCCGTCACCGAAGCCGAGCGCCAGCGGCAAGGCGCCGAGGAGCGCCGCCATGGTCGTCATCATGATCGGGCGGAAGCGCAGGAGGCAAGCCCGGTGGATCGCCTCGCGCGGGCTCAGCCCTTCCTTGCGCTCGGCGTCGAGCGCGAAGTCGATCATCATGATCGCGTTCTTCTTGACGATGCCGATCAGCAGGATGACGCCGATGAGCGCGATGATGCTGAACTCGGTGTTGAAGATCATCAGCGCGAGCACCGCGCCCACGCCCGCCGAGGGCAGCGTCGAGAGGATGGTGATGGGGTGGATGTAGCTCTCGTAGAGGATGCCCAGCACGATGTAGACCGCGATCAGCGCCGCGAGGATCAGCAGAGGCTCGTTGCTGAGCGAGGCCTCGAAGGCGCGGGCGGTGCCCTGGAAGGTGCCGTGGATGGTGCCGGGGACGCCGAGGCGGAGCGTCGCGGCGGTGATCGCCGCGGAGGCATCGCTGAGCGCCACTCCCGGCGCGAGGTTGAAGGAGATGGTGCTCGCGACGAAAGGCCCCTGGTGATTGACGGCGAGCGGCGTCTTGCCGGGCCCGTAATGCGTGAAGGCCGCAAGCGGGACCATGGTCTCGACGCGCGTGCTGACGGCGGCGCCGGTCGAGGTGTTCGCGCGCCCGCCCGTCGCAATCTGGTTCGTCCGGAGGTTCTGCAGCGGGTTGCTCGCGGGTTGGGCCGCGGCGGGATTGGCGCCGGTCCTGCCCGCGGTGGTGGCGACGGTCCCGCTCGTGGACTGGACCCCCGTGAGCGCACCGCCGGAGGTGCTGACGTAGAGGTCCTCGAGCGTCTCGGGGTTCTGCCAGAACTCCGGCGAGACCTCCATCACCACGTGATACTGGTTCAGCGGGTTGTAGATGGTCGAGACCTGGCGCTGGCCGAAGGCGTCGTAGAGCGTGTTGTCGATCTGGCTCACGGCGATGCCGAGCCGCGCGGCGGTCGCGCGGTCGATCACGAGATCGGTCTCGAGGCCGTTCTGCTGCTGGTCCGAATTCACGTCCGTGAGCTCCGGAAGGGCTTGCAACGCCGCCAGGATCTTGGGTCCCCAGGCATAGAGCTCCTGGAGATTGTCGCCCTGCAGCGTGTATTGATAGAGCGCGTTGCTTTGCCGGCCGCCGACGCGGATGTCCTGTACCGGCTGCAGGAAGAGCGAGGCTCCCGGCACGACCGCGAGCTCGCGCCTGAGCCGCGTCGCCACCTGGTCGGCGGAGATGTTGCGCTCGGAGAGCGGCTTCAGCGACATGAAGACGAAGCCGGAGTTCGTCTGGCCGCCGCCGGTGAACCCGACGACGGTCTCCACCGCCTTGTCCGCGCGCAGGATCGCGATGAATTGCGCGAGCTTCTCCCGCATCGCCTGGAACGAAATGCTCTGATCCGCCTGGATGCCGCCGATCATGCGGCCCGTATCCTGCTGCGGGAAGAAGCCCTTGGGCACGATCGCGTAGAGATAGACGTTGAGGCAGAGCGTCGCCAGCAGGATCACCAACATCAACGGTGCGTTCTCGAGCGCCCAGCGGAGTGTGCGGTCATAGGCGCGGAGAATGCGCTCGAAGACCGCCTCGCTCGCGCGATAGAGCCTGCCGTGCCGATCCTCCGCCGGGCGTTTCAGAAGGCGCGCGCACATCATCGGCGTGGTCGTGAGGGAGACCACGAGGGAGACGATGATCGCGACCGAGAGCGTCACCGCGAATTCCCGGAAGAGCCGCCCGACGATGCCGCCCATGAGCAGGATCGGAATGAAGACCGCGATGAGCGAGACGCTGATCGTCAGCACCGTGAAGCCTACTTCCTGCGCCCCCTTGAGGGCGGCACGGAATGGAGGCATCCCGGCCTCGACGTGCCGGGAGATGTTCTCGAGGACGACGATGGCGTCGTCGACGACGAAGCCCGTCGCGATGGTGAGTGCCATCAGCGAGAGGTTGTCGAGACTGTATCCAAGGAGATACATCACGCCGAAGGTGCCGAGAAGCGAGACCGGCACGGCGATGCTCGGCATGAGCGTCGCGCGCACGCTGCGCAGGAACAGGAACACCACCACGATCACGAGGCCCGCGGAGATCATCAGGGTCTGCTGGACGTGGCGGAGCGAGGCGCGGATCGTGGTGGAGCGGTCGACGGCGATGGAGATGTCGATGTCGCGGGCGATCGAGGCCTGAAGCTCCGGCAGCAGCGCCGTCACGCGATCGACGGTATCGATGATGTTGGCGCCGGGCGCGCGGTTGACGATGACCAGCACCGCGGGCTTGCCGTTGGCGAGTCCCGCGTTGCGGATGTTCTCGACGGTATCCACGACCTCGCCCACGTCGGAGAGCCGAACCGGTGAGCCGTTCCGGTAGGCGACGACGAGGGAGCGATACTCTGCCGCCACCTTGGCCTGATCGTTGGTGTAGATTTGATAGTGCGTGGCATCGATCTCGATGCTGCCTTTGGGGCTGTGGGCGTTGGCGGCGGCGAGCGCCGCGCGGACGTCCTCGAGGCCGATCGCGTATTTGAAGAGGGCGCGCGGGTTGAGCTCGACGCGAACCGCCGGGAGGGAGCTTCCGCCGATGTTGACCTGGCCCACGCCTTCCACTTGCGAGAGGCGCTGCTCCAGCACCGTCGTCGCGGCATCGTAGACCTGGCCCGGGCTCTGCGTGTTCGAGGTGAGCGCCAGCACCATGATCGGCGCTTCCGCGGGGTTGACCTTGCGGTAGGTAGGATTGCTGCGGAGGTTGGCTGGAAGATCGGCCCGCGCGGCATTGATCGCGGCCTGCACGTCGCGGGCGGCACCGTCGATGTCGCGGTTGAGGCCGAATTGCAGCGTGATGCGCGCGTTTCCCACCGTGCTCGAGGAGGTCATCTCCGTGACGTCCGCGATCTGGCCGAGATGGCGCTCGAGCGGCGTGGCGACGCTGGTCGCGACCACCTCGGGGCTCGCGCCGGGCAGGTTCGCCTGCACGGAAATGGTTGGGAAATCGACCTGCGGCAGCGGCGAGACCGGCAGACGGAAGAAGGCGACGCCCCCCGCGAGCGCCACGCCGATGGTGAGGAGCGTGGTCGCGACGCCGCGGCGGATGAAGATCGCCGAGGGGTTCATGCGTCGGGCGCCTCCTTGCCCGTCTCGTCGGCCCCGAGAGACACCGAGAGACCGAAGCGCGTCGCAAGCGCGTCGAAGGCGAGGTAGATGACCGGCGTCGTGTAAAGCGTGAGCAGCTGGCTCACGATCAAGCCGCCGACGATGGTGAGGCCCAGCGGATGGCGGAGCTCGGAGCCGGTCCCGGTTCCCACCATCAGCGGCAGCGCGCCCAGGAGCGCTGCCATCGTCGTCATCAGGATCGGCCGGAGGCGCAGCAGGCAGGCCTGATGGATCGCCTCCAGCGGCGGCTTGCCCTCGTTGCGCTGCGCGTCGAGAGCGAAGTCGATCATCATGATCGCGTTCTTCTTGACGATGCCGATCAGAAGGACGATGCCGATGATCGCGATGATGCTGAGATCGGTGCGCGCGGCCATCAGCGCAAGGAGCGCGCCGATCCCGGCGGAGGGCAGGGTCGAGAGGATCGTCACGGGATGGACGAAGCTCTCGTAGAGCACGCCCAGGACGATGTAGACCGTGATGAGCGCCGCCAGGATCAGGAAGAGCTCGTTGGTGAGCGCCGCCTGGAAGGCGAGGGCCGAGCCCTGGAAGAAGGTGATGAGGCTGCGGGGCACGCCGAGATCGCGCTCGGCCGCGGTGATCGCGGTGACGGCCTCCCCGAGCGAGACGCCCTGAGCGAGATTGAAGGAGACGATGGCGGCCGGGAACTGGCCGAGGTGATTGATCTGCAGCGGCGCTGTCTGGATCGTGGGCTTCGCGATCGAGAGCAGCGGCACTTGCCCGGTGGTCGCGGTGGCGGAGGGGAGGTAGATGCCGCGCAGCGCCTCCATCACGTCGCTCGCGGAAGGATCCGCCTCGAGGATCACGCGGCGCTGGTTCGACTGCGTGAAGATCGTCGAGATGATCCGCTGCCCGAAGGCGTCATAGAGCGCGTTGTCGATGGTGGCGGGAGTGATGCCGAATCGGCTTGCGGTGTCGCGGTCGAGCTCCACGTAGACGGAAAGGCCGTTCTCCTGGAGGTTGCTCGCGACGTCCGCGAGCTCCGGCAGCGTCTGGAGGCGATCCACGATCTTCGCGGTCCACTCCGCGAGCTCCGTGGGGTTCGCGTCCTCGAGGATGAACTGGTACTGCGTGCGGCTCACGGTCGCGTCGATGGTGAGGTCCTGCACCGGCTGCATGTAGAGCGAGATGCCCTCTACGCCCGCGACCTCCCGCTGCAGGCGGCGGATGATCGCGACGGCGTCGGCGCTGCGCTCGTCGTGCGGCTTCAGGTTGATGAGGAAGCGGCCGCTGTTCAGCGTCGAGTTCGTGCCATCGACGCCGATGAAGGACGAGAGGCTCTCGACGTCGGGGTCCTTGAGGATTGCCTGTGCGAGCGCCTGCTGGCGCTCGGCCATCGCGGCGTAGGAGATGCTCTGCGAGGCCTCGGAGACGCCCTGGAGGAGCCCGGTGTCCTGCACCGGGAAGAAGCCCTTGGGGATGACGACGTAGAGCACGACCGTGAGCACGAGGGTCGCGACGGCCACCACGAGCGTCATGGGCTGATGCCGGAACACCCAGCGGAGCGTCCGGTCGTAGCCGCGCGCGAGCGCCTCGAACCAGAGCCGGTTCCAGCGCTCGAAGCGGCTTTCGGTCTCGGCGGAGCTGGGCCGCATGAGCTTCGCGCAGAGCATCGGCACCAGCGTGAGCGAGACCGCCGCCGAGATCAGGATGGTGACTGCGAGCGTCACCGCGAATTCCCGGAAGAGCCGCCCCACCACCTCGCCCATGAAGAGAAGCGGGATCAGCACCGCGATCAGAGAGACGGTCAGCGAGATGATCGTGAAGCCGATCTGCTCCGCGCCCTTGAGCGCGGCCTGGAGCCGCGAATGCCCTTCCTCGACGTAGCGGGCGATGTTCTCGATCATGACGATGGCGTCGTCGACGACGAAGCCGGTGGCGACTACCAGCGCCATCAGCGAGAGAATGTTGACGCTGAATCCGAGCCCGTACATCGCGGCAAAGGTGCCGACGATCGAGATCGGCACCGAGAGGCTGGGGATGATCGTGGCGCGAATGTTGCGCAGGAAAATGAAGATCACGAGCACCACGAGCGCGACCGCGAGTCCGAGCTCGATCTCGGTGTCGCGGACGGAAGCGCGGATGGTGACGGTGCGGTCCGTCAGCACGGTGACGTCGATTGCCGAGGGAAGCGAGCTCTGGAGCTGCGGCAGCAGCGCCTTGATGCTGTCCACCACTTGGATCACGTTGGCGCCGGGCTGGCGCTGCACGTTCATGATGATGGCGGGCGTGTTGTTCATCCAGGCGCCGAGTCGCGTGTTCTCCGAGCTCTCGACGACATCGGCGACATCCGAGAGCCGCACCGGCGCGCCGTTGCGGTAGGCGACGACGAGCTCGCGGTAGGCCTCCGCGCTCTGGAGCTGGTCGTTGGCGTTGATGGTGTAGGCGCGCGTGGGGCCGTCGAAGTTGCCCTTTGGGGTGTTGACGTTGGCGTTGGAGATCGCCGTGCGGATGTCGTCGATGTTGATGCCGTAAGCCGCGAGCTGGCGCGGGTTTGCCTGGACCCGCACGGCCGGACGCTGGCCGCCGTTGAGGCTCACGAGGCCGACGCCCGGAAGCTGCGAGATCTTCTGCGCGAGACGCGTGTCCGCGAGTTCCTGCACCTGCGGCAGCGTCATGGTCTTCGAGGCGAGGGCGAGCGTGAGGATCGGCGCCACCGCGGGATTGACCTTGGCGTAGATCGGGGGCGCCGGCAGATCCGAGGGCAGCAGGTTCCCGGCGGCGTTGATTGCGGCCTGGACCTCCTGCTCCGCGACGTCGAGGCTGATGTCGAGGCTGAATTGCAGGGTGATCACGGAGGCGCCGGCGGAGCTGCTCGAGGACATCTGGATGAGGCTCGGCATCTGCCCGAACTGGCGCTCGAGCGGCGCCGTCACCGAGGAGGTCATCACGTCCGGGCTCGCGCCGGGGTAGAAGGTCTGCACCTGGATCGTGGGGTAATCGACCTGCGGCAGTGCGGCCACCGGCAGGAACTGGAAGGCGAGCCCGCCGACCAGCAGCACCGCCGCCATCAGGAGCGAGGTGGCGACCGGCCGCAGGATGAACGGGCGCGATGGGCTCACGGCTTTGGGCCGGCTTTGCTCATTTCTTCTGCCCGCGCTGCCGCTGCCTGCCCTCGGGATTGGCGGCGGGCGCGCCGGGCGCCTCGGGACTGCGCAGGCTGATCTTGGCGCCGTCGCGGAGCTTGTCGGCACCGTCGACGACGACCTTGTCGCCGGGAGCGAGTCCGGACACGATCGCGACCTTCTCGCCCTCGGCCGGGCCGAGCTGCACCGGCCGCACGCTCACGGTGTCGTCGGCATTGACGAGATAGACGAAAGTGCCGGGGGCGCCGCGCTGCACCGCCGCTACCGGTATCACGGTCGCATCCGCGAGCGTGTCCGCGAAGAGGCGGATGTTCACGAATTGATTCGGGAAGAGAGCGCCGTCGCCGTTGTCGAACTGCGCGCGAAGCTTCACGGTGCCGGTGGTGGGATCGATCTGGTTGTCGACCGTGGTGAGGGTGCCGGTCGCGAGCTTCGTCGTGAGGCTGCGGTCCCAGGCCTCGGCCGCGAGCGTGGCACCCGCGCGCATCCGCCGCATCACCACGGGAAGATTGTCCTCGGGCAAGGTGAAGATCGCGGTGATCGGTTCCGTCTGCGTGATGATGACGATGCCGTTCGCGTCGTTGGGCTGGACGTAGTTCCCGGCATCGACCTGCCGAAGACCCACCCGGCCGCTCACGGGGGCGGTGATGTGGCAGTAGTCGATGTTGAGGTTTGCCGTATCGACCATCGCCTGATCCGATTTCACCGTGCCTTCGAGCTGGTGCACCAGGGATTCCTGCGTGTCCAGCTGCTGGCGCGGGATCGAGTCCTGAGCGACGAGGGTGCGATAGCGCACGACGTCGAGCTGAGCGTTCTTGAGGAGAGCCTGGTCCCGGAGGAGCTGGCCCTGCGCGTTGTCGCGCTGGCGCTCGTAGGGACGGGAATCGATCTCCGCGAGGAGATCGCCTTTCTTGACGACCTGCCCCTCCGTGAAGGCGATGCGCATGATCTGCCCGGAGATCTGCGTCTTCACCGTGACCGTTGCCAGGGGCGTGACCGTGCCGAGCCCGTTGAAGACGATGTCGATGCTGCCCTTGGCCGCCGTCGCGGCGACGACGGGCATCACCCCGGCAGCGCCGATGCGGGTCGGCGGCGGCGGCTGGATCGCGCGCTGCTGCAGCCAATAGACGAGGCCGCCGACGAGCGCGAAAGCCACCAGCATCGCGAGGAGACGCCGCCAGATCGGCCGCCGCTCCGCCACCGCCGGGGGGCGGCGGAGGGGTGCTCGATCCGCGTCGCGTCGGGACGGGATGTCGTTCATGTCGGTGGCGCGCCTCTCTTGCCCTGGCGTTCCATTATGGAGAGACCCGGATTGCCTAGGAATGCCCTCGCTGCGAGAGGTGAACCTTCCTCCCGCCCCCTTCGTATTCTAGGCGGCCGCCGGCGGGGCGATCCCCGTTGGGCGGTTAACTGTTTAAGAAAAAAGCGGCTTTCTGCCACTCCTGCGGCGTTTAGAGCATGATCTCGCGGGCGGGGGCACGGACGTCCATCTCGAATTCGAGGTCGACGATGGGGGGACGGGCGAAATGCCAGCTGAGGCCGCCGGCCGCGGCGCCGCGTCGGACCACGATCTCCTCGATGAGAGCGCCGATGTCCCGGACGGTATAGGCCTGGGCTGCCGAGGCGTCGCTCCAGGAGAGGCCGAAGGCCGCGAGGCGCCGCTCCATCTCCGCCATCACGTGGCGCATCTTCACGGCCATGCCCGCGCGCGAGGTATCGCCGTAGGCGACGATCCGCTCCTGGGCGGTAGCGCCGCTCTGGGTCTCGCCGCCGCCGGCGATGACGAATCCGCCCTGGAGCCCGCGCGCCGCAGGGAGCGTGTAGGAGAAGGCGTAGAGCGAAGGCGCCGCCGGTGGCTCATGGAGGGGGCAGACGTTGGTCCGCGCCACCGGATTGTCGCCGTCGCGATAGATGCCCCAGCGCTCAAGCGTCTGCACGTAGTGCCGGTTGAACTCGTAGAAGCCCTGCTCCGTGAAGGGCGCGGGCGAGCGCAGCTCGCAGGCGCAGAAAGCCGCGGTCGGCCGCCCCAGCGAGCGCAGATGCGCCTCGACCGCCGCGAAGCCCTCCGCAAGCGGCAGCGGCTTCTTGAGCCGTGCCCGCTCGATCGCGAAGCCGGGCTCGGCCGCAGCACCGCTCGAATACTGGAACACCGCCTTGATATACCGGTAGCCCCCGGGCGCGAAGGAGATCACCTCGGCCATTCTTTCCTCCCCGGCCGGCGCTGTTGCCCATCGTCCCTCTTCCGGCCAAGGCGATTATAGCCGCGCCAAAAGCGCGAGGTCATGCACCTCGCTGCGCCCTACATCGACATTTCCGGCTCGGCCGGATGCTCCCGCTTGGGCTCGGGGATCTCCGTCATCGTGGCTTCCGTGAGCAGCAGGACGCTCGCGACGGAGACTGCGTTCTCGAGGGCGATGCGCACGACCTTGGTGGGATCGATGATGCCGGTCTCGACGAGATCGACCCATTCCTTGCGCCCGGCATCGAAGCCGTAGTTGCCCTTGCCCTCGAGCATGCGGGCGACGACGACCCCGCCATCGACCGCGGAGTTCTCCGCGATCTGCCGGCTTGGCGATTCGAGCGCGCGCTTCAGGATCTGAACGCCCGTGCGCTCGTCGCCTTCGGACTGTGTCTCCTCGCGCGCGACGGCCTCGACCGCGCGCAGGAGCGCGAGGCCGCCGCCGGGGACGATGCCCTCCGCGACCGCGGCCTTGGTCGCGCTGATGGCGTCGTCGAGCGCCTCCTTCCGCGATTTCATCTCGGCTTCCGAGGGGGCGCCGACGCGGATCACCGCGACGCCGCCCGCGAGCTTCGCCAGGCGCTCCTGCAGCTTCTCCTTGTCGTAGTCGCTGGTGGCCTTCTCGATCTCGCGGCGGATTTGCTCGATCCGGCCGTCGATCTGCTTGCGCTCGCCAGCGCCGCCGATGATGGTCGTGTTGTCCTTGTCGATGACGACGCGCTTGGCGCGGCCGAGCTGATCGAGCGTTACGTGCTCGAGCTTGAGCCCGAGCTCCTCGGAGATGACCTGTCCGCCCGTGAGGACCGCGATGTCCTGTAGCATGGCCTTGCGGCGGTCGCCGAAGCCCGGCGCCTTGACGGCGCAGCTCTTGAGGGCACCGCGGATTTGATTGACGATCAAAGTCGCGAGCGCCTCGCCCTCGACCTCCTCCGCCACCACCAGCAGCGGCCGCCCTGCCTTCACGACCTGCTCCAGGAGGGGGATCAAGTCGTTGAGGACGCCGATCTTGCGGTCCGACAGCAGGACCGCGCAATCCTCGAGCACCGCCTCCATCTTCTCGGGATTGGTGATGAAGTAGGGGGATTGGAAGCCGCGGTCGAACTGCATGCCCTCGACCACGTCGAGCACGGTCTCGGTCGTCTTCGATTCCTCGACGGTGATGACGCCCTCGTTCCCGACCTTGTCCATGGCGTCGGCGACCAGCTCGCCGATCGCGGAGTCGTTGTGGGCGGAGATTGCGGCGACCTGCGCCTTCTCCTTTCGGGTCTGGACCGGGCGCGAGAGCGCCTTCAGCGCCTCGATCGCCCGTTTGGTCGCACGGTCGAGGCCGCGCTTGATGTCGATGGCGCTCGCGCCGGCCACCACGTTGCGCACCCCGTCCGCGAAGATCGTGTGCGCGAGGATCGTCGCGGTGCTGGTGCCGTCGCCAACCATGTCGCCGGTCTTCTCCGCGGCCTGGCGGAGCATGCGTGCGCCGAGATTCTCCTCGGGGTCCTTGAGGTCGAGCTCCTTCGCGATGGTGACGCCGTCGTTGCAGACGATGGGCGCGCCCCATTTCTTCTCGATCAGAACCGATTTCGAGCGCGGTCCCAGGGTCACGCGTACCGCATCCGCGAGCTGCGTCGCGCCGCGGAGGATCTTCTCGCGTGCAAAGGAGCGGAAGAGGATCTGCTTGTGTGCCATTTGAGAGCGAGAGATAACGCATGGGTTGGGCGGCACATTGACTTGGATCAAGGCCGTGGGAGGCCGCCGTGGCGGCGAGGAAAGGCACGAAATATTGGTCCGGCGCGGTGACGCAGCGCAGCAACGCGCTCGACCTCGCGGAGGGCGTCTTCACGCTGAGCGATCCGCGCGCGATCGCCCTCTCGCTCAAGCGCTCGGCGGAGGAGAGCGCGCGGCGGAAGGGCACGCCCTTCCAGTCCGCAATGTCCATGCTGAACTTCTACATCAACCGCGCCGGCAAGGGCCTGAGCAAGCGCCAGCGGCGCGTGCTCGAGCGGGCGAAGCAGGAGTTGCGGCGCGAATTCGCCCGTCCGGAGACCTGAGACGCCTGTGGCAAAAATGGGTATGCGCGGCGTAGCGGGCGAAATCCCCGCAAATATCGCGCGCTCTCTCGACAAAAGAGGCCGCTGTGGCAGCCCGCCTTGGGGTAGAATTAATGAATGCCGGCCGCCGCATGACCTTGTGAGTGCAGTCACAGCTGCGATGCCGCAGGGCATGCGAATAGTGTTCGAATCGGTGACCGCGCGCCGTGTCTCCTCTCTCACGGGGTCGAGCCATGAAAACGTCGTCCCGCTCGTCGAAGCCGAAACGGCCCTGGTGGCAATGGATCCTGATGTATCCGACGCTCGCGGTGACGATCGTCGGCGCAGTGCCGCAGTATCAGCAATGGTTCTGGGCGCTCGTCCGGGGCATCCCGCTCGGCAGCAACGTCACGGAGCTGCAGGACCAGGATTCGGCGTGGCAGCAAAATCTCGATTGCCTCGCGCGCATCGACCACGTCACGCCGCCATCCGAGACGCCCTACGCGATCGATCTCCTGACCTGTCCCTCCGGCGACATCCTGCTGACGGTGAAGCCGCTCAATGCGTCGACCCAAGCAGTCTCGCGCTGGATCATCACGAACAAGCTCTTTCAGGCGCCGGCGAGATCGGCCTGGATCCCCTCGGCGCTCGCGCAGACCCCGCCGCCGAGGCCGGGCACCGCCCAGCCCGAGCGCGTGATCGACGTGAGAAAGGACGGAAGCCAGGTGATCCGGCGCGTGCAGCTCTCGAACGGCAGCTGCGTCGATCAGGTGATCGACAGCTACACCGGCCGCCACCTCGGCGACAAGCCCGCGCCCTGCACTAGGTTCGCGGGCCGCTGATCAGAGGGGATCGACGAGTCCGCCCGCTTCCGCCACCAGCTTGAGGTGATGCTCGGCGTCGCCGAAGAGCATGTCGATCATGCTCACGCGCTTGAAGTAGTGGCCGATCTTGTACTCCATGGTCATGCCGATGCCGCCGTGGAGCTGGATCGATTGCTGCCCGACGAAGCGCGCGGAGCGGCCGATCTGGACCTTGGCCGCGGAGATCGCGCGGCGTCGCTCGGCCGTATCGGGCTCCTCGGCCATCATGGTCGCGAGATAGGCCATGCTGCGTGCCTGCTCCAGGGAGACGAGCATGTCGACCGCGCGGTGCTGCAAGGCCTGGAAGGAGCCGATGGCGACGCCGAACTGCTTGCGCGTCTTGAGGTAGTCGACCGTGATCTCGTGCATCGCGGTCATGGCGCCGACGGCCTCGGCCGCGAGTCCCGCGATCCCCGCATCGACCGCTTGCTCGACGATCGCGAGGCCGCGATCGCGCTCGCCGATCAGCGCATCCGGCCCCACCTTCACGTTCTCGAGCTGGATCTCCGCCGCGCGAAGCCCGTCCACCGTCGGATAGCCCTGCACCGTCAGGCCCGGCGCCTTGGCGTCGACGAGGAATAGGCTGATGCCAACCTTGTCGCGCTGATCGCCGGCCGTGCGCGCGGAGACGATGAGCCGGTCCGCGCTGTCGCCGTGGATCACCACGGCCTTGCGGCCGCTGAGCACCCAGCTCTCGCCCGCGGAGCGCGCGGAGGTCGCGACATCCGCGAGGTCGTAGCGCGCCTGCCGCTCGCCGTGAGCGAGGGCGAGGCGGAGCTTCCCGGCGATCACCGAGGGAATGAGCTCGCGCTGCTGCCCGGCGCTGCCGGCGCGGCGGAGGATGCCGCCGGCGAGCACGACCGTCGCGAGATAGGGCTCGAGCACGAGGCCGCGGCCGAAGGCCTCCATCACGATCATGGTCTCGACCGCGGAGCCGCCGCTCCCGCCGAGGGTTTCGGGGAAGGGGATGCCCAGCAATCCCAGCTCCGCGAATTGCGCCCAGCGCGCGGCGCTGTAGCCCGCGGGCTCTTTCGCATATGCCTTGCGCTTCTCGAATTCGTATTCGTCCGCGATGAGCTTGCCGACGGATTCCTGGAGCAGCCGCTGCTCCTCGCTGAGATCGAAATCCATCTGCGTCAGAGCCCCAGGATCGCCTTGGAGATGATGTTCCGCTGGATCTCGTTGGAGCCGCCATAGATCGAGATCTTGCGCCAGTTGAAATAGGTGGGGGCGAGCGGGCCCGCGTAGTCCGGGCCGACCGGCGGCTCGTTCACGCCCTCGATGTCTGGCCGGTAGGGCATCGCATAGGGACCGACGACCTCCATGAGGAGGGTCGAGATCGCCTGCTGAATCTCGGAGCCCTTGATCTTGAGGATCGAGGAGGCGGGGTCGGGCTTCTTCGAGCGGCCGTGGCGCTCGGCGGCGACCACGCGGAGCTGCGTCATCTCCAGTGCCTTGAGCTCGATCTCGACCTCGGCAATGCGCTCGCGGAAGCGCTGATCGTCGATCATGCGCCCGCCGCCGCCCGCGGGCTCCAGCGCCGCGAGCTCCTTGAGGCGCCGGATGCGCTCCTTGGAGACGCCGACGCGCGCGATGCTCGTGCGCTCGTGCCCGAGCAGATACTTCGCGTAGTCCCAGCCCTTGTTCTCGTCGCCGACGCGATTTGCGACCGGCACCTTTACGTCGTCGAAGAAGACCTCGTTCACCTCGGCGCTGCCGTCGATGGTGGTGATGGGGCGCACGGTGATGCCGGGGCTCTTCATGTCCATGAGGAGGAAGGAGATGCCCTCCTGCTTCTTCGCGGCGGGATCGGTGCGCACGAGGCAGAACATCATGTCCGCGTGCTGCGCGAGGGTAGTCCAGGTCTTCTGCCCGTTGACGACATAGTGATCGCCTTGGCGCTTGGCGCTGGTCTTGAGCGAGGCGAGATCGGAGCCGGAGCCGGGCTCGGAGAAGCCCTGGCACCACCAGTCATCGATGTTGCGGATGCGCGGGAGGTAGTGCCGCTTCTGCTCCTCGTTGCCGAAGGCGATGATGACGGGGCCCACCATGTGCGTCCCGAAGGCGAGGGTCTGCGGCGCCGGTGTCTGCTGCATCTCCTCGCTGAAGATGTAGTGCTGCACCGGGGTCCAGCCCGTGCCGCCCCACTCGACCGGCCAGTGCGGCACCGCCCAACCCTTGGCGTTGAGGATGCGCTGCCAGGTCACGATGTCGGCCTTGGCGAGATGCCGCCCCTCGACCATCTTGCGCCGGATCGGCTCGGGGAGCGCCGAGCGGAAGAAGGCGCGTATCTCCGCGCGGAAGGCAGTCTCCTCCGGTGTGAAGCGAAGATCCATGGACGGTCCTCCCCTGGTCCGAAGCGGCCGTTCAGCGGCCGGTGAAGCTCCCGCCGCTCTCGGCGAGGCGTTGCAGCAGCGGCGCCGGCGTCCAGAGCACGCCGTGCTCCCGGTGGAATCCCTGGACCGCCTCGTGGACCTTCGCGAGGCCCACGCTGTCCGCATAGAACATCGGCCCGCCGCGCCAGCGCGGGAAGCCGAAGCCGTAAAGCCACATCACGTCGATGTCGCTGGCGCGGAGCGCGATCCCCTCCTCGAGGATCTTGGCGCCCTCGTTCACGGCGGCATAGATGCAGCGCGCGAGGATTTCCTCATCGGAGACGGGCCGGCGCGTGATGCCCTGATCGCGCGCGGATTGCAGGATCACCGCGTCGACCTCGGGATCGGGGAGCGGGGTGCGGCTCCCGGCCTCGTAGCGGTACCAGCCCTTGCCGGTCTTCTGCCCGTAGCGGCCGAGCTCGTAGAGCCGGTCGGCGGTGGGCGAGTAGCGCTGGCCCTTGGGCCGCGTCGCATCGAGCGAGCGGCGCACGCGCCAGCCCACGTCGATCCCCGCGAGGTCCGCGACCGCGAAGGGTCCCATGGGCATGCCGAAGTCGTAGAGCACCTTGTCCACCTGCTGCGGCGAGGCGCCCTCGTCGACCAGGAAGGATGCCTCGCGCGTCATCGCGCCGCGGCTGCGGTTGGCGACGAAGCCGTGACAGACGCCGCAGACGACGCCGACCTTGCCGATGCGCTTTGCGAGCCATTGCGAGGTCGCGACCACGTCCTTGGCGCTCTCCGTGCCGCGGACGATCTCGAGAAGGCGCATGACGTTCGCGGGGCTGAAGAAGTGGAGGCCGATCACACTCTCCGGGCGCTTCGTCGCGCTCGCGATCTCGTTCACGTCGAGCGAGGAGGTGTTGGTGGCGAGGATGGCCTCGGGCTTGCAGTGGGCGTCGAGCTTCGCGAAGACGTCGCGCTTCACGCCCATCTCCTCGAATGCCGCCTCGATCACGATGTCGGCCTCGGCGAGGATGGAGTAATCGGGCGCCTTGCCGATGAAGGAGAGGCGCTTCGCCTTGGTGTCCGCGTCGATGCGGCCCTTCTGCACCATCTCCTCGTAGAGCGCGTCGATGCGCGCGAGACCCTTGTCGAGCGCCTCGGGCGAGCTCTCGAGAACGCGCACGGGAATGCCGACATCGGCGAAGCACATGGCGATGCCCGCGCCCATGGTGCCCGCGCCGATGACGGCGGCGCTCGCGATGGGGCGAGCGGCGACGCTCTGATCGATGTCCGGGACCTTCGCTGCCTCGCGCTCGGAGAAGAAGGCATAGCGGAGCGCCTTCGCCTGCTCCGAGGGAATGAGCTCGCCGATGATCTTGACGGTCGCCGCGAGCGCCTCGTCGAAGGGGAGGGTGATCGCGTTCTCGAGGCAGTCGATCGCCTTCTGCGGCGAGATCTGGCCGCGGTTCTGCCTCGCCGCTGTCGCGCGGGCGTCCGCGAGGAGCTTCCGCCACTCGCCGTTGTTCGTGTTGAGCGGCACATGGCTCAGCCGCCGCAGCGGTAATTGCCGGCGCACGGCTCGGTCGGCGAAGGTGACGGCTTCCTCCAGGAGATCGCCTTCGATGACGGTGTCCACGATGCCGAGCTCCGCCGCGCGCGCGGCGCGCATGGGATCGCCCGAGACGATCATCTTGAGCGCGGGCGCGATCCCGATGAGGCGCGGCAGCCGCTCGACCCCGCCGGCACCGGGGACGATGCCGATCCGCACCTCCGGAAGGCCCATCTGCGCCCGGGGCGTCGCGATCCGGAAATGGCAGCCCAGCGCCACTTCGAGGCCGCCGCCCAGGGCCACGCCGTCGATCGCGGCGATCACGGGCTTCGGGCTCGACTCCAGAGCGGCTATCGCCGCGGTGAGGCGCGGCGGCTGCGGCGGCTTCCCGAACTCGCGGATGTCGGCACCAGCGATGAAGGTCTTGCCCTTGCCGATGACGACGATCGCCGTCACCCCCGTATCCGCAATCGCACGCGCGACCCCATCCACCAATCCCTGGCGCACGGCGGTGCTGAGCGCGTTCACCGGCGGATTGTCGACGGTGAGGATGGCGACGGAGCCCTGCTGCGAATACTCGACGCTCATGGACTTTCCCTTATGAACCGCACACTGACGCCCTCAGCACATACTGCCACCGTATGGGCCTGGCAACCATCCCGTCGCCGCGCTAGCCCAGCTCGATCGCGATATTGCCGCCGCTGTCGAGGCTTGCGGCGGTGCCAGGGGCGATGAGGCAGGTAGAGTCGTACTCCTCGATGATGAGGGGACCGGACCTCGGCATGCGCAGGTCCGAGCGGCGGAGGACGGGCGTCTCGACCCAGCCGTGCTCGCGGCCGAAATAGGCCGGGCGGGGCGGTGGCGGCTCGGGCTCGGCGCGGCTCGAGCGCACGCGCTCGGGAACGCCCGCGCCCTCGCGCAAGCCATGTCCCACGACCTGGATCGAGACGAGCTCGACGGGCTCGTCGGGACCGGCGCGATGGCCGTAAGTCCGCTCGTGCTCGGCGCCAAAGGCGGCCTCGAGATGCGCGACCATGGCGGCGTCGATGGGGCCGTCGGGAACCGGCACGGTGAGCTCGTAGCTCTGGCCGCGATAGTGGAGCGCCGCGGAGCGGACGACGCGCATGCGGCCGGGTGCGAAGCCCTCGCTCGCGAGCTGCGCCCGTGCCTCCTCCGCGAGCGCGGTCCAGGCGCGATCGATCTCGCGGAGATCGGCGCCGCGCAGAAGCCGGCGGAAGGTGCGCGAGAGGTGATGCTCCACGCCCGCGTAGAGAAGGCCGAAGGACGAGAAGAGCCCGGCCGCCGGCGGGACCACGATGCGGCGGATGCCGAGGGCGCGGGCCATGCCGCAGGCGAAGAGCGGCCCGTTGCCGCCGAAGGCAAAGAGCGCGAACTCCCGGGGATCGCGCCCGCGCTCGGTCGAGACCGCGCGGATCGCGCGGATCATGTTGGAGGCCGCAATCTCGTGCGCGCCCAAGGCGGCTGCCTCGAGCGGCATTCCGAGGGGCCGCGCGATCTTCTCCTCGAAGGCCCGCTTCGCCTTCTCCGCATTGAGGGCGAGCGCGCCGCCCACGAGGTAGCGCGGGTTCAGGTAGCCCAGGATGAGATTGGCGTCGGTGATCGTGGGCGTCGTGCCGCCAAAGTCGTAGCAAACGGGCCCCGGAGAGGCGCCCGCGCTCTCGGGCCCGATCTGGAGCGAGCCGCCGGCGTCGATCCAGACCAGCGAGCCGCCGCCGGCGCCGACCTCCGCCAAGTCGATCGCGGGCACCTTGAGCGTGTAGCCCGCACCCGTTAGCAGGCGCGAGCCGATGACGATGCCGGCGCCAACGGCGTATTCCGCGGCGCGCGCGACCTCGCCGCCCTCGACGATCGCGGCCTTGGCGGTGGTGCCGCCCATGTCGAAGGTGATGATCTTCGGGAGCTCTTTCGCCCGCGCCAGCGCCTGCGCCCCGATCACGCCCGCGGCCGGACCGGACTCGATGATGTGCATGGGACGCTCTGCCGCCGCGGCATCCGTGGTGAGCCCGCCGTTCGATTGCATGAGCAGAAGCCGCGCGGTGACGCCGGCCCGGTCGAGATCCGCGCGCAGCGCCCGCAGATAGCGCGCGACGATCGGCATGACGTAGGCGTTGATCACGGTCGTGGAGGTGCGCTCGTACTCCCGGATTTCCGGCAGCACCTCGCAGGAGACGCTGAGGGTCATGGCAGGCGACTTGCGCCTGACGATCTCGGCGATGGCGCGCTCGTGCGCGGGATTGGCGTAGGAGTTGAGAAGGCAGATCGCGATCGCCTCGACCTTCTCGCGCAGCAGCGCCTCGACCGCGCGCTCGGCATCCGCCGGATCGAGCGCGCGCTCGATCTTGCCCGCGGCATCGACGCGCTCGTCCACGACCTGGCGAAGATAGCGCTCGACCAGCGGCGGCGGCTTCATCCAGCCGATATCGTAGAGCCGCGGCATCCGGAGCGTGCGGATCTCCAGCACGTCGCGGAAGCCCTTGGTCGTGATCAGTCCCACCCGCGCGCCCTTGTGCTCGAGGATCGCGTTCGAGGCGACGGTGGTGCCGTGCCGGATTTCCGAGAGGGCGCGAGCCTCGATCCCGGTCTCCGCGAAGACCTCGCGGAGCCCCTCGACGATCGCGCGCGCGTAATTGTCGACGCTCGAGGAGATCTTCTTGGTGTGGATGCTGCCGTCGGAGCCCAGAAGCACGATGTCGGTGAAGGTGCCGCCGATGTCGACGCCGACGCGGTAGTCCGTCATGCCCTCACTCCGCGGCGCGTGCGAGCATGGCGGGATCGTGCCACTGCACCTTCGGCACCTCGCGCCAGCCGCGGACGCGGCGCATCTCCTCGCGCCGGCGCCGGGTCTCCTCGGCATCGACCTTCCACTCCGCGAGGTCGATCGCGACGCCGTAATCCGCGAGCGCTTTCGCGGGCGAGAGCAGCTCGTTGCGGACGTCCTTCAGCACTGCCAGGGGATCGCGCTCCAGCGGATCGCCCCAGCCGCCGCCGCCGGCGAGGACGTGCCGGAACACGTCCCCGCGCCGGATGATCATCGTGGGCTTGCTCGGGAGCGTGCGGTTCTCGCCCGCGGGATTGAGATAGTTCTCGGAGGGCCGGCCCGGGCTGCCGCCATAGAGGCCGAAGGGGCGGTGATCCCTGCGGTCGGTGCGCACCTGGAGCGTCGCCTCCTCCTCGAGGAAGCGGTAATCCCGGCGGAAGGGGACGCCGCCGCGATACTTGCCCGCGCCGGCCTTGTCCGCGACGTATTCGTAGGCGAGGAGCTGGATCGGATGCTCGGCCTCCAGCACCTCGACCGAGGGCGCGGCCATGTTCGCGAACATGTGGGAGTTGCCGTCGAGTCCGTCAGCGAAGGGACGCGCGCCCCAGGCCCCGCAGATGAAATCGACGAAGATGAAGGGGCGGCGGTCCCTGTAGTAGCCGCCGATGGAGACGCCGGAATTGCCGCCGTCCCCCGCCGCTTTCACCTTCTCGGGCAGCATCATCGCGAGCGCGCCGAACATGCAGTCGGTCATGCGGAAGCCCGTGAGCCCGCGCGCGGCGCAGGCCGCGGGCAGCACGCCGTTCCCGACTGTCCCGGGCGGGCAGATCACCTCGATCGCGCGGAAGACACCCTCGTTGTTGGGAATTCCCGGCGGCAGCACCGAGCGCACGCCGGTGTAAGAGGCGGCCTTGGTGTAGGAGAGCGTGTTGTTGATGGCGCCCTTCACCTGCGGCGCGGTGCCGGTCCAGTCCACGATCATGCCGTCGCCGCGCTTCTTGATCGTGACGAAGAGCCGGATGGGCCTGCCGTAGTCGATGCCGTCGTCATCGATCCAGTCCTCGAAGCTCCATTCTCCGTCCGGGAGGTTGCGGAGCGCCGCTCGCGTCAGGCGCTCGGCGTAGTCGACCGTCTCCTGCATGAAGAACTTGGTCTGGGCGGGCCCATACTTCGCGACGAGCTCCGCGAATTGCCGCTCGGCGATGTGGCAGGCCGCGAGCTGCGCGCGGAGATCGCCGAAGACCTGCACCGGAAGCCGCACGTTCTTCTCGATGAAGGTCATGATGGTCTTGTTGAGCTTTCCCGCCTCGTAGAGCTTGAGCGGTGCGATGCGCAGGCCCTCGGCATAGATCTCGGTGGAGTCCGAGGCGTTCGAGCCCGCGACGCGGCCGCCGACGTCGGTGTGGTGGCAAACGGTCGCGGCGAAGCCCATGCGCTCTTCGCCGTGATAGAGCGGCTTGAAGACGAAGATGTCCGGGAGGTGCATCCCGCCGTCGAAGGGGTCGTTCATGATGAAGACGTCGCCGGGCCGCATGTCATCGCGGTAGTGCCGCATGATCGCTTCCATCGCGGTCGGCACGGAGCCCAGATGTCCCGGAAGCGTCAGTCCCTGCGCCACGAGCTTCCCCTCGGCGTCGGCGAAGCCCGTGGAATAATCCATGTTGTCCTTGAGCACGCCCGAATAGGTCGTGCGGAAGACCGTCAGCGCCATTTCGTCGGCGATCGAGAAGATGGCGTTCTTGAAAAGCTCGAAGGCGATGGGGTCGTAGCGCTCGGCCATGGGCGGGGCCTCCTGCGGCCATTCTGCCGAGGGCCGACGCGCGGCGGCAAGCCCTTCCGGGGGATTAGCCGCCCGGAACCAGGACCACGCCTAGGAGGATCGCGGAATAGTGGAGGCCTGCTGCGGCCACGACCGCGGCGTGCCAGATCGTGTTGTGGAAGCGGAGGCCGTTCCAGAGATGGAAGGCGACGCCGAGCGTGTAGAGCGCCCCGCCGACCGCCAGCAGGACAATGACGGGCGTCGCGAGGTCGCCGAGCAAGGGCCCCGGCGCCATTACCGCGATCCAGCCGAGACCGAGGTAGACGAGCACGGAGAACCCGTCGAGCCGGCGGGGCAGGGCGAGCTTGGCCGCGATCCCCGTGGACGCGATGAGCCAGACGGCGGCCATCAAGCCCCAGCGCCAGGCGGGGTCGGCGACGTTCGCGATGAAGGGCGTATAGGTGCCAGCGATCATGAGGAAGATCGCGGCGTGATCGAAGCGCCGCAGGAGCTCACGGCGGTCCGGATGGCGCGCGAGATTGTAGGCGGCGGAAAAGCCGAGCATGGTCAGAAGCCCGGCGGAGTAAACGAGGATCGCGGGGAGCAGCGCCTCGTCGCCGCGGTGGATCGCGATGCCCAGGAGCACCGCGACGGCGATGGGCGCTGCGGAGGTGCCGATCGCGTGCACCACCCGATCGCTCTTTAACTCGCTGTCGCTGTAAAAGCCGGGCATTCCCGGCTCGCCCATCCGAACCGCCACTACGACACCCGCTACTGTCCCACCGGAGAAGTATCGCGCGCTTCCCGCACAAATCAATCGGAAGATCCCGGCGCGCGCACGAAATCGGCGAAGCGCATGTCGGGCGCGCTGGTGTTGTGCTGCGAGGGGACGGAGCGCGCGAAGGTGATGTCGCCGGTCTCCGCCAAGGCGAGATTCGGCACGGGTATCGTCACGGGCGTGAAGCCCGGCGAGGCGATCACCGCCTCCGCCGTGTCCGCCTCGAGCGGCGAGACGAACATCGAGCGCAGCGCCGCGAAGGGGGCATTGCCGGCCGCGGGCGAGAAGGAGACCTCGAGCCGCGTGCGCGCCGGCGAAGCCTCGGCGAGCCGAAGCGTCGCTGCTCCGGATTTGAAGACGAGGTGGAACTCCAGCCTGCCCGGAACGAATTCGATGGAGTTGATCGGCACGAAGGGACGGCCGTCCTCCTCGATGGGGCCGACCAGGAAGGAGCTGCCATAGGCGGTATCCGCGAATTGCGGGGGCGGCAGCGGCTTTGCCCGCCAATAGCCGTCGGAGGGATAGAGGACGAGCACCTCGATCCAATGCCCGTTGGTCTTGCGCAGGAGCTGCACGAGGTGGAGGCCGCTCACGACCTTCTTGCCCACGCGGAAGGGCACGCGCTCGGGCCGCCAGAAGCGGTCGTAGGTGTGGCCCATGAGCCGGTAGTTCCGGTCCTCGTAGAGCAGGAGATCGCGGCGCTTGAACGGGTAGGTCACGTCGTGCGACATGTCGCAATTCGCGAAATTGGGCGCGGTGTTGTCCTTCCGGAGCGTCGCGAGATAGGCGGGCGGCAGGGCCTCGATCGCGAAATGCACGATGCCGCGGCCCGAGATCCTGACGTAGACGTTGTCTTCCTCCGCGCATCGGGTGCTGCGTGGGACGTTCTCGACCTGGACGTTCTCGCCGGCCTGCGCGGCGTGGGTCAGCGTGGCGATGGAAAGCCCCACCGCCGCTGCCAGAAGCATCAGGTGTCGTCGCATGTCAGTCCGCGGCGTCGAGCGCGGGATCGCGCGTCCCGGCCGGACGCAGCCGTCCCGCGAGCGCGGGGAGCTCGAGTGCGTGCAGGATCGCGGGCGCATGCGTCTCCTCGGGGATGCGGCCGAGGCCCAGAAGAATGAAGGCGCGGCCGAGGCCCGGGAGCGAGGTCGCCATCGCAAAGGGAATTGCGATCGCGAAGCCCAGCGTCATCGGAAGCGAGATCAGGAAATAGCCGCCGCGCCAGGCGATGACGCCCAGCAGGATGCCGAGCGCGGTCTGCGGCCAGAGGCGGCGGGCCGCGTCGACGAGGCTCACGGCGTGATCGTCGCGGCGCTGCGCGGTCCAGCCGATGGTGCGGCCGAAAAGCAGTCCCGTCATGAAGATGGTGTTGGCGAGCGCCACGACCGGCGCGAGCAGCGCCGAGAAAACAATCTCGGAGAGGAGATTCGCGGCAAACCGCAGCCCCCCGCCGAAGCCGCGGCGGAGCCCCGAGCGCAGGAAGACGTCGACCGCGGTCGCGATCTTCGGCGCAAAGGTCATGAACAGCACGACCAGGAACATGGCGGGACCGATCTCGGGATCGAAATGCATCGGCGGCAGGAATGGCAGCGTCGCGCGGGCGACACCCAGGAGAAGGAATCCCATCCAGGCCGGCGATCCCAGGTACATTTGTATGGCAAGCGCGAGCTGGATACGGCTCATCGGCCGCAATCCCGGCAATGCAAGGAGCCGCCAATACTGCATGTTGCCCTGGCACCAGCGGAGATCCCTGCGGATGAACTCGAGGAGCGTCGGCGGGTTCTGCTCGAAGCTGTCGCCTTCCTCCGGCAGCACGCGCACCTCGTAGCCTGCGCGGCGCATCAGCACGGCCTCCACCTGGTCGTGGCTGAGGATGTGCCCGCCGAGCGGGGGCTTCCCCGGCAGCAGCGGCAGGTGGCAATGCTCGATGAAGGGAGCGAGGCGAAGCACGGCATTGTGGCCCCAATAGGGACCGCAGTCGCCCTGCCACCAGGCGCTGCCGAGCGTGTAGGAGCGCATCCCCAGGCGCATGCCGAACTGGAAGATGCGCGCGAAGGCGCTCCCGGTGGGCATGCCCGTCACGAGCGTCTGCAGGATGCCGATCCCGGGATTGCGCTCCATGATGCGGAGGACGCGCAGCATCGCGCGCGCGGACATCAGGCTGTCGGCGTCGACGATGAGCGCCAAATCGTGCTCGCGGCCCCAGCGCTCGCAGAAGTCGCGGACGTTGCCGGCCTTGTACCCGGCGTTCTTCTCGCGCCGCCGGTAGGTCACGGGAAGGCGGCTGCCGTACTCGCGCCCTAGCCGCTCCGCCATCTCCGCCTCCTCGCGCACGACCTCGGGAAAGCTGCTGTCGCTGAGGATGTAAAGATGGAAGCGGTCCGCGGCGCCGCTCGCGATGAGATCGTCGAGCATGGCGGCGAGGCGGCGCGCGAGCGGGGTGGGATCCTCGTTCCGGATGCAGGCCAGGAGCGCGACGCGCGAGGCGATAGGGCCCTCGGGATCGCCGCTTCTGGCGAAGGGCGCCACCGCCGCCACGGGGTCGCGCGAGAAGGTCATCAGCGTGAGGCCGATGAAGGCGTTCCAGAATCCGATCACGGTCCAGGGCACCGTCACCGCGAAGCACGCGAGCATGACGCCGTCGAGGATCCCGAAGGGTCTCCCGAGCGCCAGCGCCATCGTCACCAGCAGCCCGGCCGAGGTCGAGAGCGTGAGCGCGGCATAGGCCGCGCGGCGGCGGAACAGCCTCCGCGCCTCTGGGGCGCCCAGCTCGGTCGCAAGGGGAGTGGGGGACATCCGGCACTGCGCCTGGAAGGGAAATAACGGCCGCGGATAGGTATTATAAGGAGAGACGGCTGTCCAGGGCCGGCGGGGATGCGCTAGCATCGTGCCGACGAACCATCGGAGATCTCAGGGGATGACCACGAACCGGAAGAAGATTCTGTTGCCGGAAAACCTCGCGCGCGCGGGGTGGGACCAGCTCCAGGGCCGCGACGACATCGAGGCAGTCGCGTTCTCGAACACGATCAAGCCGGAGGAGCTGCGGGCCATTCTGGGAGACGCCGTGGGGATCGCGCTGAGCGCCACGCCCTTCACCGCCGCCGAGCTCGATGCGGCGCCGAAGCTCGAGGTGGTCGCGCGCATCGGCGTCGGCTACGACGCCGTCGAGGTGCCGGCACTCACGAGGAGACGAGTGCCCCTCTTCGTCTCCGGCACCGCCAACTCCGTCTCGGTCGCGGAGAAGGCGATGTTCCTGATGCTGGCGCTGGCGAAGCGCGCCGCCACCATGGATGCGCTGGTCCGCGAGGGCCGCTGGTGGGACAAGTTCAAGAACGTGCCCGTCGACCTCTGGCAGAAGACCGTGCTCGTCGTGGGCTTCGGCCGCATCGGCACGCGCACCGCGAAGCGCTGCCTCGGCATGGAGATGAACGTCCTCATCTACGACCCCTACGTCTCCGCCGATGCGATCCGCGCCGCCGGCTGCGAGCCCGTGAGCGATCTCGACGCGGCGCTCGCGCGGGCGGATTTCGTCACGCTCCATTGCCCGAAGACGAAGGAGACGACCGGCATCATCGACGCCGCGCGCCTCTCGCGCATGAAGCCCACGGCCTATCTCGTCAATACCGCCCGCGGCGGCATCGTCGACGAGGCGGCGCTCGAGGCGGCGCTCAAGGCGGGGCAGATCGCGGGCGCGGGGATCGACGTCTTCGCGCGCGAGCCCGCCGCCGTCGATCACCCGCTCCTCAAGCTCCCGAACGTCGTGGTGTCGCCGCACGTCGCGGGCGTCACGGTTGAATCCCGCGACCGCATGGCGATCACGACCGTCCGCAACATCCTGAGCATGCTCGACGGCAAGCCCATCCGCGAGAACGTCATCAATAAGGAAGTGCTGGGCTGAGCCTCTCTCAGTAAGGCCCCGAGGGCTTCGCGGGGGCGGGCGCGCCCTCGCGCATCTCGCGCACGACCTGCTGGCCCGCCATGGTGAGGAGCCGTGCATCGCCCAGGAGCGTCACGAAGCGGAAGCCCATGGCGATTGCCTTCTTGGCGTAGGCGCTGCTGCCGGTGTGGATGCCCGGCACGACCTTGTGGCGCTTGCAGCCCTCGACGATCTTCGCGAGCGCGCCCAGCATGCGCTCGTCGCTCTTGTCGAGGCCGGGCGGGAGCCCGTAGGAGAGCGAGAGATCGGAGGGGCCCACGTAAATGCCGTCGAGGCCGGGCGTCGAGAGGATCTCGTCGAGATGCTCCACCGCCTCCGCGGTCTCGATCATGGCCATCGCGAGGATCGTGTCGTTCGCCTTCTCGTGATAGTCGGCGCCGCCATAGAGCGAGGCGCGGATGGGGCCCGAGCTGCGATAGCCCCGCGGCGGGTAGCGGCAGGCTTGGACGAAGGCCTCGCACTCCGCGCGACTGTTGATCATGGGGCAGATGATGCCGTAGGCGCCGGCATCGAGCGCCTTCATGACGGCGGCGGGATCGTTCCAGGGGACGCGCACCATCGGCACGACCGACGTCGTGGAGATGCCCTGCAGCATCGCGACCATGGTCTGGTAATCGACGACGCCGTGCTGCGTGTCGACGACGAGGGAATCCCAGCCCATATGCGCCATCACCTCCGCGGCGAAGCCGCTGGGGATGCCGCACCAGCCGTTGATGACCGAGCCGCCCTCGCGCCAGATTTCCCGCACCCGGTTCGCGCGCATCGCATTCTCCTCGTGCAATAAATCCCGAGCCCCGATTTGGCTCAGGCCGGAGCGGCGCTGTCAACCTCGCGCGCCGGCGCGGGCTTCGCGATCTCCGCGTGGTGCTTGAGGACGGTGCGGACCTCGAAGGGGAGGAGTCCCGGGAAGGCGCCGAGCAGCACGGCGCAAAGCCCGGAGATCACCGGGGTCGCCATGCTGGTTCCCTCGCGCTGGGTGTAGCCGCCGCCGGGCGCCGGCACCGTCACGTTGTCGCCGAGCGCCACGAACTCGATGATCTCGCCGGGCTGGAAGCGGATGTGATGCGTGTCGGGAAACGTGTCGGTCTCGACGCTGATCGAGGTCGCGAACTCCGCAGGAAGACCGTAGTCGCTCACGGGGTAGTTGCGCATGGCGCTCACGATGGTCTGGCCCTGATGCCAGGCGACCTCGCAGAGCGGCCGCACGAGGTCGGCGTATTGGCGCTTGAGCGCGAGGCTCAGGTTGAGCACCGGCCATTTCCGCTGCACCGCCTCCTTGAGGCCGCGCACGAGGCACTCGGAGCTGCCGCCGTTGTCGGTGCCGAGAATGCGCAGGTCGATGAGCCGCGCGTTCGGCGCGAGCCGCGCGACGATCCCGCCGACCGCGGTGCCGTGGCCGTAGACGTCGTTGTTGGTGCCGAGGGGAATCTCGCGGAGCTGCGGCCCGCCCTCGCCGGGCTCGACGGCGAAGGACGCGGCGACGCGCCCTTGCAGGTCCTTGTGCGTGGCGTCGATCCCGCTGTCGAGGACGGCGACCTCGACGGGCGCGAGATCGCGCTTCCACCAGTCGTCGAGCGGCGTCGACAGCGCCTCCAGCAGGGGGCTCTTCGCCATGGCGGCTAGCGCCGCGGGCGGCCGAGCGCGAGCTCGAGGCTCGCGATGATCGCGGAGACCTGCTTCAGCGTCTCCGGATGATGCTCGACGATGTTCTTGAGCGAGGTGTCGATCTCCTGGAGCCGCGCGTTGGTCTCGGGGTCCTTGCCGCTGATCGGCAGCATGGCGCGGCTATCGAGGGCGGAGATCTTCTGATGCTGCTCCACGATGACCGCCGCGAGCTTCGCGAAGCGGCCGCAGATGTTCGCTTCCTTGGCGCCAAAGCGCCGGCCCTTCTCGAAGCTCACGGTGGTGATGACGCCGATGAGCTTCTCGTCCGTGAGCATCGGCGCCGCGACGACGGCCTCGGGATCGGAGCTCTTACGCTTGGTCTGCTCGACGTCGTGATAGATGGGCGCTCCCACTTGCACCTCGTGCGTGGCGGCGGCGAGCCCCGTGAGGCCCTTGCCCATGGGAAGCCGGGCTCCCAGGAGCTTCCGCTCGGACTCCGCGTTGCCGACCGTCATGGCCCAGGCGAGATCGTTCGCCTTCGGGTCGTAGACGAGGAGCGAGCCCTCGTCGCCGCCGATCGCGTCGACGGCGGTTTGCAGCAGGAAGCGCAGGAGCTGCGCCTCCTTCGATTCCGGCGCGACGCCGAAATAGGCGAGAGGGGAGGAGGTGTCTGCGGTCATGTGGGCATACTCTTCATGGGTGATCCCGCCGCGATCTTGAGCGCCCCCGCCTGCGCGGCCATCGGCGCCGGTATCGCCTTCCCGCCGATGGTGGGCGCGGGGAAGGCCTCGGTCTTCATCTGGACGCCGCTCGCGGCGAGGCGCCGCCGCGCCTCCAGCATGTCGTGGAAGACGCCGGGCTCCGCCGCGAGCCGGCTGGGCTCGCCCACCTGCGCGAAGCGCCCGGCGTCGAGCGCGCAGACCTGGTCGGCGAGACCCAGGATGAAATCGCAGTCGTGCTCGACGGCGATGGTGGTGATGCCGCTGCAGGCCTCGCGGATCTGCGCCGCGAGCTCCTCGAGCTGCAGCGGATTGACGCCGGTCGTGGGCTCGTCGAGGAGCATGACCGCGGGCCGGCGCAGCAGGGCGCGCGTCACCGCGAAGATGCGGCACTGGCCGCCAGAGAAGGGCTCGCCGTCGCGCGACATCGTGAGATCGAGCGGCGCGCTCGGCTGCTTATCGAGGAGGATGTTCCAGAATTTCGTCTTCTTGCACATCGCCTCGATGTCGGCGTCGCTCGCGCCGGGATCGGCGAGCTTGAAGTTCGCGCGGACGGTGTCGCTGATGAAGAGCGCCTTCTGCCCGACGATCGCGACGTTGCGCCGGAGCGCGTCGAGCTTGATGCGGCCGAGGGGAACGTCGCCCATGCGGATCTCGCCCGCGGTGGGCTCCCTGAGCCGCGTGAGCAGCCGGATAATGGTGCTCTTGCCGGAGCCGGAGCGGCCCACGATCGCCGTGAGCTTGCCGGGCTCGAAGCGGTAATCGACGCCGTCGAGAATCTTCGCGGCACCGGGCGCGTAGGAGAAGCGCACGCCGACGAGCGACACCTGCGATCCGTTCGCGGGCCAGTCGCTCGCATCGGGCCGGTCCATCGTCCGCGGCTCGGCATCCAGCACCTCCCCGAACATCTGGAACATCGGCCACTGCGCATTGAGGCCGGTGAAGAAGTTGATGAGCGAAATCAGGGGATTCACGACCATCGGCACGAGGAGGTAGATCGCGACGATGGCGCCGATGGCATTGGGGTCGATCGTCGAGGCGGTCGCGACCGCGAGCACCGCATAGACCAGGAAGAGGGCCTGCAGCAGCGTCGGCAGCGCTTGGGAGAGCTGGTTCGGCAATTCTATGTTCACCGCCATCATGAAGCGCGCCTTTGCGGCGGCGCGCAGGCGCTCCGCCATGCGGAGCGAGCGCTGCGGCGCGGCGCCGATGGTCTGGATGTCGCCGGGGAGGCTGAGCGAGTTCAGCACCTCCGCGGAAACGCTGGTCTCCGCGGCCTGGACCGCGGCATTGCTCGCGCGCACGCGGTTCGAGAGCCGCCAAGCCACGAAGGGCAGTCCCAGCAGCAGCGCGAAGCCGATCGCCTGAATTTCCCAGGGCGTTTTGAGCGACTGCCCGAGGTTGAGCGACAGGAGGCCCGAGCCGGTGCAGAGTCCGATCGCCTGGACCAGCGGATATTTCGCGGCCATCGAGAGCGCGGGCTGGGCGCCGCGGGCGATGCGATCGACGAGCTGGACGCTCGTCGCGGTGTCGTGCCGGTCGTGCCATTCGACGCCGAGGCGCAGCAGCTTGTCGTGCAGCGAGAGCTGCAGCTGCTCCAGCATGCGGCTGTCGGCGAAAGCCGAGATCGTCCGTGCCGCGAAGGCGAATAGCGGCAGGAGCACGACCGTGACGACTAGCAGATAGGCGAGCCCGAATGACGGGTGCGCGCCGGCGGCGGAAGGCCCCGCGAGCGCGCGGATCTGGTCGAGGACCCGCGCGAAGAGCTGCGCCTGGGCCTGGTTGCCGAGCGTCACCACGAGATCGGCTCCCGCCGCTGCGGCGATCAGCCAGGGTGCGGGGCGTATGACCTGCCACGTCCAGCGCAGGAGCTGGCGCAGCGAGAACTCCTGAGGAGCGGAGGCGGCGGTCATTCGCAAGGTTCTCGGCGCGAAATGCGCCGCCGCCGCCCGCTGCGCTCGGGCAAGCGCGCGGGCGGCGGCGGCAGCCCGTCGGAACTGGCTAGGCGAGGAACGCGCCGCCGCAGCTCCAGCAGTAGTAGGTGAGATAGACGTCGGACCGCATCCCGACGCAGAAATTGTTGGCGCCGCAATACGGACACCTGCGCCAGCCGTCGTACTGGCCGCTGACCTGGGAGGGCTCTTCCTTGAGGCCCTTGGCGACCTTCTTCTTGTCGAGTTTGTCCGAGGTCGACTTCTCGAGCTTGATGCCCTCTTTCACTTCCTTCGGTGCCGGCATGGTACCTCCTTTAGGTTTCGATGCAGCAGCGGCATCAGCCGCTGCGTGAAAGCGCCCATGCGATTTCACAAAAAAATATACAGAAGAATTTTTCGCCTGTCGCGAACCGAGAGACCTTAGTCGGCCTGAGATTTCCGCAGCATTTCTCCTTTCGTTCCCTGATCTCTTCTCAACTGCTCCCTGGGGACCTTAGTGGCGCCGACGCTCCAACCGCCGGGGGCTCGCGAGGTTCTATGCGCCGCTAGCCGCAGATATGCGAGGCCGGCTTCGGTTCCGGCGTGATCCGCTTCACATCCCGGGCGCGGAATGCGGGCCGGTGCGACAAATCGGCCCGGTACGGCATGCCCAGCGCCTTCCATCGATATTTTCTGGCTTGAAATGGAACCACCGCCTCCGGCCGGTCGGGCGGGGAGGGCGGCGGCTCGATCCCGAGGGGCTCAGGCGAGGAATACGTAGCCGCAGTTCCAGCACTGGCGCGGGACGTAATAGTTGGTGCTGAGGCCGCGCACGTAACAGGCCGCTCCGCAGCTGGGGCAGCGGACCCAGGCGTCGTACTGGCCGCTGACCTCAGCGGGCTCTTCCTTCTGGGTGGCCGCGATCCGCTTCTTGTCGAGCTTGTCCGCGGTTGCCTTGTCGAGACCGATACCCTCTCGCATTTGCTTTGGCGCCGTCATGTGACCTCCTTCCGGGCCGACTACCAGTACCGCGCGGCACGATGGCGCGGTTCCCGCCCGCCTTCTCTATGCGCCGGCCTCCGAGGATAAGCCAGTCTCGGTGTCGCTTTTTCGTGATCCGATTCACACCCCGCTCGCGCCGGGGCGCGTCACGCGAGGAAGGCCTCGCCGCAGGCCCAGCAGCGCACGGCGATGTAATGGCGGTGCTCGAGACCGCCGACGAATCCCCTGGCATCGCAATGGGGGCAGCGGACCCAGGCATCGTACTGTCCGCTCACCTCCGACACCTCCTCCTTGGCGGCGACGGGGACCTTGGCCGTGTCGAGCGGCTCGGCGGTGCGCCTCTGGAGCTTGATGCCGGCTCTCGGCTGCTTGGGATTGGTCATGAATCCTCCGGAGCGCAGGGAGGGCGTGGCTCGACCAGATACACTATTACACCTGGTCCCCGCGATGACCGGAAATGTGATGCGATTCACAGCGCCAGCCCCGGCGCGACGCCATCTCGATCGCAGATGCGGCCGTGCGACGGATCGGCTACAAAGACCGAGGGAGGGCGAGAATGTCGCTGGGCTTGATTTATTTCGTCGGCGACGCGTTGCGCGAGCGTTGCCGGACGGAACTCGTGCGCGGGACCGGCCCGCGCCTTCTCGATTGGCCCGAGGCGAGCGGGGGCGCGCTGCCGCGGCTCCCGGCCGCGTCGGAGGGCCCGGACCTCTTGCTCGACGTAACCGGCGGCCCCTCCGGTCCCGCGCTCGCGCAGATGCCGCCGGACCAGATGCCGCCGGGCCTCGCGGAGCTGCACGCCGCCGGAAGGACGCGCGCCATCGCTGCGATCGAGCCCGCGGCGCTCTTCGCGGCTCTCGCCGAGGGCGCGACGGCCGGGCCGTCCGCGCAGGCCTGCTGCGGAGATGAGCACGATCATCACCGCCATCATCACCACGGCGAGGCTTGCGGCCACGACCACGGCCACGAGCATCACGATCACGCCCACGATCACCGGCAGTCGCACGCCATGGCCCGCGCGGCGCTCTTCGCGTCGATCGAGTATGCGGACCGCCTCGTCGTCGACGCGCGGGAGCTCGGCGCGGATGAGCTGCTGCGGTTGCGCAGGATGCTGCGATCCTTGAACGGCGGCGCCGAGATCGTCCTCCACACCGATCCGACGGAGCTCGCACGCGACCTTGCGGCGCTTCCGCCGGGGCACGACGGCGTGCCCGCCTGGCAGATGCTGCAGGCGGGCCATCGGCCGCCGGAATTTGCGACGCTAGGGCTCGAGGCTCTCATCCACCGGACGCGGACCCCGTTCAGCGGCGCGCGCTTGGCCGAGCTCATGCGCCGCGATTTCGACGGCGTCTATCGCGCGGTCGGGCAATTCTGGCTCGCGACGCGTCCTGATCTCGTCTGCGCGTGGTCGCGCTGCGGAACGCTGAGCGTCGCTCATCCCGTCGGACTCTGGTGGGCGAGCATGCCGCGGGACCGCTGGCCCACGGCCGCGGCCGCGGCGATCGAGCGGCGCTGGCGGGAGCCCTTCGGAGATCGCCAGCAGGAATTCGTGTTCATCGGGCATGGCTTCGACGCCGGCGAGATTCGAGGCGCGCTCGACGCCTGCGCGCTCAGCGAGGCGGAGCTCGCGCTCGGGCCCAAGGGCTGGGCGCAGCTCCCCGACCCGTTTCCGGCCTGGGCTACAGCGCAGCACTGAGGGGGCGGAGATGGACACGGGCAGCACGGCCGAGAAGACGCCCGTCGAGACCTGGCTGCAGCGGGTCAACGAGGTCCGGAAGAAAGAGGCCGACTACTTCAAGATGTTCGATTTGGCCCGGCGCGGCCTCGCCGAGCATCCGGAGGCGATGGAGCTCGAATACCAGGCGCTGCTCGCGCTGGCGCGCGCGGGCGCCACCAATCGCGCGCAGGCGCGGCTCGCCGACCTCGAGGCGAAGGGCAGGATCGCGGTGATCGCGAGCGGCCATCTCGTCAACGAATTCGGGGCGTTGGAGGCGCGCCTCTTCAAGGACCGCGCCGTCGAGGCCTCGGGCGAGGAGCAGACCCGGCTCCTCAGGGCGTCCGCGGCCGCCTACGAGGCGGTGTTCCGGCGCGGCGGCGACAGCTATTACCCCGCCATCAACGCCGCGAGCATGTGGTTCCTCGCGGGAGACGTCGAGCGCTCCAAGACGATGGCGGGCGAGGCGCTGCGCCTCGCGCGGGGCGAGGCCGAGAATTACTGGACGCTCGCGACCCAAGGCGAGGCGCTGGTCCTGCTCGACGACATTGCTGCGGCGGCCGCGACGCTGTGGCGCGCGGCAAAATTGCCCAAGGCCGCGCAAGACGAGATCGCCGCGACGCGCAAGCAGATGCGCTGGCTCAGCAAGGCAAAGGGGCTGGGCCGCGAGCTGATCGACGCGCTGGGCGAGCCCGAGGTCGCGTGCTTCCTCCGGGATCGCGGAGCGGCCGCGCCGGCTTTCGACGGGAGCGACGCGGCGCGGGCCAATCTCGAGCGGGAGCTCGATCGCGTGCTGCCACGGGCCGAGGGCGCCGCCGTCTACGTGACCCTCCTCGATCCCCTGGACATCTGCCTCGCCGAGGCGCTCATCGCCAGGAAGGCGCAGCTCAACCTGGTGCTGTCGGCGAGCGAGAAGACCTGCCTCGAGGCGCTGGAGGCGGCGGCGCCGCGGTGGAAAGAGCCCTACCAACGCTGCCTCGACCGCAGGAGCTCCGTGAGCGTCGTCACCGAGTCCGGCGAGGCGGATGAGCCGACCTCGCTCTCGCTTTGCCTCGAGCAGATGATGGGGCTCACCTTGCTGCGCGCGGAGGCACTCGACGCGCCGGCGCGCCGGATAGCGATCGAGGCGCAGCGGTCCGCGCTCATCTTAACGCCGGCAGCGCTCCTCGCGCGCAAGCCCGGCCGCGTCGGGGCACCGCCCCAGGACCCGCCGCCTCCGGTGCGCGTCAAGCGCGCGCTCGTCTTCGGCGACGTCAAGGGCTTCAGCACGCTCGCCGAGCGCGACATGGCGGGCTTTCTGGATCACGTCATCGGCGGCTTCGGCGACGCGCTCGAGCCCTTCGGCGCCGCCGTCGAATATGCGGAGACCGCGGGGGACGGCATCTATCTCGTGGTCTCCGGCGTCTCGACCGCGGCACGCTGCTGCCTTGCGCTCCAGGAGACGATGCGGCCGGAGCGGCTGAAGCGGGTGGGGCTGCCGACGGTGCAGGGGCTTCGCGTCGGCGCTCATGTGGGGCCGGTGAGCCGCGGCTACGACCGCGTCACCAAGCGCAACAAGTTCTTCGGCACCGAGATCATCCGGACCGCGCGCATCGAGCCCGTGACCGAAGTGGGCGCGATCTACGTCACGGAGCAATTCGCGGCGACGCTCTATTGCGAGGCCGGCGGCGAGTTCCGCTGCGAGTACGTGGGGATTCAGCCGATGGCCAAGGGATACGGCGCGTGCCGCATGTACTCGCTGCGCCGCTCGCGGCCGGGCGAGTGATGCCGGCAAACACGCGCGCGCCCAGCATCGACCGCGGCTTCATGGCGGCGGTGATGCGGGCCTCGCGCGTCTTCAAGCCGGCGGCGCCCGAGCGGATCGACGCGCTCGCGCAGGCCTCGCGGCTCCGCGCCTATGCCGCGGGCGAGGTCATCGCGACCACCGAGCGCGCCCAGCGCATCGTCTGCGTCGTCGAGCACGGCGTCTCCGAGATCTTCGCGACCTCCGAGGAGGGCGATCAGAGCCTCTCGGTGGCGCTCCTCGGCCGCGGCGACAGTTTCGGCGAGGCGATGACGATGGCGAGCGCCCGCGAGGGCGCGCCGGGCGCGCTCGCCTCGCTGCGCGCCGTCTCCGTCACCAATTCCGCGATCATCGAGATCCCCGCCGCGGAGTTCCGCGCCTTCGTCGCGGAGGAGCCGGCGGTGGCGCAGGCCGTCGGCGCCAAGCTCGCGGGCGAGATGGCGGAGCTGCTCTCGCTCATCGACGGGCTCGCCTTCGCGGGGCTCGTGGAGATCCGCCTCGCGCGCTATCTGCTGCGCCGCGCGGAGCATCTGGGCGTGCGCGAGGGCGCGCAAATTCAGATCCCCGAGCGCCTCACCCACGGCAAGCTCGCGCTCGCCCTCGGGGTCGACCGCCGGAGCGTCCTCGAGGCGCTCAACCTCTGGCAGGACGGCGGCATCATCGCCGTCGACAAGCAGCAGCGCCTCACCATCCTTCAGCTCGACCGCCTCCGCATCTTCGCGAAGATGCGGCGCGGGAGCCGCGGCGGCTGGAACGCCGCCACCTGGCTCGACCAGATCGACCTCGCGCTCGCCCGCGGCTGCAACCTCGAGGCCTGGGAGCTCGCGCTCGAGGCGCTGCGCCGGCCCTCGCTCGCGCGCGATCCTCTGATCCGGCATCGCGCGGTGCTCGCGAGCGCGCGTTCCGGCGCCGTGCACGAGGCCTGGCGGATGCTCCGGGAGTTCGACCTCGCGGAGAATGCGGCGGACGAGGACGCGGCGGCGCTCGAGGCGCGGCTGAGGAAGGACCTTTGGGCTCAGGAGCGCGACCGCTCCGCCAAGCGCGCCTTGGCGCTTGGGTCGGCGGAATGCTACGAGGCCGTCCACAAGAAGTTCGGCGGCTATTACGCCGCCATCAACGCCGCCACGATGTTCATCGCGGCGGGTGACCGCGCGCGTGCGCGCGAGGTCGCGACGGAGGTCCTCCGCCATTTGGGCGACGATCCCGGCTCCTATTACGAGATCGCGAGCGCGGCCGAGGCGGCGCTCGTCCTCGGCAAGGTCGAGCGCGCCGCACAGCTCCTCGAGCGCGCGCGCCAGTGCAACGACGCCGATCGCGGCAAGATCGCGAGCACGCGGCGGCAAATGCGCATGCTCTGCGGCCTCCTGGAGGTGCCGGAGCGCCGCATCCTCGATGCGCTCCGTCAGCCGCCGGTCGCGCATTTCATCGCCGATGGCGGATTCTCGGAGCCCTTCGACGAGGGGAGATTCGCGGCGGGTCTGCGTGCGCTTGCGGGGCGCGCGGAGCCCGCCTGGATCTTCGGCGGCCTCGCCAATCCCGCGGAGATCGTCGCCGCGGAGACGCTGATCGAAGCGGGTGCCGAATTCAACGCGGTGCTGCCGGACCGGGTGATCGCGCAATCCGGCCGCGTGAAGCTGCCGGGACATGCCGAATGGGCGCGGCGCAGCGCCGCCTGTCTCGACCGCGCGGCCCGCATCGCCGCTTTCGGCCAGGAGACGTCGGCCGGAACCGGCGACGACCGCTATCTGACCTCGCGTCTCGCAATGGGACAGGCGATCCAGCGGGCACGCGAGCTCGAGAGCGAGAGCATCCAGCTCTGCCTCGGCTGGGACGGCGGCGGCACCTCGGTCGCGGGGGCGGCGATGCGAACCTGGCGCGCGGCCGGACAACGGATCGTCGCCGGGCCCGATACCGTCGATCCCGCGCGGCTCGCGGAGCAGCGAGGCCCCGCGGGGCCCGTTCCGCCGGCCTTCGTGTGTCTCGACGGCGATGCCGGTGCGGCGGGCGACGCGGCGGCCAATGCGCTGGGGAGGCCCGTGACGCTAGAGGGCGGATGCCGGGTCTGGCTCGTCGCGAGCGCGCTCGAGGCGGCAGCCTTCGCCGCGCGTCTCGCGCAAAAGGCGGAGGCCTGCGTCACCTGCGATCTCGCTCCGGTGACGGAGCCGCGCGCGGCGAGCCTCGCGCTCCAGCAGGCGATGCTGGCGCCGCGCCGGCCCGCGGTCTCCCGCCGCGGCGTCTACGCGACCGAGCCGTTCCATTGCGAGCTGCTGCTCTCGGGCTACGAGGGCGAGACGGAATTCGCGGGGAAGGTCGGCGCCGTCGGCGGCGGCGGGCGCATCGCCGTTTTCGCGCTTCTGTCGGAAAATTCTCCTTGAGCGCAGGAGCCGGCCCGGACCCGCGGCCGCGCATCGCGATCCGCGTGGGGATCACGGGCCATCGCGACATCTTCACGGCCTACGCCGAGAACGGCGCGGCAATAAGGTCGCAGATCGCCGTTGCGCTCGCGGCGATCCGCGATGCCGCCAACGCGGTCGCCGCAGTGAACCGCGAGAGCAGAGCCTATCGCGAGGAGCCGCCATTGCTGCGGATGATCTCGCCGCTTGCGGAGGGGGCCGACCGCCTCGCCGCCGAGGAGGCCTCGCGGCTCGGATACCGGCTGCTCGCGCCGCTGCCCTTCGCGCAGCCGGAATACGAGAAGGATTTCGAGACGGAGGAGAGCAAGACGGAATTCCGGCGCCTGCTGGCGCGTGCCGATGCGGAGGAGGGGACGATCGCCCTCGACGGCGGCCGCGGAAAGGCGACGGGCGACCAAAGCTATTACGCGGTGGGCCGCTTCGTCGTCCGGAGCGCCGACGTCGTGATCGCGGTCTGGCAGCGCGACCGCCCGGCCGGGCTCGGCGGCACCGCCGACATCGTGACCTTCGCGTTGCGGACCGGCGTTCCCGTGCTTTGGATCCCGGCCGACGCCCCCGCGGCGATGCGGCTGCTGGTCGAGCGCGATGCGCTGGAGCTTCCGATGCCGTCGACCGCGGATGCGCTCGACGACCTGGCCGATCACCTGAAGGCCTTGCTGGAGCCGCCTGCGGCGCTGCCCGAGGACGAGACCGTGGCGGTCGGCATCTGGCGCGGCCTCAGGGGGCGCCTGCGGCGTCTTCCTTACCAGGCGGGCTCGCCGCTGCAGCAGTTCTACGACGAGCGGGTGCGGCCCTCGAAGGGGCCGATGCTCGCCTTCGAGCGCTTCCGCAGGCTCTTCACGCTCCCACGCGGCGGCTCGCAGCGGCACGCGGCCGTCGCGCCCTCCTACACCGTGCGCCAGGCGCTGACGCCACCGCAGCTCGAGAAGATCGCGGCCTATGAGCGCATCCGCGATCGCGCCGACGCGGTTGCGCTCTTCTACTCGCACTGTCACCGGTCGACCTTCCTCGCGCTCTTCGTCCTGGGCGCGGCGGCGCTCACTTGCGCCGGGCTCGCCTTCGCCGTGGATCCCGGCTGGCCCTTCGTGCTGCTCGAGATCGCCTCGCTCGCGGCGATCGGCGGGCTCGTCGCCATGGACCGCATCCGGCGCTGGCACGACCGCTGGATCGATTATCGCATCCTCGCGGAACTCATGCGGCAGATGGCCTATCTGGTCCTGCTGGGGCGGACGCTGCCGATCAACCGCGCGGCGATCCTCTCGACGCACGGGGCCCGCACCGCGCGGCGGCAGGATTGGGTGCTTTGGTACTTCAGCGCCGCGGTGCGCGAGATCGGCGTCCCCGCCGCCCGCTACGAGGCAGAGTACCTGCGCTCGGTGCGCGGGCGCTACGTCGATGGGCTGCTCGCGGAGCAGATCGAGTTTCACGAGCTCAACGCATCGCGCGCCGGCACCGTCGCGCGCCGACTAGGAACGCTCGGTCTCCTCTGCTTCGCCGGCACCTTCCTCGCCGCGCTCACGAAGATCGCGCTCCTCGTCTTCGCCGCCGATCAATCCGCGTGCTCCGTCGCGCATCGCGCGATCGAGGCGCTCGCCGTCCTCGGAGTGGCGCTGCCCGCGCTCTCGGCCGCGGCCTTTGCGCTCCGCGCCCAGGCGGAATTCGAGATCGTCGCGAAGAATTCCGAGCGCCTGCACCGGCGCCTTCGGCAGATCGCGGAGCGGCTTTCTCACCTGCCGCTCGCGGGCCCGCTGAGCACGGAGCGGCTGGTGGAGGAGATCTACGGGGCCGGCGCCATGATGATCGCGGACGTCGAGGACTGGGTTGCGCTCTTCGACGTGAAGACGGTGGAGCTGAGCTGAGCGCGTATCAAAGGCCGAAGAAGCTCGTGATGGCCCGGACGAGGTCTTTCGGCCGGCCCGCGAGAAGCCGCACCCCCCCGTGCCGCGAGCCCGCGAAGGCTCTTGCGCGGCTTCGCGAAGCGCTCCTTCGGAAATCCGTAGAGGAGCGCATCGGACGCGGCGCGACCGGAGCCCATCATTTCGAGGAGATGCGACGATCCGGCGCATGGGCAATAGCTCTCCATTTCTGACTAGTCCCTTAACCACGATCCCGACCTCGCGGGGTCCAGAAGACCGACACCGGTCCGCGCCACTCTCAGGAAATTCACGCTGAAAATCGCGCAATTGAAGGGATCTGCGACGGCCGGATCGACACCGGGGAGGGCCGGCTCCCACTTCCTTTGGACGAGCTCAAGGCCCGCGCCGCGTGCTGTGCGGGCATCTGCCTCTTTTGTACGGATAGGCCGTTTAAAGAATTTTCCACAATAGTGGGCAATCTGTGCGGCGACGCTTCGCCGGAACCTCCGTTGGCTCGAAGCCGGTTCCTCCGTCGGCGAGTTGGGGGGCGGCCGGCAAGACGCGTCGCTTTGGCGCACGCATCGGGGAGCCCAATCGAGCCCACGTCGATGACCGCGATCCCCCAACCCCCGGGCGATCATCAATGGAGCGAGCGCGAGTTCGGCCTCGCCGCGCCGCCGCGCGTCCGCGGCCGCCGAACGCAGGCGACGCCGGCCACGGGAAGCGCGGAAACGGCGGCGAGCCCGGCGCGCAGCGCCGCGCGGGCATCGGTCTCGGCGGAGGTGATCTGCGGGACGGTTCAAGTCGCGGACGCGCTGGCGATCCTCATCGGCGGTCTCGGCTCGCTCGAGCTCTTCGTCCAGGCGCTCGGCTCCGGCGTCACGTTCTACGAGCTTTATTTGGTCGCCATCGTTCTCGCGGCGGGCGGCTTCGTCTATGCCCATCGGAGGTTCGGCGGCTACAGGATTCAGCGTCTCTCCCCTTTGGCCTGGCAAGTCGGCAGGGTCGCATTGGTCTGGGGCGGCACGCTCTCGGTGCTGACGAGCGTGGGCTTCGCCGCGCGGGTGGTGCAGAACTACTCCCGCGTCTGGACCCTGCTCTTTGCGTTGGTCTGCTTCGCCGCGCTCACCATGGTGCGAATCGGCGCGAGCCTGATGATCGACTACTGGACCCGGACGGGCCGGCTCACGCGCGCGATCGCCGTCGTCGGAGCGGGCGAGCTGGGTCAGCAAATCGTCGCCAAGATTCGATCGGTCAACGACGCCCAGATCAGGATCGCCGGCATCTTCGACGACCGGATGACGCGCGTGCCGTCGGAAGTCGCGGGCTATCCAGTCGTCGGAACCACCGACGATCTCGTCGCGCAGGTGCGTCAGTCGCTGATCGACGAGGTCGTCATCGCGCTGCCACTCCGGGCGGAGGCGCGGATCGGCGAGCTCGTCGCCAAGCTTCGCCCGCTCCCGGTGGATCTCCGCCTCAGCCTCGATCCCATCGCGGGCGTCTTCCCGATGCGCGGCATCAGCGAGACCGCGTCGGTGCGGATGATCGAGATCGTCGACCGCCCGCTCAAGCACTGGAGCGGCGTCGCGAAATGGGTCGAGGACAAGGTCCTCGCCGCCTTCCTCCTGGCCTTGACCGCGCCGCTGATGGCGCTCGTCGCGGTGGCGATCCGGCTCGACAGCAAGGGGCCAGCGTTCTTCGTTCAGGAGCGCTTCGGCTTCAACAACAACGTCATCCGCGTCTTCAAGTTCCGGACGATGCGCGAGGGCGAGACCGACGCGAGCGGCGCCAATCGGACGGTGCCCGGCGATCTCCGGGTGACGCGGGTGGGCCGCATTCTCCGCCGCCTGAGCATCGACGAGCTTCCCCAGCTCCTCAACGTCATGCTCGGCGACATGTCGCTGGTGGGGCCGCGGCCGCACGTAATGGCGATGAAGGCCGGCGACCGGCTCTATCACGAGGCCGTCGGCGAATATTTCCAGCGGCATCGCGTGAAGCCGGGTGTGACCGGCTGGGCTCAGGTGCACGGCTTGCGCGGCGAGATCGACACGCCACAGCGCGCGCGGGAGCGCGTCGAATACGATCTCTGGTACATCGACAACTGGTCGATCTGGCTCGATCTAAAGGTCCTCTTCATGACCGCGATCGTCGTCCTGCGGCAGCAGAACGCATACTGAGTCCCGCGCTCGAACAGGGGCTGGGGAGCATTGCGAGCATGCGTCTGCTGATCATCGGCTTGAACTTCGCGCCCGAGCTCACGGGGATCGGCAAGTACACCGGCGAGATGGCCGCTTGGCTCGCTCGGCGCGGCCACGACGTCACCGTCGTCACGACGCGCCCCTATTATCCCGAATGGAAGCGGCCGGGATGGGCCGGCTGGACCTGGCGTTCCGAGACCTGGGAGGGTTGTCGCGTCGTCCGCTGTCCGCTCTACGTGCCGCGCCGGCAGACCGGGCTCCGGCGAATCCTGCATCTTTCGTCCTTCGGCCTTTCCTGCATCCCCGCCGCCCTCGCGCAGATTCCGCGCGGCCGGGCCGACGTCGTCATGGTGATGGCCCCGACGCAGTTCTCGGCCCCCGCGGCGTGGCTCGCTGCGCGTCTCATGCGCGCGAAGGCCTGGCTGCACGTGCTCGACCTCGAGCTCGATGCCGCCTTCGAGCTCGGATTCATCCGCAATCGCCCGGCCGTCGCGCTCGGGCGCCGGCTCGAGCGCTGGCTGATGCGACGCTTCGATCGCGTCTCCACGATCTCCTCGCGCATGCTCGAGGCGATCGAGCGCAAGGGCGTGCCGCGCGAGCGTCTCCTCCTGTTCCCGAACTGGGTCGACACCGACGCCTTCAAGCCGCTCTCGTGCCCGGTGGCGCTCCGGCGCGAGCTCGGCATTCCCGAGGATCGCTGCTGTGTCCTCTATTCCGGAAGCATGGGTCGCAAGCAAGGGCTCGAGCACGTGATAGCGGCGGCGCGGTCGCTCGTGGGCAGCGGCGAGAGCTCACCGCTCTTCCTATTGGCGGGCGCGGGGCCCGCGCGCGCGGAGCTCGAAGCCTCCGCGCGAGAGCTCGGGAACGTCAGGTTCCTGCCGCTGCAGCCGGCGGCGCGGTTCAACGAGTTCCTCAACGTCGCGGATATTCACCTGCTGCCGCAGCGGCGCGAGGCGAGCGATCTCGTCATGCCCTCCAAGCTCCTGGCCATGCTGGCCTCGGGCCGGCCGGTCATCGCGATGGCTCCGCGCGAGTCGGAGCTCGACCGCGCGCTCGTCGAGGCCGGTGTCGTCACTCCGCCCGAGGATCCCGTGCCGCTCGCGGCTGCGATCCGCGATTTGGCGGCGGACCCGGGACGGCGCCGGGCGATGGGGGAGGCTGCGGCACGGCTCGCAAGGAAGTCGATGCACTCCGAGACGATCCTGCAGGAGCTGGAGGCGCGGCTCGCCTCGTTGAGCGGCAAGGCGGCGCAGGCGGGCCTGCGAGCGCAGGGTAATCCACTCTGAGACCCGAAGCGCGCGGGACATCATGGCCCAAGACGCCCTCATAGCACTCACGGATTTCGGCGATCTGGCGGTGCTCCTTCCGCTGACGGTCTTGGTCCTGTTGTGGCTGCGCTTTGCGCGCACGAGGCAGGACGCGCTGTGCTGGGCGATGGCCGCGGGATTCTGCATGGGTGGGACCGCGCTGCTGAAGGTCGCGTTCTTCGTCTGCCCGCCGGCCCATACGCTCCATAGTCCGAGCGGCCACACCAGCCTGAGCACGCTGATTTACGGCAGCCTCGCGCTCCTCGCCGCAGCGGAGACAGAGGGCTGGCGTCGCCTTGCGATCGTCCTCGCTGCAATCGCAGGGGTTGCGGGGATCGCGGCATCGCGCGTCCTCCTGAGCAGCCATACCTTCACCGAGGTGGCTTTCGGTCTCCTGATCGGGGCGGGCGCGCTCGCGGTGCTGACCTTGCGCAATTTTCCGAGGTCACGAGCCGGTCTGCCCGTCAGCACACTCCTCCTCGCGGCAGCGCTGGTGCTCGTCGTGTTTCACGGGCGCCAACTCCACGCGGAAACGCTCTTTCGCGCGATCGGCCTCGGGTTGCAGAGCGGAGGGCTCGCGTGCAGCTAGATCCGACGCTCGTTCCCGGCGAGGTGCGACTAGCGAGCCGCGGATGGCGCGCGGCGCGGTGTCGACGTTCCGCCGGCGGCCGCCGGGCTGCTGACGACGCTGAGCCACTGGACCGGGCTCCGGTCACTTTGAATCGATATCCACCGATACGGCAATTCCGCCCAATCCACGACGGGCGCCACGCGATTGTCCAGGACGAGGTCTCCGCGATCGGTCCTGGCGACGACGACCAGATGGTCTTCGCCGGTCTCGGTGATCGCCGTCGCCAGCAACGCAGACCCTCGGGGCCAGCCGCGCTCGATGAGCTCTCGTCGTTTCTCCAGAGCGTATCTGTTGCAATCGCCGGTCCCATCGGTCGGATAGTCCCAGCTGTGCGTGGGATCCTCGCACGGCGCTATGGCGGCGTTGACCTGGGCCTGCACGGACTGCAGCAGACGCAGCCGCTCGGGCGTGAGCTCGACTCCGCCGCCGCTCGTCCTGCCCGTGCAATCCGGGAGGTGCTTGAGGCAGAAGCCGAGAAACCCCGCCGGCGGCACCGCGGGGGCGGCGGTCTCCATGCGCGTCCCCGCCGAGGCGGGGTCGAAAACCGCGAAGCCAATGGCGCTCAGCGCGACGGCGGCAAGGCAAAGTCCGGACCTCATCGCGCCCCTCAAGGTTCTTCTTCTTCTTCGCGTCACGGGGGCGGTCGGCGCTGCGTCCTCCCGCCCCTGCGCATTGCATTAGACGGGCCGAATCGGCTGCCGGTTCATGGAGGCGCTCAATTGGGTCGAAGCGCCTCCGTTCGGCCCGATGCGCGACGCGAGGAGGTGTCGTCGAGGCACGGCTGCGGCGAGCCGAGGCCGGCGTCTGCGCGGGCTCGTCGTGGGAACGCGCAGGGGGCGGGATAGGCCGATGTTTCGCTTCTTCGCGGCATCGAGAAGGCGGGAGCGGAGAGCGGCAGCCCTGCCGCGCGACCTCAGGGTCTATGCAATCGGCGACGTGCACGGCCGCGCGGATCTATTGGCGGCGCTGCATGCGAGGATCGAGGCAGACGCAAGTCGAGCCCCGCAGCCGCGCAAGCACGTCATCTATCTCGGCGACTACATCGATCGCGGTCCCTCGAGCCGGGAGGTCGTGGAGATGCTGCTATCCCGCCCGCTGGCGGGGGTCACGGCGACGCATCTCCTCGGCAATCACGAGGCGATGCTCCTGCAATTCTTGGACGACGCTGCCTGCGGTCCGGAGTGGCTTGCGTTTGGCGGGCTCGAGACGCTGCTGAGCTACGGGGTCGCCAGCGCCGGGACCGGCCGGTACGAGGAGCGACTGCTTGCCGCACAGCAGAGGCTCCGCCAGAGGCTCCCCGAGGTGCACCGCAGGTTCCTAGCGGGCCTTCCTCGTTCCATCGTCGTCGGCGATTACATGTTCGTGCATGCCGGGGTCCGCCCAGGCGTTCCGCTCGAGCGCCAAAACGATGCCGACCTCATATGGATCCGCAGGGAATTCCTGGAATCGACCGCTTTCCATGGCAAGGTGATCGTCCACGGCCATTCCTTCGGGACCGAGCCGGAAATCCTGCCGAACCGAATTGGGATCGATACGGGGGCCTACGCGACCGGCAGGCTAACCTGCCTCGTCCTCGAAGGGGATGAAATCCGGTTCCTCTGATGCGGCGGGAGCGCAGAAGCGCTGCCCGCGCCGGGCCATGCCGTTAAGGCTTTGATCATAGTAAATTTCTCCGCCCTCATGAGGCGGTTTTATATTCACTCGGACGCCCTTTTTGGGCGATGGCGCGAGATCGCGCCTTGACTGTATTTTTGCACAAAGTTTCTCCATCGATTTGATCCCCGGCTCACGGAGGTACCTTGATGTTCGGCTCCCGGGCGCTCGCGGCCTTAGTCATCGGTACCGGTGTGATGCTCGGTGCCTCCATTAGTCATGCCGCGCAAGTTGCCCAGGCGCAGGAGACGCCGCAACCGCTTCCGCAAGACGTCGTCAGCGCGATCACTCAGTCGAGTTGCGATTCCGCCGCGCTCGATGCCGTGGTCAAGCAGCAGGTCGCCGCGCATCAGGATCTCGCGGGCGATATCGCCGGTCTTGCGGTGAGCCGCTGCCCAGGCGACGCCGCGGACGTCGCGGCGACCGCGGCTTCTGCCTCGCCGACCCAGGTGGCGGCCATTCTCATCGCGGTCATCGAAGCCTTACCCCCGGGGCAGCAAGAAAATGCTGCGCCAGGAATCGTCGCCGCCCTCGAGAATGCCGTTCCCGAGGCAGGCGCTCAGATCACGAGTGCGATCACCCAGTTGGCTTTCAATCCCGGTCCTAACCTCGGTACCGGCGGGCGGTCGAATATCGGGGCACCGCTGGTGGCCCCGCACACCGATCCACCCTCGAGCCAGACCACGACTCCCTAAAGTGCCGGGTCAATCCGCCTCGTTGTTATAGTATTAACCATGAGGTTAGAGGATTGTCGGGTCGAGAGGTCGGGGAGCATTTATCGTGCACATTGCGAGTTCGACGGCTGCTACTGCGCCTTCTCCCTCGGCGCGCCTGGCAGCAATGGCACATACTCGGCCCAGCTTCCTTACGCGCAGCCGGAACGCATATCCTCGTAGAAGGGGCTGGCCACGAGCACGAAGCCTGGTCGCCGCGGCCGGGGCGTTGGCGCTCGCACTGACCGGCGGCATGGCCGTCGCCCAGACCCCGGTAGTCGGCCCCTTCCCGGCTTGGCCGGGCAATTCATTGGAACCAGCGGCCGTCGGGCCCCGGAGCGAGACGGTATTCAATCGCGCTCGGCCCGATTACGACCCGCTGGGAATTCGGTGGGGATCCTTCATCGTCAACCCGAGCCTCTCGCTCGCGGGCACTTACGACAGCAATATCTTTGCGACCGAGACCGGCGCGCTGAGCGACTTCTTCGTCCACGAGATACCGGCCGTGGGCATAAAGTCGGATTGGAGCAGGCACGCGCTCGGGGCCACCGTCGGCGGCGACTTTCGCCAATACGCCACCCACACGACGGAGAACGTGAACAACTTCTCGACCGATGTGGGCGGTCGCTACGACATCTCGAACGGGGAGTATTTCGCGGCCGACGCGCTCTATCAGCTCCAGCACGAGGACCGCTCCTCTCCGAACGCGGTCTTCGGCAAGAACCCCACGCAATACGTGGTCATGGGGGCGGACCTCTCCTACGTGCACATGGTCGGCGTGCTCGGGCTGCGTGTCGACACCACCTTCACGTCCTACGATTTCAACAATGCCGTGAACGGCGTCACCGGCGCGACGATCAATCAGCAATTCCGCGATCGCAACGAGTACGTGATCGCACCGCGCCTGCAATACGAAATCCAGCCGGGCTACAACGCCTTCATTCGCCTGGTCGGCAACGAGCGGCAGTACTTCAGCCAGGAATGCACGCCCAGCCCCTGCACGCCTGCCTCGCAGGGTATTCGGCGAAACTCGCATGGCTGGGAGGTCGACGCCGGTACCGCGATCGAGATCACGCGCATCCTGGCCGGCGAAGTTTATGTGGGCTATCTGCGGCAGCATTACGAGAATCCGCTTCTCAAGTCGCCCAGCGGCATCTCCTTCGGCGGCAACTTGATCTGGAATGCGACCCCGCTTACGTCCGTCATCGGGTCGTTCTCGGAGTCCGTCGCGGAGACCACGCTCGAGAACCCGGCCGCGTCGAGCTCGCTCGAGACGGGCGCTCAATTGACGGTCCAGCACGAATTGCTGCGAAACCTGCTCTTGCTTGGCTCCGTCGGCTACGTGCACGACGCCTACCAAGGCAATCCCCGCGTCGATGGAACCTTCGGCGTCGATGCGGGCGTCAAATACCTGCTGAGCCGACGCTGGACCGCCACTGCGGACCTCAATTACAGCCAGCGCAACTCGAACGTGGCCAACAGCGGCTATAACCGCCTCCAAGCGCTCTTCGCCGTGAAACTGGCCTACTGACGGCTGCCGGGTATGAGAGGTGGAGCCTCGAATGAGTGACCGCTGCAGCGCGATGCTGAAGCGCCTTTGGCTGGCTGGGCTGCTCATATTCGGTTTCTGCGGCCTGTGGTCATCCTGCGCCCTGGCGGATGTCGCGGGCTATCGCCTCGGCAGCGGCGACAAGCTGCGGGTCACGGTCTTCAACGAGAAGGACCTTTCCGGCGACTTCGACGTCAACGACCAGGGGTTGGTGGCATTGCCCCTAATCGGACAGGTGAAGGTCGGCGGACTCACGATCAGCGAGGCCCAGGAACTGATCACCCAGAAATACGGGAAAGACTATCTCGTCAATCCACGGGTCAATGTCGAAGTGCTGAACTATCGGCCGTTCTTCATCCTGGGGGAGGTCAAGAATCCCGGCAGTTACCCCTACGTCAGCGGGATGACGGTGCTCAACGCGGTGGCCCTGGCGGGCGGCTATACGCCCCGTGCCAACAGGAATAACATTACGGCGAAACGGGCAGCAAACCCGCAAGGCAGCGAAGTAGAGGTGCAGGAGGACACCGTCGTCCTGCCCGGCGACGTGATCCGGATTCACGAACGGTTCTTTTGACGATCGCGTGCGAAGGGCCGCGTAAGACCTTCTTAACCACACCGGCTGCTATTTCTTCGATTCCAGCGGCGCAGGGCCTAGTCCGCGTCGACCGAGAGGAATAGGCGAGATGAACGACACCATGCACGCGCGCCCTCCTGCGGAGGCAGATCCGAAGCGGCTGCAGCGGCTGTTTCCCGGCGTCGCCGCGCGCGAGATGGAGTCCGAGGGGATCGATCTCCGTGAGATCGTCTCCATGCTCCGGCGGAGGATCGCCGTGATCGCCGGCTTCGCCGCCGTCATCATGTCGCTCGCGACGGTGTACGTCTACCAACTGACCCCGCGCTACACGGCCCAAGCCACGCTGATGCTCGAGCAGCAGAGGCTGCAACTGCTCGACATCAAGAGCGTGCTGTCGGGCGAAGGGGACAGCTCGATGCTGATCGCGACCCAGGTTCAGCTCATCACTTCTCCTAGGATCGCCGAGCGCGTGGCGACCGCGCTGCGCCTCGAGAACGAGCCCGAATTCAACCCCTATCTCGCCCGTCCTCCGAAGTTCGCACCGATGGCCTGGATCGGACGTCAGGTCTCGGCGCTGCTCGGGGACGATTCCGCCGATGCTCCCGCCGGCGCCTCGCCGCCGCGTCAGCTCACGCCGGCCGACGTCGCGCCCGCCCTCGGCGGCAGGGTCGCGGCCTTCAACGACGGCACCTCATACATCATCAAGATCAGCGCGCAGTCCGAGAGCCCGGAGCTCGCGGCCAAGATCGCCAACGCCTATGTCGAGGCCTATCTCACGGATCAGCTCGAGGCCAAGTTCGAGGCGACGCGGCGCGCGAGCGCGTGGCTCAACGACCACCTGACCGATCTAAGGGAGAAGGTGCAGACCGCGGAGCGCGCGGTCCAGCTCTTCAAGCAGGAGCACAACCTCTCGCAATCCGGCACCACCGGGACCAGCCAGCAGCTCGCGGAGCTCAACTCGCAGCTGATCATCGCGACGGCCGACCGCCAGCAGAAAGAGGCCGCGGTGCGAGAAATGCGCGGCAGCGCGAGCTCGCCCTTGCTCGACAAGCTCAAGGAGCAGGAGGCGGAGCTGCTGCGGCACCAGGCGGAGCTCGCGACCCGCTACAAGTCGGAGCATCCCACGATGATCAATCTGGCCGCGCAGATTCGCGACGTGCGCGCCAAGATCGGGCAGGAAATTGCCGCGGCCAATCGTACCCTGGTCGATCAGCTGAACGTCGCGCGCGCTCGCGAGGAATCGATCAAGGCCGCGCTCGCGAAGCTGCAGCAATCCACCACCGAGCAGGACAAGGCCCAGGTGCAGCTCGCCGAGCTCGAGCGCGAGGCGCAGGCGAGCAAGGCGCTCTATGAGGATTTCCTCAAGCGGTTCCAGCAGACCAGCGTGCAAGAGGATATCCAGCAACCGGACGCGCGCGCGGTCGCGGTGGCGACCCCGCCGGCGGGTCCGTCCTATCCGAACAAATCGCTCTATCTGAGCGTCGCGGCGGCGGCGGCGCTGTTCTGCGGCGTCTTGATAGCGCTCATGCTCGAGCGGCTCGACAACGGATTCAGGACCTCGGACCAGCTGGAAAAATCGCTGGCCTTGCCGACCCTCGGCATGGTGCCGCAGCTTGCGCGCGGCAAGCGGCCGGAACGCGTCGTCGTGGCGGAGCCCGTCTCGCAATACTCCGAGGCGATCCGATCGGTCCGAACGGCGCTCCGGTTCTCGGACGTCGACAATCCGCCGAAGCTCGTGCTGGTGACCTCCTCGCTGCCCTCCGAAGGCAAGACGGTGTTTGCGGCCTCGCTCGCGCGCAGCGTTGCGCGCTCCGGCGGGCGCGCCCTGCTGGTCGATTGCGACCTGCGCCGCCCGGGGGTGGCGAAGATGCTGAGTGCGGCGGAAGGGCCCGGGCTCGTCGACCTCTTCGAGGGGAGCGCGACGCCGGAGTCCGTCGTGCGGGTGGACGAGGGCTCGGGAATGCATTTCATCTCCGCCAAGGGCGGAACCGCCAACCCGCAGGATCTCCTGGGATCGCAGCACATGCGATCCTTCCTCGAGGGAATGCGGGCGCACTACGACCTCATCGTGATCGACTCGCCCCCCGTGCTCGCGGTCTCCGACGCAATCGTGCTGTCGCATATCGTGGACACGACCATGTACATCGTGCGCTGGGAGCGTACCCCGCGCCAGGCGGTGATCGGCGCCGTCAAGCAGTTGCGGGCGAACGGCGGCCACCTCGCCGGCGCCGTGCTGTCGCGAGTGAACACGCGCCGGCACAGATCCTACAATTACGCGGATTCCGCGTACTATTACGGGCGGGACAAGGGCTATTACAACAGGGCCTGAAGTCGGGCGATGGCGCTGCGGGTGTCCAGGCTTGCACTGATCGAACTGTCGCTGTCCGTCGCAGTCATCGCGCTCGGTGCGCCGATCGCCGTGAGCGCGTTCCACAAATCGGCCTTCGACGAGCGGCTCGGGCCTGCGACCGAACGGCGCGTCACACCCGAGGGTGCCGCCCGGCTGCTGCGCGAGGCCGCCTGGTCCGATTCGGAGCGGATCGATCTCGCCTTCGCCTTGCTCAGCGCCGCCGACGGCGCGTCGATCCCTGAGAGCGACAGAGCGGCCCTGATTTCCCGTGCGGCGGAGGAATTTCGCGCCTACGTCTCGCGAGTGCCCGGCGACGGAGCCGCGTGGGCCGGCCTCGCCTCCGCCGAGCTCGCCCGCGGGGACGGGCGCCGCGCCGCCGCTGCGCTCGAGGCTTCGATCCTGGCGACGCCGTGGTCGCCGTCGCTCGTAACTTGGCGCTGCGGCCTAGGAATCGACCTCTTTCACCGGCTCGACGAGGAGGGCAGGGAGCTCATGAAGGGTCAGTTTCGGCTCGAGGCGCAGCGCTCGGTCTCTTCCTTGGTCCGGATCGTGACCGCGCGCGGTGCCGCGCGGATCGCGCGCATCCTGCTCGCCTCCAGCCCGGACGAGCTCCTAAGATTCGAGGCGGAGCTTGCCAAGAGTCGATAGTCTCAAATCGCACTCACCGCTTCGACCGGGCTCGGGCGGCATGGAGCGATCCGATGCCTAGCGCGGGGATCGAGCGGCTCTTGATTTTTCGGCTCGGCAGCATCGGGGATTTCGTGGTGGCGCTGCCATGCTTGCATTTCCTGCGCGGACGGCACCCTTCCGCCGAGATCGTGCTGCTGACCAACGCGCCCGTCGAGCGCAGGGCGGCTGCGGCCTCGAGCGTCTTGCAGGGAACCGGACTCGTCGATCGATACGTCGAGTTTCGCGCCGGCAGCCACGATATCCGGGAGATCGGCGCTCTCGCTCGGAAGATTCGGGCGGAGGCGCCCGACCGTCTCGTCTACCTCGTGGATCGGCCGAGCGCTCTCGCGGTATGGCGTGATTACATGTTCTTCCGTCTCTGCGGCGTTCGAGGCTCGGTGGGCTTTCCGTTTGCACGAGACTTGCGCCGGCCCCGGGCCGTGGAATCCGACGAGGGCTTGTGCGAGCGGGAGGCAGAGCGATTGGCGCGCTGCTTGGCGCCGCTCGGCACGATCGATTGCGACGATCCGCGAAGCTGGGATCTTGCCCTCTCGCATGCGGAGCGGCTGGAGGCCGATCGCATCGTCGAGGAGGCGACGCCGCGTGGCGCGCGCGACATGTCGATGGTCGGCCTGAGCGTAGGGACCAAGCAGCCCATCAACGATTGGGGGGATTCCAACTGGCGGCAGGTCCTGGACCTCCTTGCGCGCCCGGACCTGCGCCTGATGCTGCTTGGAGCCGCGGAGGATCGCGAGCGCTCGCAGCAGATCGCGGAGCACTGGGGAGGTCCCGTACTCAATCTCTGCGGACGGCTCTCGCCGCGCCTGAGCGCGGCCGCGGTTCGGCGCGCCGAGCTCCTGATGTGTCACGACAGCGGCCCCATGCATTTGGCAGCCGCGGTCGGCACCCGCTGCGTCGCCGTCTTCAGCAACAAGGACGCGCCGGGGAGATGGTATCCCTTTGGCAGGGATCATGTCGTGCACCGGCCCAGCACGCCTACGAGCGGGATGGAATCGATAGCGCCTTCCATCGTCGCCGCATCCGTATTGCGTGCGCTGGAGCAAAGGGGCCAACGACAGTCCGTGAGCGGGGAGGCGAATCTTGCGGCTCGATGACATCACGCCCGTGATCCTCACCCGCAACGAGGAACCGAACATCGGGCGCACGCTCGAACGTCTCGGATGGGCCAAGGACATCGTCGTGGTCGATAGCGGCAGCGACGATGGGACGCTGGAGATACTGCGGCGATTTCCCTCCGTGCGGGTTTTTCAGCACCCGTTCCGTGAGCATGCGGAGCAATGGCGCTATGCCCTGAACGCGACCTCCATCTCGACGTCCTGGGTATTGGGTCTCGATGCCGATTACATCGTTTCCGGCGAATTGGTCCGGGAGATCGAAGGCCTCGTCCCCGAGCCGGACACCGCGGGATACGAGGCGGCGTTTCGCTATTGCGTCCTTGGCCACCCGCTACCCCGCTCGATTTATCCTCCGCGTATCGTCCTCTTCCGGCCGACGCAGGCGAGCTACGTACAGGACGGGCACACGCAGCGCCTCTCCGTCTCCGGTCGCGTGCGATCGCTGCGCCACCTGGTCGATCATGACGACCGCAAATCCCTGACGCGCTGGGTCGGGGCGCAGGACGCCTATGCGAGGCTCGAGCGCGACAAGCTGCTCGCTTCTTCCGCGCGAGAGCTCGGCCGTGCCGACCGAATCCGCTTGCGGCGCGTCCTCGCGCCGATTGCGGTCCTTCTCTATTGCCTCTTCGCGAAGCGCATGCTCCTGGCGGGTCCGGCGGGCTGGTACTACACCTATCAGAGAGTGGTCGCCGAGCTATTGCTCTCGCTCTACCTGATCGAGGATCGCCTCGTGAACCACGAGCCGCGCTGAGCCGCAATGGCGGTTCCCGAGCATCCGGCGATGACGACCCCGGGGGTCATGGCATCGGATCGTCGAGCCGAGAATGCGCGAGGCTCGGGCCATTCCTTGCGGCTCGTGCTTCGCGGAGGCCTGCTCCTCGTTCTGGGATTGGCACCGTTGCCGCTGGCGTCGGTGAACGCCACGGCATGGTCCGTGCTCGGAATTTCGAGCGGCGTGCTGCTGATTCTCGCCTTCGCGGGCGAGCTCGCCGATCCCGCTCCGAGGGAGCAGCTGCGAGTCCTGCGCCTGCCGGCGATCATGGCCGCCTTCGTCACCGCCTGGATCGTGCTCCAGCAGTTCCCGGCGATGTTCGCGGATTGGAATGCGGCGCTTTGGGACCAGGCGGCGCGCGCCCTGGGCGCGCCCGTGGAGCGCTCCATCAGCCTCGCGCGCGAGCGCTCCCTTGGGCACCTCTTGCGCTTGTTGACTTATGCGGCGGTCTTTCTGGTGGCCTGGGCCGTGGGACGGCGCAGCCAGGGGGCCCAGGCGGTGCTGCGGGCGGTTGCCTTCATCGGGGCGGGATATGCGCTTTACGGCCTGGCGGCCTACTTCTCCGGCAATGAATACGTCCTCTGGTATCGGAAGACCGCCTACACTGAGGACCTCACGGGAAGCTTCGTAAATCGCAATTCATTCGCGACGTTCCTGGGACTCTGCCTCGTCGCGAATGTCGGCGTGATGGCGCAGATTCTCGCCGAGCGCATCGACGCGCGGACGTGGCGTACGCTCTTCCATTCCTCGGTCGAGGCCGCGCTGCGGCACGGTATCTGGCCGCTGCTCGGCTCGACGCTGACGGCCTCGGCGCTGCTGCTCACGCATTCCCGCGGCGGCATGATCGCGACGCTCTGCGGCGTCGCTGCATTGGTCGTGGCGGCGCTGTGCGCGCCGTCCTTGCGCGGTCCCTGGCGCTGGCCGATGACGGCGCTCGCCTCCGCTGGCGCGGCCGTCATGATCGTCGTCGCCGGGAGCGGCGCGCTCGAGCGATTGGGCGGTAGCAACGAGGACGCGATCGGTCGCGCCGAAATCTATGCCGGGACGGTTGCGGCAATCCGGGAGCACTCGGTCCTGGGAACGGGTCTAGGAACCTTCGAGTACGTCTTTCCGGCCCATCAATCGCAGTCGGAGACGAAGCGCGTGGAGTACGCGCATGACGAATATCTGCAAGCCATGCTCGAGCTCGGGATTCCGATGGTGCTGCTTTTTTTCGCGATCCCTGCGGCGCTGACGGTACGTTGCGGCCTCGGTGTCATCGGGCGACGGCGGAATGCGATCTTCGCTTGCGTCGGCGTCGGCGCATCGGTGCTGGCGGCGGTCCATTCCGCCGTGGATTTCAGCCTGGAGATGCCGGGCGTCGCGACGCTCTACGCGGCGCTCCTGGGGATGGCCGTCGCGCAATCGGTCCGTACGAGCTCCAATGCTTGAGCCGATCGGCCTTGCCGGATGGAATGGCCGGGACCCGGGATCCTTGGGATGAGAATCTTGCACGCCCTCGCGGATCTCGACCGCAGAAAGGGAGGCCCCGCCGTCGCGTGTCTGGGGCTCGCGGAGGTCATGGCGCACCGCGGGCACGAGGTGCGGATCGTCGCGACGGATCGCGGATTTGCACCGGGCGAGATGGCGCGTACGCCGGGGGTCGAGATCGAGGTCTATCCCGGAAGCTGGCCCGCCTTCTTCGGGACCTCCTGGGGGTTGCGGCGCCGGCTCGCCGAAGTCGTGCGCGAAGCCGATGTGGTGCACCTTCACTCCCTCTACTTGTTTCACGACTGGGTCTGCGCGCATTACTGCTGGTGCCATGACAGGCCGTACATCGTCGAGCCGCACGGTACGCTCGATCCCTACATCTACGATCGACACCGCTGGCGCAAATCGGTCGTCGACATCCTGTTTCAAAACCGCGTTCTGCGACGGGCGGCCGGATTGCACTACACGGCGGAGGAGGAATGGCGGCTCGCGCGCGCGCGGGCTCGGAATTCTCGCGGCGCCATCATTCCGATAGGCGTCGACCTCGAGGAGCTCGAGCGGCTTCCCTCGCGCTCCGCCCTGCGCGCCCTTTACCCGAAGATCGGGGACCGGAAGGTCGTCCTGTTCCTGGGGCGGTTGAGCCGGAAAAAGGGGGTCGACGTCGTCATCGAGGCATTCGCGGAGGCCGCGCGAGGGCGCGACGATCTCTTCTTGCTCATCGCCGGGCCCGACGATGGCGTTCGGAGCGATGCCGAGGCACTGATCCGCGAGCGCGATCTCACCAAGCGGGCTTTGCTCACGGGCATGATCGCGGGCGAGGAAAAGCGCGCGGTGCTCGCCGGCAGCGACGTCTTCCTGCTGCCCTCTCAAAGCGAGAATTTCGGCCTCTCCGTCGTCGAGGCCGCCGCGTGCGGAATTCCCGTGGTGATATCCGATCGCGTCAACATATGGAGGGAGATTCGAGAGGCAGGGGCCGGCCTGACGGCGCCACCCACTGCCGCGGATTTCACGACCCACCTGCGATACCTCATTTCTCATCCGGAGGCGGCCGCGGAGATGGGGCGGCGGGGAGGGGCGCTGGTACGCGCGCGTTTCAGCTGGCAGGGGCTCGCCGCGGAATATGAAGGGATGTACGCGAGGGCCGCCTGCGAGAAACTTTTGCCGGTGCTGGAGTAGGCCGATGCCGGAAAGAAGCTCGCGGCAGAAGTGGAGGGTGGCCTATCTCGTAAGCCATCCGATCCAATACCAGGCGCCGATGCTGAGGCAGATCGCAGCGCAGCCCGACATCGACTTGACGGTGCTCTTCCAGTCGGACCTTTCCCTCGGACCCTATGCCGATCGAGGCTTCGGGCATACGCTTCGATGGGACGTGCCGCTGCTCGAGGGCTATCGATACGAGTTTCTTCCCGGTCTCTGGCGCCACGGTCCCGTGACGGCGCAGCGGCCCGTGAGCTGGGGATTCGCAAGACGGCTCCGGCGGCGAAACTTCGACGCGCTCTGGGTGCATGGATATGCGCGGTGCGTGAATTGGGCCGCGATGCTCTGCGCCAAGGCATCCGGCCTCAAGGTCCTGTTGCGGGACGAAGCGACCGCTTTCAGCGCCGAGCGCTCGCGGTTTCGTCGGCAGGCGAAGCGGCTCTTCTTTCGGTCGCTCTCCGGGATCGTCGATGGGTTCCTCGCGATCGGCAGCGCCAATCGCAGCTACTATCTCGCGCACGGCATCGCGGCCGAGCGAATTTTCTGGATGCCCTATTGCGTCGACAACGAATTCTTCGCCGAGCGGGCCCGCGCGGCCGCGCCCTCGCGCGAGGAGCGCCGCCGCGCACTTGATCTCGACCCCGGCCGCCCGGTCGTGCTCTACGCTTCCAAATTCGAGGCGCGCAAGCGCCCGGACGAGCTGCTGCGCGCTTACGAGCATCTGGTCCCGCAATCCCGCGCGGAGGCGAGACCCTATCTCCTGTTCGTGGGAGACGGCGCGCTGCGCGCCGGCCTCGAGGCCGAAGCGCGTGCCAAGGGACTGAGCGACGTGCGCTTTCTCGGCTTCCGCAATCAGACGGAGCTGCCGGCGCTCTACGATCTCTGCGACGCATTCGTGCTGCCGTCCACGAGCGAGCCCTGGGGCCTCGTCGTGAACGAGGTGATGGCGGTCGGCAGGCCGATCGTGGTCAGCGACCGCGTCGGGTGCGCGCGGGATTTGGTGAGAACCGGCATCAACGGGTTCGTCTATCCCGCGGGAGACGCGAGGGCGCTCGCGGACGCTCTCGGAGAGATCCTGCGGGATCGCGACCGGGCCGCTCGCATGGGGCTCCAATCCCGCTCGATCCTCGCGGGATGGAGCTTCGCCGAGGACATCGCCGGACTCCGGGCCGCCCTTGCGGCCACGCTCGGCCCGGAGGCTTAGGCGATGCAGCCGAGCGTCCTGCTCGCTTATCCCGGCAACAACCAGAACGTGCTCGCGGACCTGCTGGCGCTTCAGCGCGAGGACATGCTGGCGCTCTTCTGCACGACGATCGCGCTCAGTCGCGGGTCCCGCATCATGGGAATGCTGCCGGCCGGCATTCGCTCGGAGCTGGAACGCCGGGTCTTCGAGGGCGTCGATCCCCGCCGGATTCGAACCTTTCCGGCACGGGAGCTGGTGCGCCAGGCGGCTCGGCGCCTGGGGCTGACCTCGCTCACTCGCCACGAGACCGGGTGGGCCTCGATGGATGCGGTCGCGCGAGCTCTCGACGCGCGCGTTGCCGCTCTCATTCGACGGGGCGCCGCCGACGCCTCCGCCTTCTACGGTTACGAGCATTCCGCGGGCGAAAGCTTCCGGGCCGCCGCCGAGATGGGGATGCGCCGGATCTATGAATTGACGATCGGTTACTGGCGGGCGGGGTTGCGGATCCTGTCGGAAGAGCGGGAGCTCAAGCCGGAATGGGCTCCGACGCTCGACGTTCTCCGCGACAGCGGCGAGAAGCACGCGCGCAAGGACGCGGAGCTCTCCGCGGCCGATCACGTCATCGTGCCAAGCGACTTCGTGCGGGCAACGTTGCGCGAGCATCCGGGCTTCGGCGCGAGCATAGACGTGATTCCCTATGGAGCCCCCGCGCCGAGACCGCAGGCGCTGGCGCGCAAGCCCCTTAAGGAGAGGCTGCGCGTCCTCTACGTGGGTCATCTGAGCCAAAGAAAGGGCGTGTCCTACCTGTTCGAAGCCATGCATCGGCTCGAGGGTTTGGCGACCTTGACGCTGGTCGGGCCCAAATCCGACAGCGAATGCCCCGCACTCGAAAGAGAGCTGCAGCACCACGAGTGGCTCGGGGCGGTGCCGCAAAGGCGAGTGCTCGAGATCATGAGCGCGCATGACGTTTTCGTCTTCCCCTCGCTCTTCGAGGGCATGGCATTGGTGATCCCGGAGGCGATGTCGGAGGGCTTGCCCGTGATTGCGACCCCCAATAGCGGCGCCGGAATGATGGTTTCCGACGGCGTAGATGGCTTCATCGTGCCGATTCGCGACGCGGAGGCGATCGTCTCGCGCGTCGCGGAGCTCGCGCGCGACCGCGACCGGCTCGCGGAGATGAGCGCGGCCGCTTTGGTGAAGGCTGCGCAAATGTCATGGGCGAATCGCGAGCGGCTCTTGATTGCGACCTTGCGAAATCGCATGGTCGCGAGCGGTCGCTGATTTGGGTGGCTCCCCGATGCGCAGTCTGCTGCAGCACCACGAATTCGGCCGCTTGCGCCGATGGGCCGTCGTCTTCGTCGAATTCAGCTTCGTTCAGGGATTGGCGCAGCTCATCGGCTTCGTCACGGGGGTCGTGATCGTGCGCCTGCTCACGGTCCAGGATTACGCGATCTATACGATCGCAAACTCCATGCTCGGCGCCCTGATCGTCCTTGCCGATAGCGGCGTGGCGAGCGCGGCGGTCGGCATCGGAGGGCGGGTCTGGCAAGACCCGATTCGCCTGGGCCAGGTGCTGGACGCCGCGCGCGCGACCATGAGAGCCGTGGGAGCATCGATCCTGATCCCAGCGGCGCTGGCGTTCGTATTGCTGCTGAGCAGACACGGTGCGAGCGCCGGCGAGGCTGCGACCCTCACCGTGCTCCTGGTCGCCGGCAGCGGCTTGGCCGTCTTCAATTCCGTCGATCTCGTCGCCGCGCGCCTCAGCGGTGCCACGCGCTTCATTCAGCTCCTCAGTCTCGCGGGCAGCGCATTGCGCCTCGCTCTGACCGCGGTGGCGGCGGCGTTCGGATTGCGGGTGGGGACGGCAATAGTCGCGATCGTTGTCGCATCGGGCGCGCAATACTGGGCGACCGCACGCTGGCTGCGCGGGAAGGTCAGCCGCAACCCGCCGGGCGATCGCTCGGCCGCCGCCGAGCTGAAGTCGGTCGCGATCCGGCAATTCCCCAACAGCCTGAATTACGTGTTTCAGGCGCAGATCAGTATTTGGCTGCTGAGCATTTTCGGCTCTTCCGGCGGCGTCGCCGATCTCGGCGCGGTCACCCGCATCGGCGCCATCTTCGCCGTGCTCATGGCGACAATGCAAAACGTCATCGTGCCGCGCTACGCCCGCTGCCAGGATCCGCGACGAGTGGGCCGACTTTGTTTCCAGATTCTCGCGGGATTTGCGGTCTTGGTGCTGGCGCCGGTCGCGCTCGTCGCGATGGCGCCGCAGCCGGTCCTTTGGATTCTGGGGCCGCAATACGCCCATCTGCCCGCCGAGCTCGTGCTCGCGGTGCTGAGCACGTCGATCGGATCGCTGGTGGGTCTGGCTTGGATGCTCAACGCAAACCGGGCGTGGTTCCCGCCATCCCACATTTGGATTCCCCTCGAGCTCTCGGCGCAAATCGTCATGGTGCTCCTGATCGGCGTCTCCACCGTGGGTCAAGTGCTCTGGGTCGCAATTTGCTCGGGACTGATCATGCTGGCGGCCAACGTCTCGATATCGGTCGTATTCATCCGCCGATTCCAGCGCGACCCGAAGGCACTGACGTGATGAGGCGCCGATGGTCGTGATACTGTCGATGGGGATTCATTCGGACGCCGCTCCGCGGCTTTCATTCACCGCGCTCGTCATCGCCTAATCATGCCCCAGGCCTTCCACTCTTCAGTGCTGATCGGCCTCGTCCTCGCGGTCGGGGTTTTTTGCGCACTGAGGACGTTCACCAGCTGGGTCAAGGGGCTCCAGCTTCTGATCGTCGTGGTGCTGTTCGGCGGCATCGTGGGCGCGCGCCTGGGCAGCACGCCGTTTCCGATCGCCTTCCGCGACGTCGCCATCGTCCTGCCGCTATATGCCGTGTTTCTTCTGACCAAAGCCGGATCCCGGGCGCTGCGGGCGGTTCCCGCGGATTTGGCGCTGGGCCTCTGCGTCTTTGCGGCGTGGCTCGGGATCTGCCTGTTCAATCCGAACGGGGTGGCCGCGTTGCGAATGCTCATCGGGCTCAAGGTGTGGGCCTTCTATATCCCATTCTTCTTCGTGGGGATTGCGCTTGCCCAGCGCCCCGAGGCGCTCTTTCGCGTGCTTCGCGCGCTGCTGCTCTGCGGGTTCGTCGCGTGCGGCGTCGGGCTGCTGCAGGCGACGTTGATTCGCCTGATCGGCTATCACGCGGCCATCGACCTATTCTTCGGTGAGGCCGGTAGGTCGGTGACGCAGGGATATAGCGCGTTCAATGTGGGCGGCGGCATTTATCGCATTCCCGGAACTTTCTCGTTCACGTCGCAATACGTCGCGTTCCTGTTTCTGTTCTTGTCGGCGGCGGTGATCGTCTCCAACTCGGACCCGGATCCGCGGTACCAGCGGATGGGCCGGATCGCCTTCTACGTCGGCCTTCTCGCGGGACTGTTCAGCGGGACGAAGGGCGCGTTCCTCATGTTTCCCCTCTATGGCCTCGCGTTTGCGGCGTTCGGCTTGATAAGGGGCCGCCTCTTGGTCGCGGCGCCGATCGCCATTGCCGCCACTCTCTGGGCGATTTCCTTGGCGGGGTTGGATCCCCTCGGCCTCGCGTCATTCGGCGCGGAGCAGGCGCAGATGTACGGGAGAGGCTTCGTCTTTCAACAGGTAGACGAAGCGGTTCGACATGGGGCGTTTGGCGAGGGCATCGGCAGCTCCACCAGTGCTGCGCGATTTGCGGCGATCGCCGCTGATCCGGAGACGCGCCTCGGATTCGAATCCTATTTCGCCAAAGCCGCGGCGGAGCTGGGCACCGTCGGCTTCGTCGTCGTTGCGGCGTTGCTGCTCATCATCGCCGTCCATGCAAGCTTGCTTGCGGTGCGGCATTGGGGGCGGGACAGCAATCGGATCCTGGCCCCTCTCGCAATATATGTCGTTTACGTCATCATCACCTCCCTGAAGGGCGCGGCGCTCGATACGGACCCGACGAACGTCTTCTTTTGGCTGACCCTCGGAGTGGCTTCCGCCTTCGGTCGAGCGGCGGAGCGCGGAGCCGTCATGGTCGGAGACCAAAGCCCGTCGAGCGTGCCGAAAGGCGCCGGGGCCTGAGCGTGCCGCAAATCGCGGATGCCATCGCCCTATTTGGATCATTGACGGCGCTGCGAGCGAAGGGACTTTCTGCCTCGAGGATCGACGGCTCGGCCGAGTATCTCAAGGTAGGCGCCTGCCACGGTGGCCGGCCTATGCCGGAGCAAATGTTCCGCGGCGCGGGCGCGCATTGCGGCGAGAGAACGCGGATCGCCGAGAAGCTCGACAAGGCGATCGGCCAAGGCGGCAGCATCGCCCTTGGGGAACGTCACGCCGCATGGTCCTACCGCCTCGGGCAATCCTCCCGCATTCGATGCCACGATTGCGCAACCACACGCGATTCCCTCCAGCGCTACGATCCCGAATGGCTCATCCCAAATCGACGGGATGACCATGATTCGACATACGTTCAACCGCTTCGACAATTCGTTCTCACGCAGCGCGCCACAGAACCCAACCTGATTCGCCAGCCCGAGCGCCGCGCATTGCGACCGAAGCCGCCATTCCTCGGGGCCGCTGCCGATAATCAGCAAAGTTGGTGCGAGGCCTCCATCGCGGAGTCTCCTCAATGCCTCGAATAGAATAGAGACGCCCTTGTCGGAGACGAGGCGTCCCAGGAATACGAGATCGTATTCCCGGCTGGCGTCGTTGTAGCGACGGAAGACCGACTCGCGATAGGGGTTCGGAATCACGCTGATGTCGCCGCCTATTTGGTCGGCGAGCGCTCGACTGCACGCCGTCAGTCTCGTTGTCAGTTGCAGAGCGGCAGACTTGAGGCGCCGACCCCAACTCACGCGATTGCCTTCGTCGCCAAGGTAGGTTTGCATCGCTACGACCCACGGCCGACGGACCAGCAGGAGCGGCCAGGCGAGCCGTAGGCTCAGGTTCTGCTGTAGGTAGACGTCGCACCCGCGGACCAAATTGATGAGCTGTCGCGGCGACGGTCGTCGAACGACCTCGTAGGGAAACGGGTCGATCGCGCTCGACGGCGTCATCGTCACGACCTTTACGGAGTGGCCTTGTGCGACAAACTCCCCCGCAAGGAGCTCCGTCACGGTCTCGATGCCGCCGATGCTCGGATGGAAGGGATAGGACGAGATGAGGATATTCACGGCATTCGGCCGGCCGGCATCCCGGCGGGTCCCGGCGCCTCGGAGGCGTATCGCTGGGCCGTGTCCATGAGAATCTCCTCGACCGTCCGCGCGATGCGATCCCAATCATAGCGCTCCAAATCCGGCTCCGGCGCAGGCGCCGCAGCGGTCATTGCCCGTTCTATGTGGCGCGCCAGGCTTTCGGCGTCGGCCTCGCAGAACTGCACGTGAGACAAGGCCGTTTCCGCGACTTCCTCGACACGCGGCGAGGCCAGCACCGGCTTTCCCATGGCGCCGTACTCGAAGATCTTCAGGGGCGACTGGAAGTGATAGTAGGGATGCTCGTCGACGGCGGAGAGACCGAGATCCGTTGCCATGAAGTAGGGCATGATCTCCGCGTAGGGAATTGGTCCGGCGATACGGACCGCTCGGCTCGCGCCGCCCGCTCGGCTTCGAATTTCCTCCAGGAGCGGACTGTCTCCCACGAGCAGGAGAACGACGTTCCTGCCTTTGCTCGCGAGCTCGACTATCGCGTCCACGAAATAGAGCCGCGGGCTGCAGGTCATTCCGATGATCGAGACGACGAATGCGTCGGGGTCGATGCCCAGCCGCGTCTTGCACTCCCGGACCGAGTGCGAGGCGCGAAAGGTCCGGTAGCGATCGAGCTCGACCCCGTTCGGGACGTAGAACGAGCGCGGGTTCAGCGATGAGGCCTGACGCAAAAGTCCCTTTGAGACGCACATTACGGCATCGGCAGCGGCGATGTACCGGCGCTCGAATTCAGTGACCTCGGGCGTCTGCGTCCAATCGCCGCCATCGAGATAGTCGCAGACGACGGGAATTTTTCCCCGTAGTGCCGCGAAATCGAGATATCCCGTGAGATAGGGGGCCGGTGCGACGACGAGGACGTCTTGGCGGACTCGGCCGAGCTCTCGCCGGATTGCCCGATTGAGCAGCCAGCCGTTCAGCGAGGTCGCCCTCGGAAATCGGCAAACCGCAAGCTCGGCGTAAGTGGCGCCGTAGCGGGAACGATGACTGAAGAGGTCGCCGAGATACCGCCATGCATGCGCTCGCGCATGGGTGCGGAAACTCACGACGGTGACGCGATGGCGGCCCGCGAGCCTCTCGATCAAATGATCGCTCCGCGTGCGGCCCGTTCGCAGCGGGGCATGCGGCAGCCACAAGATGTTCATGCGACGCGACGCATTGCTTGCTTGGGCGAGAGCGCCGGCGACCCATCCGGTTCCGAGCGATTTCTCCGCTGCTTCTCGCGATCGTTCGACGCTCGAAAGAACAGAACCAAGAAAGTGCTCATGACATGTTAGTGTCGCGATATTGGGGAGGTCAGCCTCTTGTACATCCTCGGTCTTAACGCTTACCACGCCGACTCGTCGGCGTGCATCCTGCGCGATGGTATGCTGTCGGCGGCGGCGGAAGAGGAGCGGTTTCGGCGCGTTAAGCATTGGGCGGGGTTCCCGGAGCTCGCCATTAAATATTGCCTAGAGGCGGCCGGGATTGCGCTCGCCGACGTCGATCATGTCGCCATCAACCGCGATCCCCGTGCCAATCTCTGGCGTAAGGCGCTGTTCACTCTCCGCCAGCGCCCGGCCCCCCGCTTTGTCATCGACCGGATGCGCCACGCAGCGCGCTGGGCTTCCATCGAGGACGAGTTCCGGCGTTGCTTCCCCGGCGCCGCCTTGCGCGCCTCGATACGCCACGTCGAGCATCATCGCGCGCATTTGGCTTCCGCCTTCTACGTTTCGCCGTTCGACGAGGCGGTTGCGGTCTCGGTCGATGGCTCAGGCGATTTCGCAAGCGCCGCTTGGGGTCTGGGCAAGGGCACGCAGGTCGAGATTCACGGACGCGTGCCGTTCCCGCATTCCCTCGGCATCTTCTACGAGGCCATGACCCAGCACCTGGGATTTCCTCATTACGGCGACGAATACAAGGTGATGGGCCTCGCTCCCTATGGCGAGCCCGCCTATCTCGGCAAGCTCCGCGAGATCGTCGATTTGCGGCGCGACGGAACCTTCCGTCTCGATCTCCGTTACTTCCGCTTCCACCGGGAGCGCCGTCTTTATGAATGGAACGACTGCGCGCCGAGCTCCGGCCGTCTCGCCGGCGACGAATTGGAGCGATTGCTGGGGCCGCGGCGCGAGCCGGATGCCCCGCTGGAACAGCGCCACAAGGACATCGCCCGGTCGGTCCAGCGCCTCTATGAGGAGGCGTTCTTCAACCTGCTGAGCCGTCTCCATGAGCGTTATCGGCTGCCGCGCCTCGTGCTGGCGGGGGGCTGCGCCTTCAACTCCGTCGCGAACGGCAAGATCCACCGGGAGACGCCGTTCGAGAGCTGCTACATCCAGGCTGCGGCGGGCGATGCCGGCGGCGCGGTAGGCGCGGCATTCGATACCTGGCACGAAGTCGCGGGAGGGCGCCGCAGCTTCGTAATGGAGCATGCCTCCTGGGGGCCGGAATACTCGGACGCGGAGATCGAGCGCGTCCTATCCGCGGGTCTTGCATCGGCCGGAGAGCGCTCGATCGCGCTGCGGCGCATCGATGACGAGGTAGCCTATTGCCGCGAGGTCGCTTCGGGGATCGCGGAAGGCAAGGTGATCGGCTGGTTCCAGGGCCGGATGGAGTGGGGACCGCGCGCGCTCGGCAATCGCTCGATCCTCGGCGATCCCCGCCGGGCGGACATGAAGGACATCCTCAATCTCAAGATCAAGCGCCGGGAGTCCTTCCGGCCCTTTGCGCCCGCGATCCTGCGCGAAAGCGTCGGCGAGTGGTTCGAGACCGACGACGACGTTCCCTTCATGATGAAGGTGTTTCAGATCCGCCCGGAGCGCCGCGCGCAAATCCCGGCGGTGACGCACGTGGACGGCTCGGGCCGGCTACAGACCGTCACCGCCGGAGCCAATCCGAGATACCATCGCGCGATCTCGGCGTTCCGCGACATCACGGGCGTGCCGATCGTGCTCAACACCTCCTTCAACGAGAACGAGCCCATCGTGTGCCGCCCGGAGGAGGCGCTCGATTGCTTCCTCAGAACCGAGATGGATGTGCTGGCGATCGGGAATTTCATTCTGCGGCGCACGTGATCGGTCGGCGCATGAGCCGGGGATCGGCGTCAGACTTTGCGCACGACGGCGGTGCCGGATTTGTCCGGCATTATCACGACCGTCTCGGCCTTGTCGGAGAAGAACTGGTCGATCGCCTGCGTGGCGCCCGGCCAATGTCCGGACGCATAATCGTGCAGCACGATCAACGCACCCCGTTGCATACGCGGATAGAACATCTCGAGGGCCGCTTTCATGGGGGCGTAGAGATCGCAGTCGATGTGCAAAACGGCGACCGTCTGCGGAAGCGCAGCGCCCCTTGCGCTATCGGGGAAATATCCAGGGACGAATATCGTGTCGTCGCTCCCGACGAAGTCGCGAACCGAATCCAGCGAGGTATCCGCAAAGCCGGTGTGCGTTACGTGCGCGTCCACGCCGGCGATGTCCGAACGATCGAAGCCGGCAAAAGTATCGAATAGAAAGAGCCTGCGACCCGTCCCTCGAAGCAGCTCCTTCAGAACTTTCGCCGTGTTGCCCTTGTAAACCCCCACTTCGACGGCGTCGCCGGGCACGCCCTCGCGCAAGACTTGCATCAGATTGAGGCAAAGTAGATTGAGGCGGCCGATGTCGCCGCGATTCTCGAACTGGCCCCCAGCTCCCCATGTCTCGTAGAGTGTACGGTATTGGGGAAATCGACGGAAGTCGTAGTCGAAATCCGGCCTGTAAGTGACGAGGAACGGGGAGTTGGCCCGGTTGACGATCCCGCCGAGAATTCGAAATAGAAGGATGCCGCCGATTTGTCTCTTCAGCGCACGAAACGCGATCGCGCGATCGGCCCGGGAGCCGGTGAATAAGCGACGGAGGCGACTAGTCTCTGGCATGGGCTCGCAGCGTCCATTTCGCTCGGTAGTTCCAATCTGAGCATGGCAGAATCTCGTGGTCATCACCAAGCTTGCGCGTCGCACATGCGTTTCGCGGCGGCGTACCGCGATCGGGGTGCGGCGATTGAGTCTCCGTTACCGCTTCGGTGTCCGCGAAGGCATATGCCAAGAATTGCGCAGAATGGAGCGTTCGAGGACGCAAGAGCATGAGCACACCAGAGACACCGGTCGACGATGTAGTGTTTGTATTGTTCGATGGCGACTATCATCTCGGATTCGGTGCGCTGGTAAATTCGTTATTCAATGCCGGCTTCGCCGGCATGATTTATGCGGGATACAGGGATCGTCTGCCGGCATGGGCGACCTCTGCACGCGCGGTACCGCCATACCACGAATACGATTTGGGCGCGGGGTGCGTAATTCGCTTCGTCAAGATTGAATTCGAGGGCCATCTCACAAATTACAAGCCTGCGTTCATGCTTTCGATTTTACGGCGCGACGCGAGTGGCGCGCGGCGCATCTTTTACTTCGACGTCGATATCGTCGTGAAGGCGCCCTGGCAGTTTTTCCAGGAATGGGTCTCCTGCGGCATTGCCGTCTGCGCAGACGTCAACGAACCTCGAATGCTCGCCACTCATCCCCTACGCCAACATTGGCGGCGGATCGCGGGCGAGCTCGGCTTCGAGTGCCGGCCTCTCGAGGGATATTTCAATGCCGGATTCCTTGGTTTGACTGCGGACAGGGTGGAGCTTCTCGAGATTTGGCAGGCATTGATTGCACAGATAGAGCGCTCCGGCGTCCCGCTTGCCCAGCTTGCTCACGGTACCCGCCCCAGCCCGGTCGCGTTTCCCGACCAGGACATGCTCAACGTGGCGTTCATGGCGACAGAATTTCCCGTCTCCGCATTAGACGGTGCGAGCATGGACTTCACGCCGGGTGGCTACGTCATGTCGCACGCCGTGAGCCGGGCCAAGCCGTGGCGACGCCGGTATTTCATCGACGCGCTCTCGGGGTATCGGCCGGATATGGCGCATAAGCTCTATTGGCGCAATGTCAGAGTGCCGATCCCGGTCATGTCGAGGCGGAGGAGGATCGTCGCGCGATTCTCCCTCGGCATTGCAAGTGCGATCGGTCGCTTCTATGGCCGCCACTGAGTGATCGATGTCAATCGTCGCCGGCTCTTCGAGACATCGCAACCGAGCTCTAGGCCAAGGCTCGCGAGAGTGCGGCTCCTGGCCGCCGAGTGCGCACTACGGTGCAATATCGGCCGGGCATTCAAGATGCTTGGCGACGAGGCCCGACGGTTTCACCTCGCGCACCGTCGAGCGCATCGCGGACGAGCGGCACTTCTGCTAGCTTGAGAGCGATGAAGCCTGCATTCGAGCGTGAATCGCCGCGATCGGAGTCGGCGCGGGGAGTGGGTTTCGTCCTTGCGCGCCTCGGCGAATTCGCCCGTGCCTTCGTCGATGCGATAGGCATGCCGAGGCTCGCGGGGGCAGGGCTCCTGGTCCTGATCTCGGCGGCCACGGAGGGTATCGGCCTTACGCTGCTGGTGCCGCTGGTGGCCTTGTTGGGCGATGTCGCAGCCGACAGCGGGCGCATCGCCGGTGCGGTAGGCGCGGCCTTCGCCGCGGCGGGATTGCCGCTCTCACTCCCGGCGCTGCTCGCCGCATTCATCGGGCTCGTCGTGCTTCGCGCGGCGCTCCTCGCCTGGCGCGACCGCGTGCTCGCGCAGCTCGAGCTCGACTTCGTCGACCGGCGGCGCAGCGAGATTTATCGGGGGATCGCCGGCGCGAGCTGGCCGTTTCTGATGCGCCAGCGCTTCTCGGAGTTGCTGGAGGCCGTCACCGCCCAAATCGGACAGATCGACCGGGGCACCTATTTCTTTCTTCGAATCCCAGCCGTGACACTGCTGGGCGCAGCCCAATTGGCCGTCGCGTTCGTCCTCTCACCGCTCCTCACACTCGCCGTGCTCTGCTGGGGCGCTTTCCTCATCCCAGTATTTCAGCGGTGCTTCGGAAGCGGCTACAGGCGGGGCGAGCGGCTCGTGACCGCCCGTCAGGCGGCGTTTGCGGAGATCAGCGACTTTCTCCACGCCCTCAAGCTTGCCAAGAGCCACGCTGCCGAGGCCCGGCACATCGCGGCCTTCGATGCGGCAGTAGCGCGTCAAAGTGCCGAGACCGCGAGCCTGAGCCGGAGCTCGATCGCGGCGCGACTGGCGGTCCAGATCGTCGCGGCACTGACGCTCGGCGCCTTCGTCTACATCGCGGCGGATCTTGCGACGCTCTCTACGGCGAGCGTGCTGGTCATGGTGGTGATCTTCTCGCGGCTAACGCCCCTTGCCCTGGAGCTCCAGAGCGGCTGGCAGGCGGTGGCGCAGATGCTGCCCGTCTTCGACTCTCTCGCGCGGCTGCAGGAGCGTTGCCTCGCGGCGGCGGAGCCATCCTCCGGGAAGGGGGAGAGCCTCGAGCTTCGGCAGGGGATCAAGCTGTCGGGCGTCGGGTTTCGCTACGGCGATGCCGGTGGCTCATCCGCGCTTCGCAACCTCGACCTCGAGATCCGTGCGGGCACCACGGTGGCGATCGTCGGACGCACGGGCGCCGGCAAGAGCACGCTCGCCGACCTGCTGCTCGGATTGGTCAAGCCGAGCGAGGGAAGAATCCTCCTCGACGGCGCGCCCCTCGACGGCGACATGCTCGCGCGTTGGCGGCGAAGCGTAGGCTACGTGCCGCAGGACGGCTTTCTCTTCAACGACACCGTGCGGCAAAACCTGCTCTGGGCCGCTCCCGACGCGAGCGAGAGCGAGATGGCGGAGGCGCTCGCGGCGGCATCGGCCGACGGGTTCGTGGCCGCGCTGCCCCGGGGCCTCGACACCCCGATCGGCGAGCGCGGCATTCGGCTCTCCGGCGGCGAGCGCCAGCGCTTAGCCCTCGCGCGCGCGCTCCTGCATCGCCCTACGCTTCTGGTCCTCGACGAGGCCACGAGCGCGCTCGACAGCGAGACCGAGCGCGCGGTCCAAGGCGCGATCGACCGGCTCCACGGCTCGCGGACGATCGTGATCATCGCGCACCGCTTGTCCACCATTCGCCGGGCCGATTGCATATTCGTGCTCGAGGCGGGAGCGCTTCTGCAATTCGGAACCTGGGACGAGCTCAACCGCGATAGGGAGGGGCGCTTCAGGGCGCTCCTGGAGGCGAGCGACGCCTTGCCCTGATCAGCGGTCGCGGAGGAGCCCGGGCGCCAGCTTTCGCGCGAGCCACGACAGCGGGCGCAGCGGGAAATAGAGGAAGGCAAGGGACTCCGGCAGGGGAATGCGCGCCCAATCCTCCGGCGCGGCGGCCTGGTCCTTGAATTCGGCCCAGCGATAGCGCCACCCCGGCTTCAGCCGATAGGCCTGCCAACTAATCCAGGCATTGAACCAGCGCGTCGATGCCGGCTCTTCGGGCGAGCCGTGCCAGGCGATCGCTTTCAGCGCGGCTGCAACCATTCGCTGTGCGGCCCGATCCGTCTCCGCCGCGGAAAGAATGGGCGCGGGGAGGGCGGCCCCCAACAGCCGGTGCGCGAGGATCAGCGCCTGATGAAACGGACGCTCGACGTCGAGCGCCCGGCTGAGTGCGGCAATGCTTTCGAGCTTGTCCGCCTTCATCTGTCGCAACAGCGCGGCGATATCCGCAAGCCATTTCAGGCGAAACCAGACGTGGGCGCTGCCGTGGACGCAGAGGTAGAGGAGCAACTCCTTCTCCGGAAGCGTCGCGAATTCGGTGCCGGCGACGCAGATCGGCGAGAGTCTCCTCCAGAGGTCCGCCTCGTCGAAGGCCAATAGCAGCGGGTTCGAGGTGAGGCGCCAGTGCAGCTCCACGCGCAGATCGTCGCGCGCGGCCCGATACCCGAATTGGCAGCGCACGCGGCGATAGCGATCGAATTGGCGCGGGGTGAGCTCGAAATTCGGATCGACGCGCCTGTAGCCCGCGCCGGCGACCAGCCGATCCGCCTCGACCACCCGCTCGGGATCGACCAGGAGGTCGATGTCACGGCTCACGCGTCGGGCGGGATCCCCGAAGGCCAACATCGCCAGCACCGGCCCCTTGACGACCATCGAGCGGATTCCCGCGCGCGCGAGGATATCGACGAGCCGCCGCGCCTCTGCGATCTGCAGCAAAACGAGGCGCGTATTGCGCGCAGCCGCGTCTCGCAGGCGGGCGCTCGCTGCCGACGGAATCATCGATTCGCCCGCCTGCCGGAGTGCCGCAAAAGTGAGGGGTGCCACACCGTGCCGTTCGACCCATTTGGCAAACCGCTCCCAGTCGATCGGCTCCGCCACCAACGGCGCGTCTTGGGGTTCGGCGCCAGCCAATTGCCGCCGCAGGCAAGCCAGCAGGAACCGCAGCTCCGGGTCGAAGAGAGGGGGAACGCCCTCGAATCCTTTCATTGTTGCTTAACGAGCGCGTGGGCTAAATTCGCAGGGCTTCGAACACTGCCGGCAAGGCGAGATGGGTACCAATCAGGCCACATGACCGCGACTCTTTCCCCCAATTCGATGGTGCGGCGCAGCGAGGATCAGATCGCAGCAACGGTCGATGACGAGGTCATTATCCTCAGCGTCGAGCGCGGAAGCTATTTCGGTCTCGACGATATCGGCAGCGACATCTGGGAGCGCCTCGGCAGCCCCATACGCGTCGACGCGCTCTGCGACGCGCTGGCCGCTAGATACGACGCCGACCGGGCGATCATCGAGCGCGATGTGCTGGCGCTGCTGGAAAGGCTCGTCGCGGCGGGGCTGGTATCCGCGACACATTAGACGTCGTCCGCGCGCCCGTATGGCCAAACGATCGGCCGCCTTCCATCGTGTGCCGCCCCAATTCTGAGCTTCTCGCCCTCGCGCAGGTCGAGCGGGGCTCGCAGCGGATAGAAGCGGCATCCCATGAAGTATCGCGCGCCCTCCGCCGGCCGCGTCTCTAGCGCGGTATCGTCGTCGAGCTGCAGGTTGATCCACTGGACAATGCCATTTACGTCTCCGTCCGAGCCGGCCTCGAGGAGCAGCGTGGTGCGGCCGGCCTCGGGCGCCGCGAGCGCGCCGAAGTCGAAGCGGAAAGCCACGGCCGCGGCCGATCGCAGGGTGAGATCGGGATCGTCGAGCCCCAGGGTGAAATCCGACGGCAGGACGCGCCGGAACGGCGTGACATCGAAGCCGGCGGCGCGGCCGATCTGCGCCACCTGCGGGTATCCTCGCCAATGCGCGAGCGCCAGGCTTATCGTGGCGGCCGACGGCACGGATCTTGCCTCGGGCACAAGCAAGCGGCGGCGCGCATCGGCGATTGCCCGCAGAGGCTCGAAGTTCAAGAGGTCCGTCCCGAAGATATCGCCGAATACCAGCTCGGCCGGGCGCTCGAGATCGACGCCGACGGCGAGGTCTTCCGAGCGCTTGGCAATGACCCTGATGCGATCGGCGTATCCATTCAGCGCTACGATCTCTCGCGCGAGATGGGCCAATATCGGATCGCGCTCGCAGGTCGTCACCCGCCCGGCACCCGCTCGCGCCGCCATCATCGCGAGTATGCCTCCGCCGGTTCCGATCTCCAGCACGTGCGCCCCCGGCCGGATCGCTCGCCTGATCGCGCGATCCCAGGCAGCGCTGCGCGTGGCATCGTTCATCATGCGCACGTGGTAGGGAGCCACGAGTCTGCTGGCGATTCGCCGCGCCCGCGTTTCGATCTCGGGATCGCCGTTGCTTTCTGCAACAGCCTCCTCGCAGAGCTCGAAAGCCGGCAGCAGCCCTTGCTTCTGCGCCACCACCGCCGCGAGCTCGAGCAGGCGCTTGGGATAATCGGGCTTGGATCGCACAGCGGATCGGAATTTTCGAACGAGCGCCTCTATTCCTTCCTCCGACAAGCGCGCCTCCGTGTCGTTCGCGGGCCGAGACGCCGCCAGTCTAATTCGATCCCAGCCTGCCGATCGTCCGCTATCTGTGTTCGTTCGCGCCGGCGAGCGCCGGAGGCGTATTAATTATAGAGGATCCGAGTCTGGCTGCTTTCCGGCCGGGTGCGGCGCGGCTTGCTCGACCGCCCAGGGCCGGCCTGATAAGGTCGGCTCCGAGCCCGACGCGCCGAGAGTGCTGCGGTCCGGCTCCACCTACTCCCGCCCGCCGGGAGGGCTCAAGGGCCGCAAGAGAAATGCGTGGGGCGGCGCCGCCGCGGAAATTGTTAACCATGGGAAGGGTTCAATGTTCCGTTCGCCGGGCCCGGCTGCTGCGGATCATCGTTGAAGGTCGTCGGCATGACGCTGCTGAAGAAATTCTCGGCCCTTACGCCAGCGGAGCGTAGAGCGCTCCTTGAGGCCGTCCTTTCCCTCGGCCTCGCGCGCGCCATGCTGCTGCTGCCGTTCCGGACCATCGCTCCCTTGATCGGCCGAACCGCGTCGCAGCTCGACCGGCCTGAAATCGCGCTGGGCCCTGCCGAGCGTGAGGCGGCACTCGGCGTGGGCCGTGCGCTCCTGCGGGCCGCCAACCGCTTGCCCTGGACGTCGAGCTGTCTGGTGCGCGCGATTGCGGGCCGCATGATGCTGCGGCGCCTCGGCTTGCCTTCGGTGCTCGAGCTCGGAGCGCGGCCGGAAGGCGCCGTTGGGCTCGCCGCTCACGCCTGGCTGCGCTGCGGCGACATCGACGTGATCGGGACCGAGACCGCCGCCGAATTCACACCCATCGCGGCGTTCAGGGCGTGATCGGGGCTGCGGCCGCGCCACAGTGCAATGATTGATCGCACGCTTTGCACCTGGCGAGTCCGTTCCGATCTCCCTTTGCCCGAGGCCGTGCCTTGGGAGGGGCCGGACCGGGCGCCCGATATAGAAATCCGCCGAGGGTCCGTCGTCGGGCCGGACGCGACGAATGCGGCTTCTCCGCGCCGTATCGAAGCGATGCCCGGCGGCGCGATACTTTACGACGCTCGGCCGCACGCGCGCTTCCTGGTCACGGCCGAGACCGTCATCGTGGACTCTCGCCTGCCCGCGGAAGCGCCGGAATGGCGGGTATTCCTGCTAGGCCCGATTCTCGGGCTTCTTTGCTATCTCCGGGGGACGCTGCCGCTGCACGCGAGCGCCGTCCGGATCGGCTCCCATGCGATCGCCATTGCGGGCACTGCCGGAGCGGGTAAATCGACGCTTGCCGCGGCTCTGATCCGGCGCGGTCACGCTCTCGTCACCGACGACATCTGTCCCGTTCTTCGCGCGGACGACGAATCCAGGGCGCTGCCGACCTTTCCCACTCTGAAGCTCGGATCGGCCAGTCTCAAGGCGCTTGGCATCGCATCGGAGGGGCTCCCTCGGCTCGGGTTCGGCGAGGGCAAGTATCTTCTCGCGGCACCCGCCGCGTTCGATGCGACCCCCATTCGGCTGCGGCGCGTCTACCTGATGGAGGACGCGCCGCGCGCGACCCCCGAGAGAATCGCGGACGTCCGCGGGATCGAGGTTTTCGAGCGCCTGGGCGCCGAAATATACCGCTCCGAGATCGCTCGAATTCTCTACAGCAAGCCCGCCCTGTTCAGAAAGCTCGGGGAAGCTCTGTCGGGCCTCGAGGTCCGCCGTCTGTTCCGCCGCTCCGGCGTGACGCGGGTCGACGAGCTGGCCGCGCTCGTCGAGTCCGATGTCGTGCGCACTTGAGGACCGATCCGCAACGGCACACAGCCCATGGCCGGCCGGTCACGGGACTCAGGAGTGATCTTTGTCGTTGCCCGCTTTGCCGTCGTGAGGTTGGTGCCCTCGATCATCGGCGGTCAGGGCGATGTCGAGCTCTTTGAGTACGGGCGCATGCCACGGCTTGCGCGCGGGCGGCCGCGACACATCGTCAACCGGCGTCGTTCCCCGACGATTCTCGGTCGAATTACCGGACTGCATCGGTGAGCATCTCCATGAGGGAATCCCCAGCGAAAACCTGCCACGCACACAGTAAAAATAGCATAACGGCGCGGGGAGATGCGCAGCAATCGTCTAAACTCGCTCCCAACGTCCGGGGCTCGAGATTGTGCGTCGGACGTAACAGGGAATGTCGGTGCCGATCATCGGCGGCAGGGTTCCCAAATTCGGTGAAGAGAAACGCAAGGAGATGGAAGAAAGGTCCGGTTTTCCACACGAATTCAAGCGTGCTCTCTGGCAGAGCGCCGTTAATGATTAATCGTCTAAACCCATCTTATATATCGCGGTCCCTATTCCGGACAACGCCTGGGGAACAGAAGAACTCCACGAATGGTGCATGAATCGCGGTGGGAATTATGCAAAAATATTTAAACATTGCACCGTCTTATTGGGGACGAAGTAATGCGTTGGCGGACGATTTTATGCGCTGCGTTTTTTGCTGTGGTCTCGGCGCCTTCGGCCGGTGCGATGGTCCTCGACACCATTCAGCGCGGTTATTACGAGGACGACAATTTCTACGATCCAACGAACGATAATTACATTACGGGCCAGATCGTCGGGACCAACGTGAGGCCAGATGGCGGAACCACAACTGGGCACCACGATTTCTTTAGTTTTGACCTCTCGGGGGTCAGCGGAACCATAACGAGCGCTACGCTACATCTTTGGGAGCCAGCCTCCGGCTTCGCGACGTTGCCCGGTTCGGATAGCGAGCTCCTGCAGATCTACGTTTATGGCTATGGCAGCGCCGTCACGACGCTGAACGGCGGCGGCACAGTGCCGAATGCCTATGACGGACTCGCGTCCGGCCCGGTTGTCGGCAGTTTTACGGTGACGGCCGCGAATGACGGCTCGTTCATCGATATCATCTTGAACAGCACCGGAATCGCGGACTTGAATGCGGCGGTCGGTGGGCTGATCGCGTTTGGCGGCAGCTTGCCCGGTGTGCCCGATACCAGCGGCTATGAGCGCTATGTCTTTGCCTATTCCGGAACGCCGGCCGTGCCTCCCGATTATGTACCTATTCCCACTCCCGGTGATGGAAACACCCAGCTGATTCTAACGGTGCCGGAGCCATCGTCTTTTATCCTGATGGGCGCGGCGCTTGCGTGTCTCGCTCTGGCGTCTCGTCGTAACCCGCGCAAGAGAAATTCGACGCTGTTGAGCGAGCCTCGATAAACGGCTGCGAGTGCCGCACCCCGCTGCGGCGACAAGGTCCGTCGAGAGGAAGCCGATTTGCTCTGCCGTTTTCTCCGGCAGGAAAGCTCTCGGTCCGCCGCGAGAGCGTCAAAGCGATTTGACCGAATTGAGCCCGACAAGCCCGTTCCTCGCGAGTTCGCGAACGGCCTCGCGGAGGAGGTCGAGATTCATTTGGGCGGCCAGTGCGCCCCTAAGCTCGTTGAACGTCAGGCCGTTATTGGCAAGCAGCAGGCTCAAAGCCTGCCGTGCAGGCGTGGAAAGCGAGTACCGTTCGTCGCCGATGGTGATCGGCCGCTCCGGGTCGCCATCGGCCGAATGCGAGAGGTGGCGCCGCGGAGCCGGCAGAATGAGCGTATCGTCGTCCGGGAGGTCATCGAGGCCGATATTGAGCAACACGCGCGGGCGCCGCTCGATGTCCTCGGCATCGAGAAACTGCTCGACGCTCGATCCATCGATGAGCGCATGGAGCCGCTGCTTCAGCAGCGCCTCGTGACGTCGCAGGGCTTCCTCGCCGGCCACTCGCGTGAGGTCCATGCGAAGCTGCGGGTCGAGCGCGGCCCGCTTGCCGAGCCACTCGAGAAAGTGGATCCCGTGCCGAACATGAACGCCGATCGTGAGGTGCACCGAACGAGGTCCCTCGACGGCCGCCTCGTGAACTTCGCCGCGCGGCAGGTAGAGAACGTCGCCGGGCTCGAGCACGTCCTCCCAGACGGTTTCGGTCGGCGCTTCCTTGCTCGGCTCCCCGCCGGGCTGCTCGACGGGGAAGGGGAAGGGCGTCCCGAGGCTCCGCCAGCGCTTGCGGCCGTGAATTTGCAGGACGATCACGTCATGGTAGTCGAAATGCGCCTTGAAGGCGCTGCCGCGGCCGAAGCTGAGATAGGCGTTGACGCCGACGCGATGCGCGAGCCGGCGCTCGATGTTGTCGCTCAATCGCCCGATCTCCGGCACGAGATCGCTGACGTCGTTGATAATCACGCTGGCTCCCTGCGCAAGGAGCTGCTGCAGCGCGCCCGCGCGAAGATGCCTGTGCTCGTCGCGCCGGCGATACATCAGGGTCGCGACATCAATGTTCGCCCGTATTACTCGCATGCGGTCGGGCGGAAGCACGTCGCATTCGATGAGGTGGTTGACCGTCGTCCAGGGCAGGAGGCTCGCCGCCCGCTGCGGATCGCTCGCCCGGACGTGCAGCCTTTTTTTCTCGATGAAATGCTCGAGGAACTTCTCTTCGCCGGCCGGCTGAAGCAAAGAGGGAAGATCGCAAATCATTCCTATTCTCCCGCGCCCGGCGGAGCCCGATTCGGCTCCGTAGCCGGGCTCCTGAGGGTCGTGCGGACGCCGCGACGACATTGCGCGGCTTGAAGCATCAACCTAACACGGATAGGTGGCCGGTCGAATGCGCAACCGGGCTCAGGAGTTGCCGCCCGCGGCCCGGCGGAGGAAGTGACCGGCGGCGACGGAGCACAATAGGGACGTCCGGTATTGCGCGACGATATCTCCTCTTTCCCAGCCTCCCGCGGGCCAGTCGTCGATGAGGTGCTGAAGGCGCTCCATGTCCAGCAACCTCGCGACCGTGGGGTACGCCTGGAGCCGCTTCAGCTCGGAGGCGAGCTGCGGGCGGGCCGCGGTCAGTTGCACGTGCCAATCGGCGCTCTGCAATCCTCGCCCCAGCGTAGCCGTCACGGATCGCGGCGCTCGGTCGGCGAGGGCGTGCCGCGCGAGCGCTCTCGGCATTCCGCCGGCGACGAATTCCTCGGTCGGCACCGCAATGCAGAACTCCAGAAGGCGCCGGTCGGCCAGCGGATTGCGTTCGTCGATCTGCGATCCCGCCAAGGTGCCCTTGTAGTAGCAGCCGCCGTCGGCTTCCCCGAGCCACAGCAGCCGCTCGGCGTATCCGTCACTGAGCGGCCGGAACGCCAGATCCCACCGTCGCTTTCGGGCGCGGCGGGGCAAATCGAGCTCGGCGACGCGATCGGCGCGTATGGCACAGTAGTCCCGGAGGTCGCAATGCTGACCGCGCCGCGTCCGCAGCAGCCACAGCCACGCGCCGGCCGGAAACCACGCGCCCAGCGTCTGCGCGATCGCGTGCGGCCAGCTCCAGCCGCTGTTCCGAACGAGCGCGTTTGCGGTGCGCCACCATCGGACGCCATGCCCTTTCCTGACGAGCTCCGGCAACGCTGTCACGCCGCGGTAGCTGAATCCGCGGTTCCCGTACGCCCCGGTGAGCATGACCGAGAGCTTTCGCGCGCGCGCGGCATCGTTGATGGCCTGGAACAGCCCCGAATTTGAAATCGCCGGGCTTGGTTGGTCGAAAAGCAGCAGATTGCGATCGAGGTAATCGAGCGGAGAACCATCCGGGTTCCGGACCGGCACGTGGTCTATATTCGGGTACATGGCCGCAGTTGCGGCGGCTTGGTCGTACTCGTCGATGATTCGTCCGGAGGGGCTGGGTCCCTCGTAGCCGGCGCGCGGCACGCCCGTGAACGCAACGACGCGGCGGCCGGATGCTGCCAGCAGCTTCGCGGCCGTCGTCGTGACGGCCGAGCTGTCAAGGCCGCCGCTGAGATGAGCGCCGACGTCTTGCGTCCCGCGCAGCCGGCACCGCACCGCCTCATCGAGCAGCTCGCGGAGCCTTTCGACATAGTCTTCGTGCCTGCGATAGCCGAGCGGCCGGGGTCTCGGCTGCCAGAACCGCCGTGTCGCGACCGCGTTTTCGCCGATCGTGACGATGTGGCCGGGCTGCACTCTTTCGATGCGGCGGAAGCACGTGCGTGAGCCCTGCAGAGGCAAGAGAGCGAGGAATTCCGCGATCCAATCCTCGTCCGCTTCGACCGGGACCTCCGCGAGCGCGTGAAGGCCCTTCGGCATGCTCGCGAATGCGAAGAAGCCCTTGCCGGAGTGGTAATGCAGAGGCCGCTCGCCGAGAGGATCGCGCGCCAGGCGCAGGCGCCGCCGTGCCCCTTCCCAGAGCGCGAAGGCATAGTCGCCGACGACGCGGTCCAGGCTGGATTCGTCCCATCGCTCGATGGCTGCGAGCAGAAGCGCGGCGTCGCTCATCTGCGCCGCATGCGGGGCTGCGATGTTCAATGCTCCGAAGAGCTCCTCGCGGTTGTCGAGACGCACATCGGCGACGAGGACGAAGCGGCCATCGCTGCTGCTCAGGGGCTGCCGGTCGAGGAGGTCCTCCGGCAGGAGCTGGAAGAGCCGCCGGCCGACCGCGATATCGCCGCCGGACCATTGCGCGGCTCCATGCGGACCGTAAAGCTGCTGCGCGGCGAGCATCCGAGCGCAACCGTCGGCCGCCTCCGGCCGCCGGTCGATCTGCCAGAGACCTGCGATTGCGGTCATTCCGTGATCAATTCAGGCGCGACGCCGGGGTCACGCCGTGAGCCCGCGACGATCCATCGCATGGCCGCGCCTGTGTTTCGCTGTGCAATGCCGACGCTCCCGCGATTAATGTCAAGTTCGCCATCATAATCCACTCGCGTCCGCAAGGATTGGTTAACTTGCGGCTCGGCGGGGCGTGGTACATCGATCGCCGCCTTGCCCCCGGCGCGCGGGCGCGCTCCGTTGAAGCGGCAGCGCTGCTGCCTTGCCGTCTTGGCGCCACGGTGTTTACTGTTTGGCGGATCCTCCACGAAGGGAGAGAGACATGCCGACGACGGTCGAGACCTTGCAGTCCTGGGAGACCATGCCGTCGACGCCGGACGAGGGCCCGGCGGCAACGGTGGCGATCGGCCTCATCACGCTCGGCAACGACGTCGTGATCGAGGGAGAGCTGCGCACCTTCCTCGCGAGCGTCGAGGGCGCCGCGGTATTCGCGAGCCGCATTCCCCTCGTGCTGGCGCTCTCGCCGCAGGGGCTGCGCGACATGGAAGCGGATATTCCGAACGCCAGCGGGCTCATCGTGCCGAACGATCGGCTCGACGTCATGGCCTTCGGCTGCACCTCCGGCTCGATGGCGATCGGGCCCGAGCGCGTAGCGGCGGCGGTGCACCGGTCGCGGCCGGGCATTCCCGTGACCGATCCCGTGAGCGCCGCGCTCAAGGGGCTCAAGGCTTTCGGCGCGCGGCGGATCGCCCTGCTGACACCCTATCCGGACGCGGTCAACCGCGTCGTCGCGGACTACGTCGAGGGGCAGGGCTTCGAGATCGCGGAGCGCGCGAGCTTCAAGCAGCCCAACGATCCCGCGATCGCGCGCGTGCCGCCCGAGGCGATCTATCGCGCGGGCGTCGCGCTCGGCCGTCGCCCCGTAGAGGCGCTGTTCATCTCCTGCACCGCGCTCCGCTGCTCCCCGGTGATCGAGCGCATCGAGCAGGCGACCGGCAAGCCCGTCGTCACCAGCAACCAGGCGCTCGCCTGGGACTGTCTCCGCCTCGCGGGCTGCAACGCCGCGGTCGCGGGCTACGGGCGGCTGCTGCGGAGCTGACGCGGCGCGCGACGAGCACGCGAGTTGTCGCCCGGATTCCTCCGGGCGGGAGAGGTTTTCCTCCACCTCGCCATAAGGGACGGGCTCGCTCGTTCCGACCGTGTGGAAAATCCTCGCCCGTGATTCATTCGTCGCCGGTCGGGACACCCGCGTCATCGGCGCGCAGGCGGATGACCTCGGCATCGAATTCCGAGATGCGGCCCTCGATTCCGCCGACGAGCGACCCGAACCAGAGGGCCTCGCCCATGCCCGTCGCGCTGCGCGCGATGGTCAGCTCGGGGTCGCCGTCGATGCGGACGTAGTTGCCGCAGTCGGTCGTCCTCAACCTCGGGTCCCGCTCTGCGCAGGCGATGAGCGGGCGAAACTCCGGAACCTTCAGGACGTAGAGGGCGGGCATCGGCGCGCCTCCTATTTTGCCTGCGCGGCCTGCGCCCGCACCTTCTCGCCCTTGCGGCGCCACATGTCCTCGATGGTCCGCTCGCCCGATCCGCCGCCGAAGGTATCGATCATCGCCGCGATCGTCAGCGCGGCGTCCTCTGCATCCGCGGCGGTCAAGGTCCGGGCCTTCCAGGTGATCTCCAGCGGATAGCCGTTCGGGTCGCGAAAGTAGATGGATTTGAGCGCCTCGTGCTCGACGACCTCGCTCACGGATACGCCCTGCGTCTCGAGGCGGCGGTGCCAAGCCAGCAGATCCGCCTCGCTCTCGGCGATCCAGGCGAGGTGCCGCGCCATGCCGAGATATCCTCTGGGCCCCGCCATGTCCTCGCGCGGCTTCGTGCCGACGTAATAGAAGAACGCGATCGTGCTGCCTTGGCCGGTGTCGAAGAAGAAGTGGAGGAAATCCGGATGATCCGTCCGTCCCCAGCCCTTGGCGCTGATGGCATGAATCAGCCTGAGCCCCATGACGTCGCGATAGAAGTTGACGGTCTCCACGGGCTTCCAGGTGGCAAACGCGACATGGTCCACGCCTGCGAGGCGCGGGCCGCTCGGACCGGGTAAGGATTCATTCGCCATGTGAATTTCCCCGCTGTGATGCTTCCGTCGAGCTATGCATCCACCGTCGCAAGCTCGGGAACGCTGAGCCCCAGGCTTTCGACCGTCCGCCGCTCTTCGATCCCCATCTTCCGGCCGAGGTCGAAGAAGCGAACGTGGTGGCCGTACTCCTCCATGACGACGCACAGCGTCAGCCACTTCGCGCAGGCCGTCGACGCGAGGCCGATCGCGGGCTCGTCATAGACCCTGACGCCATGGAGCTCGCTGATCGCATGGCTGATGACGATCTTCTCGCAAGCGACGCGATACTCCTCCGGCGCCACGCGGAGCTCCTCGATTTTTCTGACGATAAAGGGCTCGCCGGACATCGCACCTTCCCGATTCCAGGCAGCACCGCCACGGCGCCCCGGATAGACCATTTGTCGCCCCAATGTTATCGGTACCTAATCGAATTCGCGATCCCGCGGTCAACAGATTTGAGCGCGGGATCGCGGCGAGCGCGAGCGTAAACTACAACGGGATGGGGACGTCCCATGGCCGAGACCTCGTCACGGGCGAATGCCAACGTGAAAACCCTCTACCGGATCGATTGGCATCCGCGCCGTCTGCCCGAGGGCGCGCGCTGCCTCCCCGTTCCGCTTCGGACGGATGACGGCGCGGCGACCGTGGGGTTTCTCTATTCGACGGGCGCGACGGACCGCGTCGTCGCGATCATGCATCCGCGCGAGAGCATGGCGTCTCACTATCTCGTGCCGGATCTGCTCGCCGCGGGATTCGCGGTATGGACACAGCAATCGCGCACCGTCGGGAACGATCTCACCCTGGAGCACGAGACGATCCTGCTGGACGTCGCGGCCGGCCTCAATCATCTCCACGCGGCGGGCTTCAAGAAGATCGTGCTGCTCGGCAATTCCGGCGGCGCGAGCCTCTATACGTTCTATGTGCAGCAATCCTCGCTGGCGCCCGACCGTCGCCTCGACCGCACTCCCGGCGGCCGTCCGGTTCGGCTCGGGGCGACGACGATGCCCGCGGCCGATGCCGTGATCTATCTGGCGCCGCATCCGGGCCAGGGGCTGGTGCTGTTGAATTGCATCGACCCCTCCGTCGCGGATGAGACCGATCCATTGTCGGTCGATGCCGCCCTCGATCCGTTTTCGCGGAGCAACGGCTTCGCCGATCCGCCGCAAGCCGCGCGCTACTCCGAGGCGTTCCAAAGGCGGTATCGGACGGCGCAGCGCGCACGCGTCGAGCGCCTGGACGCGCGGGCGCGCGAGCTCATCGCCGTGCGCGCGGAAGGGCGACTCCGCGCCAAGGAGAGCGGCGCGGCCGCGCGCATTCCCTTCTCGGTGATGACGGTCTGGCGGACGGATGCCGATCTCCGCTGCTTCGATCTCAGCCTCGATCCGTCAGAGCGCGAGTATGGCTCGGTCTGGGGACAGCAGCCGCTCGTCTCGAACTATGCGCCTGTCGGCTTCGGCCGGCTCTGCACGCCCGAGGCCTGGCTTTCGACCTGGTCGGGCCTGTCGTCCAACGCTGCGATTCGCAAGACCGGTTCGGCGGTGACGCAGCCCGTACTGCTGATCGAGTACTCCGGCGACAGCACCGTGTTTCCCTCGGATGTCCGCGAGATCTTCGCGGCCCTCGGCACCCGCGACAAGCAGCACGAGGTCGTGCGCGGCGATCACTACGGCCGGCCCCTGGCGCCGGGCGAGCCGCCCGGCCGAGACATCGCCGGCCGCTTGATCCGCGATTGGCTACGCGCGCGCTTCGGCTGAGGCAAAGGCCCGGAATTCAGGCCTGACGCGCGACCGCCGCGCCGCGGTTGCGCTCGCGGACCTGGCGGCGATCGAGCTTTCCCGAGGGCGAGTAGGGGAGGGCCTCGACGATCCGGATCAGCCGCGGGCGCTTGAACCGGGCGATGCGCGAGAGGCAGAAGTCGCTGAGCGCCTCGGCGCCGATCTCGCTCCCCGCCTGGAGAACGACTTCCGCGGCCGGCAGCTCGCCCCAGGTATCGTCGGGAATGCCGAACGCCGCGCATTCGCGGACGGCGTCGTGCTCGAGAAGGACGCGCTCGATCTCGGCGGGATAGATGTTGACGCCTCCGGATATGATCGTGTCCTTGCTTCGGCCGACCAGCGTAATGAAGCCTTGCGTGTCCATCGTGCCGAGGTCGCCGGTCCAGCCCCAGTCGTCGCCGCCCTTGAAGAACGACGCGGTCTGCTGGGGGTCCCGGTAATACTCCGACATGACGTGCGGGCCGCGCGAGGCGATCTCCCCGATCTCGCCGGGGGCGGCGCGTCGGCCGGGCTCGGCGAAGAGAGCGATCTCGATGTGGGGATTGGGGCGCCCAATCGCCGCCGGCGAGGCCGCGCGATCGCTCGGCAGCATGCTGAAGAGCGGCCCCATTTCGGTCTGCCCATAGTTCTGGACGAATGCGACCCAAGGCAATGCCGCGGCCGCGCGGTCGATGAGCTCCGGCTTCGCGGGCGCGCCGCCATAGACGATGATGCGCAAGCTCTCGAGCCTCGACCGGTCGAAGGAGGGATCGCCGAGCAGCATTGCAAGCTGCGCCGGCACCATGAACGCGCCCGTCACGCGGTGACGCGCGATGACGTCGACGAGAGTGGGCACGTCCCATGCCGGCAACAGCACGCTCGCGGCGCCCGCGAGGACGGCCGCCTGAAACCAGGTGAAGATTCCCGCGGCATGATAGAGGGGAGACGCGACGGCGATCGTATCCCGACCGCTCAGGGAGAAATCGACGGCCGCCACTTCTGCCGAAATCACGCGTGCCCGGTGCGAGGCGACCGCGCCCTTGGGATCGCCGGTCGTGCCGCTGGTGAAGTTGATGCATGCCGGGTCGGACGGCCCGACACCGTGACGCGGCGCGGCGGCAGGCTGTCCGGCCAGGAAGTCGGCGAAGCCGACCGCAGCCGCCGGCGCCGTCCCTGCCGTGACGATGAGCAGCGGCTTTGACGGTAGCGCTTCCTCCACGGCTCGATAGAGGCCGATGAATGCCGGATCGACAACGAGCGCCGCGCAATCGGTCTTGCGCAGGGTGTAGCGCAGCTCGGCAGCCGCGTAGCGGGTCGACAGGTGCACCGAGATGCAGCCGGCGCGCGCCGTGCCGAAATGCGCGATCGCATACTCCGCGCTGTTGCGGCATAGAATCCCGATGAGGCTGCGCGCCGTAATTCCTCGGCTCGAGAGAGCATTCGCGAAGCGGCAGGCCTGGCGGTCGAGCTCGGCAAAGCTGATTGCATCCGTCCCACAGACCACCGCGATGCGATCCGGAAATCGTGCGGCGGTTCGACCCAGCATTTCACCCAATAACACGACGGCCTCTTTCCCCTCCAAATTGCGCCTTGGTGCCGCGGCCCGACCCTACGTTACTTCAGCGGGCTCGGGCCAGGCATCACTCTTCGGAACGATGCGGCCAATCCGTCCCGCCGCTCGGGGGCTTGCCCGCAATCGCGATTTCATCCGCCGATGACCGCGAGACCGGCTCCTTCGAGACGAGACGACCCTGAGCAATCATGGTTGGCCGTCCAGGCCCGCCCGGCGTCCGCGCGGGCGCGCGTTTCGTGCCGGCCGCGCCACAGCCGGCTTGCCGGCGAGAATGGGCTTGCCCAGGATCCGAGTCGTCGGGTAGCAGACTTGAGCTTCGGAAATTGCGGGACATCCGTTGCCGAGGATTCCGCTATGCAGCGCAAGGTCGTTTATTTGAACGATCGGCCCATTGGAGAGGCCTCCACCTGGGCCGAGGTGAATGCACTGTTGGCGGACAAGCGAATCCTGTTCATCGCGAAGCCCGGCAAGGCCGAAGGACCGGGCGGCTTCTACGTCCATGGCTCGACGCTGAATGGCGGGCAGGGCGAGAGACGCACGCTGCGCCGAGGCACCGACGGCGCGGCCCACCTCCTGGAATCCAAGCACGACGCCAGCGTCCGGGAGATCGCAGAGGTGTTGATCGCCCACTACGGCGAGCGGGCCGCCAGTCATGCCTCGCTGCAAGCCCTGAAGGCGCGCGAGCGCGGCGAGTCTCGCAAAGTCGAGGTATGGGAACGCATCGCGGACGCAGTAATCAAGGCAATGCGCTCGAGAGAGGAACTGCTGGAGCGAACGACGTTCATTCACCGATTGTGAGAGGTTGGTCAGGGCGCGGCGGCTAGGGACCGGCTCGCTGGGCATCACGCGACATCGCTCGATTTCTTGGCTGCCGCTCTCTTGCCCGTCTCGGCGCTTCCGCTGACGTAGAAGCCGGTTGGGCCTTCGGCCATCCC